>JAICLL010000168.1 GCA_025927475.1 Pirellulales bacterium
GAGCCATCCGTGCGTCTGCCAAAATGACCGGAGACTAAGTTCCCAGGCCCCGTGGCGCAAAAACTATGCCAAACCATGTTGGTGGACCAAGCCAAATACTGATTAACTAAATGGCGCAAAATTCGTGCCGAACGGGATTGGCACAGAGTCCGTTCCCTACAGACGCACAGAGTGCCAAAAGCCACAATCGAAATCACTCCCGGAGGAAACACAACCATGATTCGATATACTCTCGCGACATTCGCCGCAGTCGGCATCGTGTGCCAATTCAACGCCACGCCCGTCCATGCCGCTGGCTGGGGCAACCTGACCGGGCAATTCGTCTACGACGGCACACCGCCCAAGCCCAAGCCCATCCCCACCGACAAAGAGCCGATGTGCGCCAAGCATCAGGTCAAAGATGAAACAATTGTGGTGGGCGGCGATGGCGGCTTGGCCAATGTGGTGATTTTCGTCAGCAGTAAAAAGCCGAAGGTCAATCCCGATCTCAAGAAAGATCTGCCTAAGACGGTGATCATTGACAACAAGGGTTGCCGTTTCGAGCCGCACATCTTGCCGATGGAAGTCTCGCAGACGCTCGAGATTCACAACTCAGATCCGTTCAGCCACAACAGCAACGTCTCACCCCTCGGTCAGGTTGGCATCAATCCCCTGCTGGCCGAAGGCGCGCAGGCCACGTACAAATTCACCAAGGAGTTGAAGACGCCCACGCCGGTGCAGTGCAACATTCACGGTTGGATGAAGGCCTATATTGTGGTCAAAGACCACCCCTATGTCGCTGTGACCGACAAGGACGGCAAGTTCGAGATTAAAGACCTGCCAACGGGCAAACTGGAATTCACCGTCTGGCATGAGGCGGTGGGGTATCTCAGCGCCAAGAAGGAATGGAAGAAGGGCAAGTTCGACCTGACCATTAAAGAAGGCGACAACGACTTGAAAACCATCAAGGTCGATCCGAAGTTGCTGAAACCAAAGTCGTAAACAATCAAGAGTGACCACCATCCGTAGGATGACCTTCCTAGGTCGTCCTACGGGTGCCACAAGCATTGCCATGAAGCACACCTCAATTCTTCTTGCGTTACTCGCCGCCACCGCGCTGGGCTGCGGCAGCCACGCCGTCGTCACGCTCAATGTCGAGCCTGACGTCGATTTGGCCAAGAGCATCCGCGACGCGGCCGGCGGAGCGGGCGAAGCCGCCGCAGACGAAGACACCGCCTCCGCGCCGGCCACCGCCGACGCCTGGGGCAATCTGACCGGAAAATTTGTGATCGAAGGCCCTCCGCCCCAGGTCATGCCGTTGGCGATCACCAAAGACGAGCAAGTCTGCGGCAAGCACGGCCTGCACGACGAATCGGTGGAAGTCGGTGCCGGCGACGGCCTGAAGAATGTCGTGATCTTTCTGACCGACAAGAAAGCACCGATTCACCCCGACTACGAAGCGACCGCCACAGCCACGGTGCGGTTTGACAACGACCACTGCCGTTTCGAGCCGCATATTTTGCCGCTGCGCACAACGCAGATTTTGGAAATTCACAACTCCGATCCCGTCGCCCACAACAGCAACCTGACGCCGCTGGGCGACGCTCCGTTCAACCAGCTTATTTCGGAGAACAAGGCCACTGGTTATCAATTTCACAAGCAGCAAAACGCTCCGGTGATGGTCACGTGCAGCATTCATCCCTGGATGAAGGGCTACGTGTTCCCCCGCGACAATCCTTACGCCGCGGTGACCGGCGACGATGGTTCGTTCGAGATCAAGAACCTGCCCGCCGGCAAGCACGAGTTTCAGGTTTGGCAAGAAGCGGTGGGTGGGCTATCGGCCAGGCCGGAGTGGAAAAAGGGCAAATTCAAATTCGAGATCCAAGAGGGCGACAACGACCTGGGCACGATTCCGGTCGACGTGAGCCTGTTGAAGAAATGAACGATCGTGGCATGAAGATGGAACAGTCGATTCCGGGAAGTTGCGATGCGCGGCTCTGTAGGGAACGCCCTCTGTGGCGTTCCGTGGGCCGCGAATCGACGTCTACTCGTGATGCACGGAACGCCACAGAGGGCGTTCCCTACAGGCCAGTTTGGGGCACGGCTTATCTGCTGTCATTGGCCTGCATCTTGGCCGCGGGCTGCACGGGCCAGGACAGCCAGCCGCAGTTCCGGCTGAACATGCAGGACATTTTGGATCCGCAGATCATTCCGTCGCAAAGCGTCGACGCCTTCCGCGTCACCGGCGCCGAAAAGGACGACGACGAAGTCGAAGAGAAGCAAACGAACGCCCAGAAGCTGCAATTCATCTCGACGGCGCTCTATGCGGCCTTTGGCACGCCCAACGAGCCGAACGTGTTTCCCGAATTTCGCTGGAACGCGGAGGAAAAAACCGGCCTCGATTTGAAAAAGATCACGCTCGCGGCCGGGCCTTATGGCGGCAACGCTGACGGCACGCAGCGCGGGCTGTTCCGCCAGCATTGCGCCCATTGCCACGGCATTACGGGCGACGGCGCCGGGCCGACCGCCGCGTTTCTCGAACCCTACCCGCGCGACTACCGCCAGGGCGTGTTTAAATTCAAAAGCACGCTCAACGCCGCCAAGCCCACTTCTGCCGATCTGAAGCGGACCATCATTGAGGGGATTCCCGGCACGGCCATGCCGTCGTTTGCCCTGTTGCCCAACGACGAGGTCGAGGCGCTGGTCGAGTACGTCAAATATCTCAGCGTCCGCGGGCAGAGCGAGATGCTGCTGGCAATCATGCTGTTGGGCGGCGACGACTTGCCGGAGGGCGAAACGCCCGAAGCCAAGGCTCAAGCCAGCGCCGAGTATATCAAGGAGCAAGTGGCGTCGGTGATCGCCGGCTGGGACACGGCGAAGGATTCGATCGTCAATCCTCCCGAGCGGCCCGAGACCAGCACGCCGGAAGAGCTGGCGGCTTCGATCGAGCGTGGTCGCACGCTCTTTCTCAGCAAAGAAGCGCAATGCATTCAATGTCACGGCCCGACCGCGTTGGGCGATGGCAAAGACGGCGGCCCGATCAAAGACTACGACAACTGGAACAAAATGAAGCTGCCCGGCGACATGGACCGCTGGCTGCTGCCCAAGCAAGTGCTGCGGCCGCGCAATTTGCGGCTGGGCGTTTATCGCGGGGGGCGGCGGCCGATGGACATATATCGCCGGGTACACTCGGGCATCGGCGGCACGCCCATGCCCGCCGGCGGCGAGGGCGCCACGCCGGTTCTGAAAGCGGAAGACATCTGGCACGTGGTCGATTTCGTGCTCTCGCTGCCCTATGAAGAGGCCAGCGAGCCGGCGCGGTTTGAGGTTCACGAGACGCAGGTGGCGGGACGAGTGAATTAGCAGAGTAGGTTGAAGAAAACGAAGGAATTGCGAGCAAGCGTCTGTAGGGAACGGACTCCGTGCCGTTCCGCGATCTGCGAGTCGGCGTCGCCCCGCCCTTCACGGAACGGCACGGAGTCCGTTCCCTACAGAGAATCATCGTCGCCGTTCACATCAGCAAACGGCGACAAGCAGGAGAATTGCGGTGGGTAAATTTTGGAGCCTTGTGTTTTTGACGGTACCCGTCTTGGGGATCGGCCTGTTTTTCTGGGCCCCCTCGGCCGGTTACTGGCTGCCGCGCGACATCTCGAAGCACGGCTACCAGATCGACCACTTGTTCAATTTCATTCTGATTTTGACGGGCGTGGTGTTCGCGGCCACCGAGTTTGTCTTGTTCTGGTTCCTGTGGCGGTACGACAGCGCCAGCAACCGCGAGCCGACCAAATACACGCACGGCAGCCACAACCTGGAAGTGATCTGGACCATTTTGCCCGCCGCCACGCTGCTGTTCATCGCCATTTATCAGATGAACGCCTGGGCCGACGTGAAGATGCGCACGCCCAAAGACATGCCGCCCACCGTCGAGGTGACCGCGCGGCAGTTTGAGTGGCGGCTGCGCTACCCCGGCGAAGACGGCAAACTCGGCACGCGCGACGACATCTATCACGTGAACGATCTGCACATTCCGGTCGACGAAGAAATTTTGGTCGACCTGAAGAGCATGGACGTGCTGCACGATTTTTTTCTGCCGCATTTACGCATCAAGCAAGACGCGGTGCCGGGCATGAAGATCCCCGTCTGGTTCCGGGCCACCGACGTAGGCACCTACGACCTGGTGTGCGCCGAGCTCTGCGGCTGGGGGCATTACAAGATGAAAGGCCGTTTGACGATCGAGACGCGTTCGCGGTACGAGCAGTGGCTGGCACAGATGGCCACCGAGCAGTCGCGCACGCAAGAACCGGAGGAGGAGGAAGAAGAATAACATGAGTTCGACCACCTTTGGCGCTCACGCCCACGAAGCCGGCGGCGCACACGAACACGCCCACTCGATGGGCTTTTTGCGTACCTATGTGTTTTCGCTCGATCATAAGATCATCGGCATTCAGTTCCTCTTTTCCACGCTGCTGTGGTTCCTAGTGGGCGGACTGCTGGCCATGGCCGTCCGCTGGCAATTGGCTTGGCCCTGGACGAGCATGCCCATCATCGGCCCGCGGCTGTTCGCCGGCGAGGGAGGGCAGATCTCGCCCGAGTTTTACACCATGCTGTTTACGATGCATGCCTCGATCATGATTTTCTTCGTGATCATTCCCATTTTGGCGGGCGCGTTCGGCAACTTTCTGATTCCGCTGATGATCGGCGCCGACGACATGGCGTTCCCCACGCTCAACATGATGAGCTACTGGTTCATGTGGCCGGCCTTCGTCTGCATGACGGTCAGCTTCTTCGTGCCCGGCGGAGCGTCCAATTCCGGCTGGACCGGCTATCCACCGTTGTCGGCCGTCACCTCGGCCTCGCCCGGCAGCCTGAACGGGCAAACCTACTGGCTGATTGGGCTGATCTTTGTCGGCATCTCGTCGATGATGGGTTCGGTCAACTACATGACCACCATCATCCAGATGCGCGCTCCCGGCATGACCATGTTCCGCTTGCCGATGACCATCTGGGCGATGTTCATCACCGCCGTCTTGCAAGCGTTTGCCTTGCCGGTGCTCACCGCGGCCTTGTTCATGCAACTGCTCGACCGCACACTGCACACCGGCTTCTTCGTGCCCGAGGGGTTGATCGTCAATGGCGCCACGGCCGGGGCGGGCGGCGGGCAGCCTCTCTTGTGGCAGCACCTGTTTTGGTTTTATTCGCACCCCGCCGTGTACATCATGATCTTGCCGGCCATGGGCATGGTGTCCGACATGATCAGTTGCTTCTCGCGTAAGCCGCTGTTTGGCTATAAGCCGATGGTCTACTCGATCGCCGGCATCGCGGGCTTGGGCTTCATTGTGTGGGGCCACCACATGTTCATGTCGGGCATGAACCCCGCCCTGGGCATGACCTTCATGGTTTCGACCATGATGATCGCCCTGCCCAGCGCCATCAAAGTCTTCAACTGGCTGGGCACCATCTGGGGCGGGCAGGTTCAATTCACCACGCCCATGCTGTTCGCGCTGTCGTTCGTGTCGATGTTTATCATCGGCGGGCTGTCGGGCATTTTCATGGCCGCCACCCCCGTCGATATTTTCATCCACGACACCTACTTTATCGTGGCCCACATTCACTACGTGCTGTTCGGCGGCACGGCGTTTGGCGTGTTTGGCGGAATTTATTTTTGGTTCCCCAAGATGTTCGGGCGGATGATGAACGAGTTCTGGGGCAAGGTACACTTCTTCTTTTCGTTCATCTTTTTCAACGGCACGTTCTATCTGATGCACATTCTGGGCGCCGGCGGGTTTCCGCGGCGGCTGGCCGATCCGTATCACTACGACACGTTCGCCCACATGCAGGGGCTGAACCAGTTCATCAGTATCTGCGCCTTCGGCATGGGGCTGGCGCAAATCATCTTCGCCGTGAATTTTGTGTACAGCATCTTCGCGGGACCGAAGTGCGGTCGAAACCCGTGGAACGCCAACTCGCTGGAGTGGTTCGCCCCCAGCCCGCCGGGCCACGGCAATTTCGACATGCAGCCGATTGTCTATCGCGGGCCGTACGAATATGGTTCGCCGGAAGTGGATACCGATTATTATCCGCAGACGCAGCCGCCGCCCGAGGGGTATACGCCGCCGCCGGAGGCGCATTGAGGAATCCGAGACACGGAGACACGGAGAGGGGGAGACGCGGAGCATGGGAGACGGGGAGCGATTGACGCCCGACGTCGGTAGGGAACGGACTCCGTGCCGTTCCGTGCGGTACGATTGACGTTGATGCTCGGTTGGCGTGGATGACGCCGGGGCATCGCCAAGGCTCTGCCCCAGCCACCGAGCCAAATCGAAAATCCAAAATCGCATGCTCGGTCGGAGTGGAGCGCTGCCGCGGCGTGGATGACGCCGGGGCAAATCAAAAATCAAAATCGAAAATCCAAAATCGCAACATGTCTTTGACCGCACGACAACTCGACCCGCAATCTCGCCTGCCGCACCGGCTGGCGGTGCTGTTGGCGTGCGCCACGTTTCCGTTGATTTGGGTCGGCGGGCTGGTGACCACCTACGATGCCGGCATGGCCGTGCCCGATTGGCCGACAACGTATGGCTACAACTTGTTTCTCTATCCCTGGCAAACCTGGCTGTTCGGTCCCTGGGACCTATTCATCGAACACGGGCATCGCTTGCTAGGGGCCGTGGTTGGCATGCTGACGATCGCCCTGGCCGCCGCGATGTGGGCGCGCGATGGGCGACGCTGGCTCCGCTGGCTGGGCCTGGCGGCGATCGCGGGCGTCGTGTTGCAGGGCGTGCTGGGAGGGCTGCGCGTACGGCTCGATGCGCGCCTGTTGGCCCAGATTCACGGCTGCGTCGGCCCGGCCTTTTTCGCGCTGAGCGCCGCTTTGGCCGTATTCACGTCGCGCCGCTGGTTCGCCGCTGGCACTCGACCTTTGGCCGTCCGCGCTGGGGCCTTCCGGCTGCCATTTGCCGCCACCAACACCGCGGTGCTGGCTTACGTGCAGTTGTTGCTTGGCTCGCAGCTTCGCCACATGCCGGTCACCGCCGATGCCACCATGTTCCGCCTGGCGGTGCTCTTTCATTTGGTCGTGGCGGCGGCGCTGGCCGCGCATGTCTTCCTTACCTGGTATCGCGCCGAGCGCGAGGCTGGCGGCAACGCCTGGCTGGTGCGGCCGGCGCGGGGCTTGGCGGGGCTGATTGCCGCGCAGCTTGCCTTGGGCGCTGGAGCATGGGTGGTCAATTACGGCTGGCCAGCCTGGCTTAGCAGCTTTGGCTGGGCCGCCGGCTTCGTCGTCCGGCGCGAAGGGTTCGGGCAGGCCATCGTCACCACCGGGCATGTCGCCGTCGGCTCGCTCATTTTAGCGACGGCCGTGGTGCTGGCGCTGCGATCTTGGAAGGTTGCGGCGGAGTTGTCGGCTTTGAGAGGCACGGAGGCCGTTTCGCGCAAAACATCGAATACCAATCAACTTGTGCATGAGGTGGTCGTCGCATGAGCATCAGCTCCGCATCGTATGTCGCCGCGCGTGCCACGCCATGGCAGCGGGCGCAAGATTATTTGGAACTGACCAAGCCCAAGATCATGCTCATGGAGCTGGTCACGGTGGCGGTGGCCAGCGTGGTCGCCAGCGGCGGCGCGCCCCAGGTGTGGCTGGTGTTGCATGCCGTCCTGGGCACTCTGCTGGTGGGCGCGGGCGCCTGCGCCTGGAACCAATGGCTCGAACGGCATAGCGATGTGCTGATGGCGCGCACCGCCGACCGGCCCTTGCCCGCCGGGCGGCTAGGCTCGCGCGAAGCGATGCTCGCCGCTTCGCTAGCCAGCCTATCGGGCGTGATCTACCTGGGCCTGCTCACCAACGTGCTGACCGCCGCGCTGGGCGCGGCCTCTTGGGTGCTCTATGTGGGCATCTACACGCCGATGAAGGCACGGTCGCCGTTCAACACCGTGGTTGGCGCCGTGGCAGGCGCCTTGCCCATTCTCATGGGCTGGACCGCCGTGGGCGGGAACCTCGGCTTAAGTGCCGCCACGTTGTTTCTGATCGTCTTCCTCTGGCAGTTTCCGCATTTCATGTCCATCGCCTGGATCTACCGCCGCCAATACGCCGCGGCGGGCCTGAAGATGCTGAGCGTGGTCGATCCTTCGGGCGTGCGCGGCGGCGCTCAGGCCGTGTGGGGCGCGCTGGCGCTGATACCGGTGAGCTTGCTGCCCGCCCTGCTCGGCGTCGCTGGCCCCACCTATTTTCTGTGGGCCTTGGCGTTGGGCGTGGGCCAGCTCATCTGTGCCGCGCTGTTCTGGCTCAAGATGACCGATCACTCGGCCCGGATCCTGCTCCGCGCCTCACTGATTTATCTACCCGCGCTGTTGTTCTGGCTCATGCTCGGGCCACGGGGATGATTCAATTTTCGATTTTCGATTTTGGATTTTCGATTTACTAGCCGGCATCTAGCCACCAACCACTAGCCACCAGCTACTTCTTCATGGCTTCGATCGCTCACGGTCACGAACACGCTGCCGCCCACCACGGCCATCCGCCCAAGCTGTATTACCATCCGGGTTTGCCGATTCCCAACGGCAAGCTTTTCATGTGGTTGTTTCTTTCGACAGAGATCATGTTCTTCGCCGCGTTGATCGGCGTGTACATCGTCATTCGCTTCGGCGCGGCGGTGTGGCCGGCTACGCACGAGGTGCACCTCAGCGAGCCGATCGGCGCGTTTAACACGTTTGTGTTGATTTGCTCCAGCGTCAGCGTGGTTTTGGCGCTCGAAGCCGCCAAAATCAACAATGCCGCGGGCGCCAAGGTGTGGATCATGATCACGCTCGCCCTGGGTTGCGTCTTCTTGGGCGTGAAGGGCTATGAGTACCGGGCCAAGTTCGCCCACGGCATCTATCCCTGGAACCCGCTCAGCCTGGTGCACGAACAGCCTGATGTTTATTACGGCTCGGCGGTGCGGGCGCGGGCCACCGAGTTGATCACCCAGTTCAAGGCCGAGGCGGGCATCGCCGCGCCGGCCGACGCCACGCAGGCCGGCGCTCCGGCCGACGGCGCCGCAAGCACCGACGCCGCTTCGGAAAACGCCGCCACCAGCACCGCCGAAACCGGAACCGGCGGCGAGGCCGCCGTGGACGCAGCCACCACCGCGCCCCCGCTCGACGAGGAAGAGGTCCGCGAACGGCTCGAGCACATCCAGATGTTGGAAGGTCTGCAACAGCGTTCGGCCAGCACCAACCGGGCCGAACTGGCCGCGCTGGCGGCCGAAATCATGCCCATGCCTCTCTCCGAAGAGGCCGGCCATGTTGAAGGTCTGAACGATAAATATTCCTGGCTGAAAATGCCGGTGGTCATTCCCGGCGGCAACATGTGGGCCAGCACTTACTTTTTGCTGACCGGCTTTCATGCCCTGCACGTCGTGGTCGGGCTGATCGTGTTCGCCATCATGCTCACCATGGTGCTCGACGCGCGGCGGGCGGGCGTAATCGAAAACGTCGGCCTCTATTGGCACTTTGTCGATCTGGTTTGGATCTTTCTGTTTCCCTTGCTCTACCTGTTTTAACGCCGCCACCGATATGTCGCACGCCACGCACGCTCACGACGATCACGCCGCTCACGATGGCCATGCTGCGCACGCCGACCACGGCGGCATCGCCAAATACATCTTCGTGTTTTTGGCGCTCTGCTTTCTGACGACGATGTCGTTTTTCACCTATTCGCAATATTGGCCCTGGCCCGATCCGGCGGTGAAGCGGCTGTTTATGACCGCCGTTTCTTGCACCAAGGCGATGCTGGTCATTCTGTTCTTCATGCACGTCAAGTACGAAGCCAACTGGAAATACGTGCTGACGATTCCGGCCTCGATCATGTCGGTGTTTCTGTGCCTGGCGTTGGTGCCCGACATCGGCGCGCGGATGAACGGCCTGTTCGGCTATCAAGGCAAGTATTCGGATGAGCGGTGGGAGCACGTGGCCGACCAGGCCGACGTCGAGGCGATGCTGACGGCTTCGGAGCGCGCGGCTCAACATAGCGAGCATGACTCTGAGCACGCGGAATAGATCTTGGCGCCGCGCACCTATACCTGGTGGCTCGGGCCAGGCTACGTAATGCCGTGGCGCTGCCCACCGGGGCATCGCCTAGCCCGGATTATTAATCAGCCCACGCTAACCCGAAGCGCAAGCGAGGACGCGCAACGAACTTGCCTCGCTTGCGCTTCGGGTTGGTGTAAGACCACCGTGGTTCGAATACGCCGGGGCAGATGAATAATCCGGGCGAGGCTCTGCCCCGGCCACCGTTTGTTGATACGAAACCGCTTTCAGATGATGCGCGCCACCGCCGCTCTTGAAACCTCGCGCTTGGTGCATCGCTATGGCGAGCGGACGGCGCTGGCGGGCCTCGATCTGGAAGTAGCGGCCGGTGAAATCTTCGCCTTGCTTGGTCCCAACGGCGGCGGAAAGACCACACTGTTTCGGCTGCTGTCGACCTTGATTCCCATTCAATCGGGCAGCGCCCGCCTGCTCGGCTACGATGTGGCGCGCCAGACCGCCGAGGTGCAAAGGCGGATCGGCGTGGTGTTTCAAGCCCCCAGCCTCGACAAGAAACTCACCGTCGCCGAAAACCTGCATCACCAGGGCCATCTCTACGGCCTGTCGGGCGGCGAGCTGCGCCAGCGGGCAGACGAGATGCTCGATCGGCTGCGTCTGGCCGACCGCCGCCGCGACCTGGTTGAAACGCTCTCGGGCGGTTTGCGGCGGCGGGTCGAGTTGGCCAAGGGGCTGTTGCACCGTCCGCGGCTGCTGCTGTTGGATGAACCCAGCACCGGTCTCGACCCCGGCGCCCGCAGCGACCTGTGGGACTATTTGCAGCAGATCCGCCGAGACGACGGCGTGACGGTGGTTTTGACCACCCACTTGCTCGAAGAGGCCGACAAAGCCGATCGCCTAGCGATTCTCAACGCCGGCTCGCTGGTGGCGCTCGACACGCCCGACCGGCTGCGGGCCAGCGTCGGCGGTGATACGCTGACCATCGAAACCGATCGGCCCGAGGAGCTGGCCGCGGCCATCGGCGAGCGTTTTGATGTGCCGGCGGCGGTGGTCGATGGCAGCGTGCGGCTGGAGCGGCCCGACGGGCATCAATGGGTGGCCCGGCTGGTCGAAGCCTTTCCAGGCCGACTGGCGTCAATCAAGCTCGGCAAGCCCACGCTGGAAGACGTGTTCATTGCCCGCACGGGGCACAAGTTCTGGAGCGACCGCCCGTAGGTCAAACTTCGCCTGAAGATACGCTACAATGACAGAAGGCGGCAATGTTCACGGCACGGTCGGCGTTTCATGGAATTCATCAATACGGCGTTGCTGTTGGGCACCTTGGCGGCGGCTGCGCCGATCGTGCTGCACCTGGTGATGCGGCAGCAGCCGGTGCACATAGAATTTCCCGCCCTGCGCTTCGTGCAGGTGAGAGAAAACGCTAACCGCCGCAAGCTGAACCTGCGGCATTTGCTGCTGTTGGTGTTGCGGATTGCGGCCTTGTGCCTGCTGGCGTTCGCGCTGGCTCGGCCCAGCTTGAAAGCGTCGGGCGTAATCGGCGATCAGGAAGCTCCGGTGGCCGCCGCCTTGGTGTTCGACACCAGCCCGCGGATGGACTACCAAAGCGAAAACCAAACCCGCCTGCAAGCGGCTCAAGAAACCGGCCTTTGGCTGCTCAAGCAACTGCCGGTCGAAAGCCTGGTGGCGGTGCTCGATTCGACCCAGAGCCAGCCGGTGTTTCAGGTCGATCTGGGCGCCGCGGGGGCGCGTGTGAACCGGCTGGAGACCACCTCGGTTCCCAGGCCGCTCTGGGAAGTGCTGACGCAGGCCGCCGAACTGCTCAAGAAAGGCGAGCCGGAGCGCGAGAATTTGCCCGAACGCAAAGAGTTGTATGTGTTCACCGACCTGGCCCGGCGGCAGTGGAATCCGCAGGCCGCGGCGGTGCTGCGGCAGCGGTTGACCGAGTTGACCGGGCTGGGCATTTATGTCATCGATGTCGGCGTGACCGAGCCGCGCAACCTGGCCCTGGGCGAGCTGCGGCTGTCGGCGCAGTCGATTACGCGCAATCGCCCCTGGTCGATTTCGACCGAACTGGTGTCAACCGGGCAGGCCGACGAACGCGGCGTCGAGGTCTATCTGTTCGAAGGCGAAGACGCCGAAAAGCGGGGCCAGGAAATTGTGAAGGTCGAGGCGGGACAATCGCAGGGCATCGAGTTTTCGCTCGGACCGCTCGATGCCGGCACGCATCAGGGCTATGTTCGCTTGCTGGGCGCCGACGGGCTGGCGGTCGACGACCGGCGCTGGTTCACGATTGACGTCAAGCCGCCCTGGAAGGTGTTGATTGCCGCGGCACCCCCCGCGCGAGACCGGGCATTTTATCTCACCGCCGCTTTGGCGCCCGAAGGCTTGCGCCAAACCGGCCAGGCACGTTTCGCCTATGAGGTGGCGCCGCTGGCCGACCTGGCGCAGCAGCAGCTCGAAACCTATGCGGCCGTCTGCCTGCTCGATCCGGGTCCGCTTCCGCCCGAAGATTGGGACCAGCTCTATCGCTACGCCAGTTCGGGCGGTGGCTTGGCCATCTTCTTGGGCTCGGCCGCCCGGCCAGAAGCATTTCAGGAACCCAAGCCCCAGCGGCTGTTGGCCGGCAAACTCAGCCAGCGGCCCGCGTTCTATCCCGACGGCGAAATGTATTTGACCATCCACAACGAACAGCACCCGATGATGGCCAAGTTTCGGCCCTATCAGGGCACGGTGCCTTGGCAGTCGCTGCCGGTCTACCGGTTTTGGCAATTGCACGACCTGGCCAAGGGCGCCGCGACCATCGCGGCCTATCGCAACGGCCAGCCGGCCCTTGTCGAGCGGGTGGTCGGCAAGGGACGAGTCGTCACCATGACCACGCCGGTTTCGGGCGGTCCCGATGCCTCGGAAGACAATCGCTGGAACGACCTGGCCACCGGCTTTGAGAACTGGCCGTTTATGGTGCTCGTCGATCAGATGTTTTCGTATCTGGCCGGCAGCACCGAAGGGCAATTGAATTATCAGGCGGGAGAGACGGCGGTGTTGCGGTTGCCCGCCGAGCAGCAAGTGACCAGCTACTTGCTGTCCACTCCGCTAGGCGACACCTATCGCCAATCGGCCGATCCGAAGCAGCGGGCGATTGTGGTCGCGGCCACCGAGAAGCTGGGCAACTACCGTGTGACGGCCGGCGGCGAGTCGGGCGGGCTCGACCGGGGCTTCAGCGTCAACCTGCCCGCCGCGGCCAGCGATCTGGAGCGCATCGACGACGCTCAATTGCAAGACGTGTTTGGCGACGTGCCGTACCAACTGGCGCACGACCGCGAGCAAATCGATCGCGAATTGAGCGCCGGCCGCGTGGGCCGCGAGTTGTTTCCGCTTTTGATTGCGCTGGTGGCCATCGTGATCGGCGTCGAGCATGTGCTGGCCAATCGGTTTTATCGGGAGGCCCGGTAAAAATTTTTGATTTTCGATTTTCGATTTTCGATTTCGACCCGGTGGCTGAGGCAGAGTGTAACGATGGCCCGGTGTACCACCCCTCGCTGGCGCCTCGATGATACCGAACGCGCAATATCGATCAGGCTGCTGCGCTGCGCCCAAGGTTCCGGCTCGGCCTCGCCTCCATAGTGTTTGGTGAGCTGACCTTCGGAGTTGACCAGGTCATCGGCCACCATTCGCGCAAAGTGTTCCTTCGGCGGTGGTTCGGTCGCCTCAAGCGCGGTTAACGGTTCTTCCAGTGCTGGGTCATTGGGACATGGCCCCGGACATGCCCGAATTTGCATAATGCCAAGATTGGCATTGTGCAACTTTCAGCCGAAAAACCGACCAAGCCAGTTTTGTGGGACACTGCGGGGAGGGGAAGAGAGAGGTCGGAGGCCAGAGGTCGGAAGTCAGGGGCCAGGGCAGCCGCGGCGCCCAGCAGCGCGGCCCTTGCCCGCTACACGCTTCCACGGCCGGAACGAGCTGCTGCTTCTCCGTCAACCTTGAGCAGCAAAGCTTCCATTGCTTCAAGTGCGGCCGATCGGGCAACGCCCTGGACCTCTGGACGACCGCGACCGGGCAGAACCTTCACGACGCAGCCCGTGACCTCTGCGAACGGCTGAACATCCCCGTGCCGACCTTGACCAACCCACACCCGAACAGAGAAGAGGAACCCGTAGCCTCCCTTCCCGATCCTTGTACAATGCAACCAACCTGATTCCTGTGCCCTACTGTCACTCGCTAACTCGATCGGACGATTCTTCCAGATCACGCTGAACCAAGACA
>JAICLL010000187.1 GCA_025927475.1 Pirellulales bacterium
CCACCAGCATCGTCTCGGTCATCGCCACCAGCAGCGCGGTGGCCAGCACCAATGTCGAACGCGGCATCGCCAACATGCGGCTGGGCATGACGCTCGAAATCGCCACGGCCCTGGGCGCCATCGCCGGCGGATTGACGGCGGCGGTGCTCGCCCCGCGCTCGCTCGAAGCGTTGTTCGCCTTGGTGCTCGTGCCCACCGCGCTGTTGATGTGGCGCGGGCGCACCGAAAAAGCCACTGCCGACAATTCGACCCTTGGCGAAAGCGGCGGCACTGGTCATTCGCGGGCGGCTTCGCGCTTGGCCGCCACCTATCACGACCCGGCCGGAGGCACGGTAAACTATGAAGTCAAGCGCCTGCCGGCCGGCATGGCGGTGGCCTTTGTCGCGGGCAATCTGTCGGGGCTGCTCGGCATCGGCGGTGGAGTGTTCAAGGTGCCCGCCTTGCATCTGCTGTGCGGCGTGCCGGTGAAAGCGGCGGCGGCCACGTCGAACTTTATGATTGGCGTTACCGCGGTGGCCAGCGCGTTTCTGTACTACGGCGACGGGCGGGTGTTGCCGGGCGTCACGGCCGCCGCGGTGTTGGGCGTGCTGGCCGGCTCGGCGGTTGGCTCGCTGTTGAACCGCTGGATCGGCGGTCGCGCGGTGGCGCGGCTCTTTGCCGTCTTGCTTTTGGCGGTGGCCGCCCAAATGTTTTACCGAGCCGTGCGAGGAGAATAATCGTGCCCGATGCCGATCCCCATCAACTCGAACACGCGGTCCACCGCACGTTGCTGGCCGGTCTGATCGTCAGTGGAGTGTTGCTGGCCGCCGGGCTGGCGATCATGCTGGCTCAGGGCCATGAGCAAGCAACTCAACATCAATCTTTCGTCACGCTGCTGGAGCCTGCTCGGCAACTCGATGGCCGCGCCGTGACCACCCTCGGGCTGCTGGCCTTGATGATCACGCCCTTTCTGCGTGTGGCGGTGTTGCTGGTGGGCTGGACCGCCGAGCGCGATTGGCGATTCGCCGGCGTGGCGCTGGTCGTGCTGGTGTTGTTGTGCGTCAGCCTGGCGCTGGGCGCCCGCTGATGGAATTCCGCACTCCGCATTCCGCACTCTGCATCAAATTAACCGGGGCATCGCTTCGACTCTGCCCCAGCCACTAGCCACCAACCACCAACCACCCGCCACCAACCACCCGCCACCAACCACCCGCCACCAACCACCCGCCACCGACTTCAGCCCCGATTCTTGTTTGCGTGCACCGATGGCCGTATGATAGTCAGCATGTACCTCAAAATGGCGCGACGCGTAATCTTCGAGACCGACAAGCGGTTGGTCTGGAAACTGGCCTGGAACATGGGCTTCAAAGGCATGCGCTCGGTGCAGCGATTCAAGCGCCGGCTGAAGCACGGCGAAGTCTTTCCGCCGTTTCTGTATCTTTCGATCGTCAATAGCTGCAATCTGCGTTGCCAGGGTTGCTGGGTCGATGTGGCCGCCCCGCAGCAGACCATCGACCTATCGGCTATGAACCGCCTGATCGGCGAAGCCAAGGCCGCCGGCAACAGCTTTTTCGGCATCCTGGGCGGCGAGCCGTTCATGCACCCGGAACTTCTGCAAATCCTGAAAGAACATCCCGATTGCTACTTTCAGGTTTTCACCAACGGCCAGTTGATCACCGACGACATCGCCAGGCAGTTGCGGCGGCTGGGCAACGTCACGCCGCTGGTCAGCGTCGAGGGCAGCGAAATTGTCAGCGACGAGCGACGCGGACGCAGCGGCGTGCTGAGCAAGACGATGGCGGGCTTGCAAAACTGCCTTAACAATAAGTTGCTCACCGGCGTCTGCACCAGCCTCTGCCAAACCAACATCGACGACCTGCTCACCGAAGCCTGGGTCGATCGGCTGATCGACATGGGGGCGATGTATCTGTGGTATCACGTCTATCGCCCGGTTGGGCCGGAGGCGAACCCGCAGTTGGCGCTCACGCCCGAACAGCAGCGTCGGGCACGCCGGTTCGTCGTCGAGATGCGCGTCAAAAAGCCGATCGGCATCATCGACGCCTATTACGACGGCCGCGGCCAGGCTCTTTGCCCGGCGGCCACGGGCATCAGCCACCACATCAACCCTTGGGGCGATATCGAGCCTTGCCCGATCGTGCAATTCTCGAAAGAGTCGATTCACGATGCGCGGCCGCTGCGCGAAACATTTCGGCAGTCGGAGTTTTTGCGCGAGTTTCGCGAGCTGGCTGCTTCGAGCACGCGGGGTTGCATTGTGCTGGAGCGGCCCGACTTGCTGAAGCAGCTTGTCGAGCGGCACGGCGCCCGCGACACGACGGTCCGCCGGCAGGCGCTGGTCGAGCTGAGCGCGATGCAATCTCGCCCGAGCCAATACGATCCCGGCCACGAGATACCCGAAAAGAGTTGGTTCTATCGGTTCGTCAAGAAGCACTGGTTCAACGACTTTGGGGCGTACCAGGGGCGGATGTAGCGGCGGGTGGTTGGTGACTGGTGACTGGTGACTGGTGGCAGAGCCTTGGCGATGCCCCGGTTTGATACGGCGTGCGCCCCGCCGAAAACAGTGCGACAGGTGCGATTCGTGGAGACGTGCCATGATCGTCGTTGCGATTTCTTCCAAGCCGGGGCCAGCGAGACGCGCGCACCGGCGATTGCAATGGAGCATGCGCGGGCTGCTGGGCCTAACGGCGCTCTGCGCCCTTGCCACGACGTTGGTTCTGACGCCGCGCGTTCGCGAGCGCGCCACGATTGACTGGCTCGAAGCGATGGGCGCCGGCTTCGAAACAAAACCGATTGGCCCAGACTGGCTTCGGAAGTGCGTCGGCGATCGATATCTCCACTGCGTGGTATCAGCCGACCTCACACTTTGCTCCTTCGCCGACGCCGATCTTGTGCGCTTAGCAGCTTGCCGCCGTTTACGGAAACTTGAGCTCCTGGGCACACATGTGACCATTGATTGCGTCGAGCGGATGGCCAATCAATGGCAAGGCGTCTCGGTCGACGCCTTGTTAGCTGATACGCTATACAACGCCGCCGCGGCAGACCAGCGGTCTCTCTACCACTCTTTTGATGAAGCGATCGTCGATTGCCAAACGGCGGCGCGCTGGAAGGCCGCCTGGGCTGATTCCCGCGGCCGGCGCGCGGCCCGCCGGCGTTGCATCGACGGCTTGAACCAGTGCGCCGCGGCATTTCATGACGCCGAAAGGACAATGACCCCGCTCGAAAGCGCCATGCTCGAAGCGGCCCTGGCCGAAGGCCGGCTTGAACTGGCCGAAGTGTCTCAACGCCCCACGGCCGTCGATACGGCTCGTCGTGATGGCGAGGCGGCTGGATGGGCATTGGTCGAGTGTCTTGACGAGGCGGCGGCTGCGACGGCCAACCCGTTTCGATTTGACGCGGCGCGCGAACTCGCAACTCGCCTATCGCTGAAATGCCGTTCGAGTGGCGGTCGCGCGGCGGACGCTGAAAAAATTCTCGCCGTTGAATGCAAGCAATGGGAATTGCTGCTAGGACAGATCGAACCGCTTTACCGCGCGGCGAAGCGTGGGGGCGAAGCCGAGAGGATGGCGCTCGGTAAGGTTGATTTAGCGCTGGCCCGAGAGCGTTTGGCCGAAATCTGCGGTGACCGGCAACAACAAAGAGACGCCCTGCGTGCGGCAGTTGACGATGCAGAATTCTTGCGTGAGGCGAGCGATGCGGCGTACAGCGCAGGGGTATCGACCATCTTCGATTCGCTGACCGCGCATCGCCGCGCCGCCGAGCTGGAGATTGAGCTGGCGCAAGCACAAGGCAACCGGGACGCCGAACGAGCCGCTCGCGAGCGTTGGCTGACGTTTCTTAGCGAGAAAGTGAAACGGGTCATGTGGGGCGGGGCAATCGACCTGTTTTCTGACGAATCGGACAAGTATTTCGTGTTATGCAATTACGCGCTCGCACAGTACGACGAAAAAGGGGCCGCGCTTTTCGATCAGCCGGTTTTAGACTTGGTTCCGCCGCTACCGTTTAACAACCCAATTCTGCAAGACGATCAAATAGGCGACGATCAGATGGAGGACGTTCCAGAGCCTGCGATGGACGATCTTGAGATTGACTCCGTCGAGCATCTCGACGAGGCGAGCGAGCAGCTAGAATCATCGTCGCCGCCAAGTGCCGGCGATGCCCGATTTTGAGTCCGCAGGGCATATCCTTGCCTTTTGCCCAGCCATCGTTTCTCCTGTGGGGCGCACGAGCGATCGCCGCCGCACGCGGCGCATCGTCGTTGCCCCAACGCACGTTGATTATGGGGCAGACTCATCCCTGGGCTCATCCCGCGCATCCGGCTCATCGGGTGCATCCAACTCCTCGCGTGAGTCCAGCTCCTCGCGTGAATCCATCTTCCTGGGCGGACCCAGCGCCGGGTTTTCCGTGAATTCGCCGCGCAAGAAGCGCGGCATCACGGTGCCGCGGGGAAGCATCTTGGTCGAGGCGCGATCGCCCACGCGAATCAGGCCCGCTTGCGGCCCGCGCAGAAACACACCCTCTAAACCCGCCGGCCCCGCAATCGGTCCCAACAGCGAACCGGGCGCGAAATCGGCGACGTCGGGCTGACCGGTATAGGGCACCCACATGTCGCCGTTCCAGCGCGCCCAGGCGTTGCCGGCGGTCCAATACCACCAGGTGCCGCGGTGAAACCGGTAACGCCAGCGGTTTTCCGCCCGCCCTTGCGGCGGCTGGTCGGGCGAAACGTTGGGTCGAGGCGTGACCTGGGCCGCATACCGCGGCGTCTGGGCCGCCGCCCGTAGCGGCCTCATCAGGAACATGTTCGTCGCCAACAAACACGCGATCACGCACATTCGGAGCTTCATGGTGTTGTCTCGCAGAGGGGCCGTGGGGACTGATAATCATTATAACTCGCGGCGGCCGCGGTTGCCGCAAAAGTCGGCATGGAGATACGTGCCGTCGGCGCGGCCATAACAATCGCCCTGGCCTTCGACATCTTTCCTCGGCCTCTCTCCGCATTCTCCCCAAAAACTGGCTTGCTGGGTTTCGGCGGTTGATTCGCGTGGGGTTATGGATACCCCTATGCATCATCGGACCTCTCCGAGAAACGGCTCATGGGCGTCACTGATCTGCCGGTCGCGGCGCCAATGGCTCGATCGTGACACTCCCGTCTTCCCAAACTACCGTCGCCTCGGTTGCCCGACGGAACGTGCGTGTCTTGAGCGTGATCTTGCAACCGCCGCAACGGGCGACGGGAGCAGGAAATAAATACGCCCCGATCACGCGCCATGCCGGTCGTGCGGCGGTGCTGCCGACCGCCACAACGGCCATCAAGCAAAGCATCGTCTTCAAACTGAACTGCGCGCGGCGCATAAAGGCGGGGACATCGGGAGTTCAGGGCACCGCGCCAGCCGGCTTCGGCGAAGATTTCTTGCCGGCTGGTTTCGCTTGCTTCGCGGGCGGGTGCAGGTCCCAAGCCATCACCCATTGCTCGCGGCGGGGCTTCAGATGAAAATCGTCGATCAGCCGGCGGGCCATGTCGGGCAGGTGCCCCGCGCCATAAAAAATGGCCAGCCGCTTCTTGCCGGATTTGATCTCGCGGTCGAGCACTTCCAAAGCCCGCTTGTTGCGCTCGGTGATCAAGGTCGAACCATCGGGACCGTTGAAGGCGCTCATCGCCCCTTCAAGATCTTCAAATTGCTCAGCCAGCACGCGCTTCAGCGCCAAAGCGCGGTTCTTGTCGAACAACGCCAAGAGCAAATCAGCGTCGAACGACCGGTCGGGGTGCTTGCTCTGCTGGGCCACACTCTGCCCCAACGCCCGAAACATGATGGCCCAAATGCTCTCGCCGCGATCGCTCATCGATTTCGAAAACTTTTCGGGCGACATGTCGGCGTGTACAAAGTTGTCTTGATGGTAGTCGACATGATCTAACTGAAAATCGAGATCGAGCATGTCTTTCATCATGGTTTGCACTTTGCCCACCGGGTGGCTGCTTTTGGCGCCGCCCTTGGGCACGCGGGTGCCTTCGGGGGCGACCAACTCATAGAGCAGCGCGTCGTACTTCGCAAACTGGCGGTTGAGCCGTTCGTAATACTCCTTCTCGCCGATGTGCACGGCGGCGATCAGATCGACGGTCAAGCCCGCCCGATCCTTGTCGTCGGCCGCGAAGCTGACGATGGCCGTTTGCATTTCCACCGGGCGATCGTCACTGTCGCGGAGCAGGCGAATATATTTTCCGGTCGGTTCGTCGAGCGAGACTTCGGGCGTGGCGTCGGCGGGCGGAACCGCCGCTGGCGGCTTGTCGGCCGGTTCGGCGGCCAGCAAGGTGCGACCGAGCAAAAATCCAAGCGCACAGAGCAAGTAACGAAGGTGTGGCGTATGGGTTATCATTGGTTCCTCGTCTGATGGGCGTTTAGCGCGCCAGTGAAAGCAAGTAAAAAGTCCGGGGCGTCAAATCGAGCGACCACCGAACGCGTGGGATTGCCATCTCGTATGGAATAGACCTCAACCCGGTCTTGATAGAATTCCACGATTGAATTCGACCAGGTCAAACACTCCCATTGGGGTACTCGCGCCTTGAAGTTCGCCAGTACCTCGATAATGTCGCGCTCGCGTTGCGTATGAGGTCCATTATTGCGAACTACAACGATGCCAGGGTGCTCGCGCGGAATATGCTCAGCTTGGTTTATCGGCAGGCGATGGTCAGTTGTTACCAATATCGAATTCGAGGGGAAAAAGCGCTCGACGACCTCGATATCTTTTATCGACTTGTTGCGCAAGCGGTGGGGAAAGATGCTGGCGGCGATCTTTCCCTCCGCATCGCATAGCGCCTTTACCCGCTTGCTGGTGAAACATTCGTCGAACTGCACCCGAATCATTCGGTTAAGGGCCGATCAAGGCGGATCGAGAGTCCTTCGATGATGTTCTTCAGAGATTGAAAGTCAATCTGCAGGTTATCAGCAATTTCCGACAGGCTGGCATTGTCGGCGATCTCAGCAAGCACGCGTGCTACAGAGATCCGGGTGCCGCGAACGACTGGCACGCCGCTGATCACGTCGGGATCGATCTCAATGGAGTCGTTCAAAAGCTGGACCGCTATCAACAGGCGTTCCGCCAATACCTCACCATTTGAGGAAGTCGCGGTATCCATGATATCTTGCTGCCCTGAGTTGCGGTTCACGGTTGCGGCTCCTTGAAGGAAGCGACGTCGCCTGGGCGCGTCATTGACGCAATTCTAGGCCATTTTTACACTTAAGGCAAGTTCGCCCGTTGGGCCCTAACGTTCTTGCCTTCGATCACACGTACTTTTTACGGACGATGACTTGCCCCTCTCTTCGCCTCCTCTTGCTGGTGGCCCATCCCGACGACGCCGAGTTCCATGCCGGCGGGTTGGCGGCGATCTATCGCCGCCGTGGACATCGGGTGAAAATGGTGACACTCACCAACGGCGACGCCGGGCATCACCAAATCTCTGGCCCGCCGCTGGCCGAACGCCGGCGGCGCGAAGCGGCGGCCGCGGCGGCGGTCATCGGCGCCGAGGCCGACATGTGGGACAACCCCGACGGCCGGCTGCAGCCGACGCTCGACCTACGCGGGCAAGTCATTCGCGAAATTCGCAGCTATCGGCCCGACTTGGTGCTGACGCACCGCACGAACGACTACCACCCCGATCACCGCGCGGTGGGCGATGTGGTGCGCGATGCCTGCTATCTGGTCACGGTGCCGTCGCTCGTGCCCGAAGTGCCGGCGTTGGCTCGCGACCCGGTGGTGGCGTTTCTGCCCGATCGGTTTACCAAGCCGGCGCCGCTGTCGGGCGATGTGGTGGTCGATGTCGGCGAGCAGGTGGAAACAATCGTCGAGATGCTGGCTTGCCATGCTTCGCAGTTTTTCGAGTGGCTGCCGTTTAACCGCGGCGTGGCCGATCAGGTGCCCGAAGGCGAAGTGGCCCGGCGGCAATGGCTGCGCGATTGGTATCTGGGCTACCTTCGCCCGCAGGCCGATCGTTATCGCAGCGAGCTGGTGGCGCGGTATGGCGACCAGCGTGGGCGGCAGATCGAATATGCCGAAGTGTTTGAAATCAGTGAATACGCGGCGCCGCTCGACGCCGACTTGCGACAACGCCTGTTTCCCGAATGAACTCGCCGCATCAGCAGGAAGCCCCTAAAACAACTGTGCGCGACTAGCATCGCCCAAAGTCGCCTTTCGCTCCGCGAAAGTAGCGCTATTTTCGCGGAGCGAAAGCCGACATTGGCGCGACCCGTGTCGTACCCCTTCAATGGACGCTGAACCGAGCACAAGCCGCTATTTGGTCGGCATCGATTTGGGCACGACCAACTCGGCCGTGGCCTACGTCGATACGTCGCAGCCGCCGATGGTGCGCACGTTCGCCGCTGCGCAGCTTGTGGCGCCGGCCGAAGTCGAAGCGCGGGAAACGCTCCCTTCGTTCCACTACGAAGCGGCGGCAGGCGAGTTTGCCGCCGGGGCGTTGGCGTTGCCGTGGAGCGAGCGCGACCGCAATTACGCCGTCGGCTTTTTTGCCCGCGATCATGGCGCCAGCGTGCCGGGCCGCCTGATTGCCTCGGCCAAGTCGTGGCTCTGCCATCCGGGCGTCGATCGGACCGCGCAACTGCTGCCCTGGCACGGCGTGCCCGAAGTCGAGCGGCTTTCACCGGTCGAAGCCAGCGCACGCTATCTGGAGCACATCCGCGCCGCTTGGGACCATCGTTTCCCGAGCGATCGGTTGGCCGAGCAAGACGTGGTGCTGACGCTGCCGGCGTCGTTCGACGAAGTCGCCCGCGAACTGACCGTGCGGGCGGCGCGGCTGGCGGGCTTGCCGCGCGTGGTGCTGATCGAAGAACCGCAAGCAGCCTTTTACGCCTGGATCGATGCCCAGGGCGAGCATTGGCAAGAGCAGGTGTCGCCGGGCCAGACCATTCTGGTTTGCGACATCGGCGGCGGCACCTCCGATTTTACGCTCATTCGCGTGCGCAGCGGCGAGGCCGGCAAAGTGCGCTTCCACCGCGTGGCCGTGGGCGAACATCTGATCTTGGGCGGCGACAATCTCGATCTGGCTTTGGCTCATGCAATCGAACGCAAGCTCACCGGCGAGGGCAAGCTCGAGCCACGACAATGGGCGGTGTTGGTGCGCACGTGCCGCCGCGTGAAAGAGACGCTGCTGGGCGAGGATGCTCCCGAGCGGCTGACGGTTAACCTGCCCGGCAGTGGAGCAAGATTGATTGGCGGCGGCTTGCAGGTCGAAGTGACGCGCGAGGAAGTCGAGCAGCTTTTGCTCGAAGGTTTTTTGCCGCGCGCGGCGCTCGACGATCAGCCGGCGGCGCGGCGCAGCGGTTTCCAGGAGTTCGGACTGCCGTTCGCCGCCGACCCGGCCATCACCAAGTATTTGGCGGCGTTTCTTTCGGCTCACCGGCAGGCGGCGCTCGACTCGGACGCCGCCGGCGATCACGACCCGGCCCGGCCCGACCTGGTGCTGTTCAACGGCGGCTTCTTCGCCTCGCCGATGCTGCGCGGCCGGCTGTTGGAAGTGCTCAGTTCGTGGTTCGGCTGCGACGATCAACGTTGGCAGCCGCGGCTTTTAGAAAATGCCCGGCTCGATCTGGCGGTGGCGCACGGAGCGGCCTATTACGGGCTGGTTCGTCGCGGGCTGGGCGTGCGCATTTCGGCGGGGCTGGCGCGCACTTATTACATTGGCGTCGAGAGCGCCAACGGTCCGCCGTCGGCCATCTGTCTTTTGCCCGCCGGCGCCGAAGAAGGCGCCGAGGTCGAGTTGACCGCGCGGCGGTTCGAGCTGGCCATTCGGCAGCCGGTCGAGTTTCCGATCTATGTTTCGAGCACGCGGCTGACCGATCGGCCGGGCGATTTGCTGCCGGTCGATGCCGAGCAGATGACGGCCTTGCCGCCGATTCGCACGGTGCTCGAAGCCGGCAAGAAGGGGCCGAGCGGTTTTGTCACGGTCGAGCTGCACGCCCGGCTGACCGAGATCGGCACGCTCGATCTTTGGTGCGGCGAGGCCGACGGTCGTCGCACCTGGCGATTGCAGTTCGATGTTCGCGCCGCCACGCAAACCGACCGCGAGGCCCACCGCGGCACGGGCGAAGCCGAGGGCGTTTTCGACGAAGCGGTGGCCGAAGCCTGCCGCCAGGTGATTCGCGGCATTTTCGCGCCGAGCAAGAAAGCAGACGGCGCACCGCCGCCGGCCAGCCTGGTTAAGCAGTTGGAAAAAGTCACCGAAATCAAACGCCGAGATTGGCCGATGACGCTCTTGCGCAGCTTTTGGGAGACGCTCGTCGAAGTCGAGTCGGGCCGTCGCCGCAGCGCCGAACATGAACTGCGCTGGCTCTATCTGCTGGGTTTTTCGCTGCGGCCTGGCTACGGGCTGGCGGTCGATGATTGGCGCGTCGCGCATACTTGGAAGCTGTTGCAGGGCAAGCGGGCGCATCACACGCCGGCCTGCCGCGTGGAATGGCAGATTCTTTGGCGGCGGATTGCGGGCGGATTGAACGCGGGGCAACAACGATCGCTGGCCGAGCCGCTGCTGGCGGCGCTGCGGCCGGCGAACCGGCCCAAGCTGCGCAAGCCCGAGTTGGGCGCCAGCTCGCACGAAGCCGCCGAGGCCTGGCGCTTGCTCGGTTCGCTCGAGCTGCTGCCGGTGCCGGTCAAAGTCGAGTTAGGCGATCTGCTGTTGCCGTTGGCCGAGCGAGAAAAAATCGGGGCGGTGCGCGACGCGGCCCTCTGGGCCTTGGGTCGTTTGGGCGCCCGGGTGCCGATGTACGGGCCGCTCAACGCCGTGGTTCCGGCCGAGGTGGCCGCGCGCTGGCTTGTGCATTTGATCGATGCCGCTTTGCCCGAGGAAGCGATCGCCTTTTCGATGGTTCAGCTTGCCCGCCGCACCGGCGACCGTTATCGCGATTTGCACGAAACCACGCGCCAGCGGGCGTTGGCGTGGCTTGACCGGCGCGGCGCGCCGGCACATTATCGTGAACTGGTGGCCGTGGGCGGCGCGCTCGAAGAAGCGGAAGCCGGCCTGATGTTCGGCGAGAGCTTGCCGCGGGGACTGCGACTGCAAAACTGAAAATACTAACCACCGCCAGCGAAAGCCGCGCACGCGCGGAAGTTGCGGCCTGCGGTTGTCGCTCACGAGAATTCCACTATTCCGGAAAAGCGACTTCGCTGACCACCAGTCCGGCCCGCTCAATATCGGAAAGCGCGCTTTCGACCGCCTGGGGCATCGACCGCGCTTGTCGGTCAAAGTCGAGAAATATCTTGCCGCTTCGCTCAATAATCGCTGCATCATCACAGCCGGCCTCGTACACGCGGTCTTGAAGACGGCGCGAAAGCTTGCTCACGCCGGCCAATCGGATTACAAAGTGGAATGTCTTGAGCTTCGGGCGAGTAGCGGCGGTAGCCATGCGATTTATTCCTTGTGGGTGCAGGCGGCGATAAAACGCAAGACCTGCTTGGCATGATTCTGAGGATTTCGGGGCGTCGACCAAATTGACATCTTGCAACCATCCCGAGCGCGTAATGGACAGTATAAAACGGCCCACGCGTGGCCACCGGGCATCCGTAGCCGAAAGCCCTGCCGTTCCGCGGCGGTGATCGCGGCTTCGATGTGTTTATTCGGATGCCGAGAGCGCGTCATGGCCAAGGTCAACAACTAGGTCAGCGAGTGGGCAACCGCTCTCCCAAATGTCATTCTACATCAACCACATGCCAAGACCAAGCTAGGCTTTTTCGCTTGGAGCTCCGTCTGCCAAAGGAATTCTTCATGAGCAACGTGCGAGATTTTGGCGCGGCCGGCGATGGCCAGCGCGACGACACCGATGCCATTCTCCACGCCCTGGAACAGGGCGATGGCGTGCTGCAATTTCCGCCGGGCGAGTATCTGATTTCGCGCACCCTGCGCGTGGAATTGGACGAAACGGGCCGCTTTGGCATGACCGGCAGTGCCGGCGCCCCCCAGCGCAACATGGCGGGCGCCGGCCCCCCCTTTCACCACAACGGCCCGCACCATAAAAAAGCCCATACCAACGGCTTAGAGCC
>JAICLL010000112.1 GCA_025927475.1 Pirellulales bacterium
GGATTGGCTGGCGCGCGTCAACCGAGCACAATCGAAGGCGGAGGAGGATGCACTCAAGCGGGCCATCGAGCGCGGTGCTCCCTTCGGTTCGGAGCGTTGGGCGGCTCGCATCGCGAAGCGGCTGGGTTTGGAATCGACGCTTCGCCCGAGGGGGCGTCCGCCTAAGGCTAAAAAGTAGAATGTCCCCTTTTTTACCCATACCACTTGGATCGGCTCGCTTCGGCAGCCGCTTAGCGGAGCTCGACGCTCCAATAAGCCTCGCTGACGAACCTCGACCAGCTCTCGACGCGCACGTGGTGCGCGGCGTAGAGCGGCTTCCACGTCGGCCGGCAAGGCTGCTTGCGCAGCTTCATGCCCGCCTCGGCCGGCGTGCGGTCAGCCTTGCGCTTGTTGCACTCCACGCACGCCAGCACGCAGTTGTCCCAGGTCGAAGTGCCGCCGTGCGACCGTGGAATCACATGGTCGATCGACAACTCTTCGGCGCCGGGCTGCACGCCGCAATACTGGCAGGTATAGTGGTCGCGCTTGAAGACGTTCCGCCGGCTGAACGCAACGGCCGCCTCGGGCAGCCGGTCGTAACCAGCCAGCACAATTACCTCAGGCACGCGCAACCGCATGCTCACCGCCTGGATGAACGGCTCGCCCGCGCCCGGAGCCAGCCGTGACCAGTTAGCCCACGTGTAGAGTTGATAGTCGTGTGGATCGACGACGCGGGCAGCCTCGTTGAAGAGCATGACCAGCGCGCGAGCGACAGTGGCGACGTTCACCGGCTGCCAGTTGCGGTTGAGCACCAGGGCCGGGCGGTGGAGGCACATAGGGAACAGGGAACAGGGTTAGGATTCGGGATTCATTCTTTCCACTCTGACGCGTGCGGGAATCGAACCCGCCTTGCGAGCTTGAGGGGCTCGTGTCCTACCGATAGACGACCGGGCCGCAAAGTAGCAGGCGCACTCCGTGTGCCGCAGCTTTCCACCAATCGACGTTGGCTTCTGGCTGCGGCTCAGAACCAACACGCCCAAAGTCGCGGCACGCGGAGTGTGCCTACTACTTTCCAATACGTCGGGCAGGAGTCGAACCTGCAAATCTTCAAAGTCGGGATGGTGAGAGTCGAACTCACTCGCTCGTGCTCCCAAGGCACGCGGGCCGCCGTTACCCTACATCCCGATGTAGCTCGTCGGGGAGTCGAACCCCGGCCTCCGGCTTGAAGGGCCGGCATCCTGAGCCGCTAGACGAACGAGCCGAACGCAGCAGGCATACTCCGTATGCCGTTGCCGCGCGCCGAGGGACGCAAACCTCCTAATCGGCTTTGCGTCAAGCGGCACAAGGTTACGGCACGGCGGAGCGTGCCTACTACTTTGTCAAAAGGTTACGGCACGGCGGAGCGTGCCTACTACTTTGTCAGTGGGTCGGGAGGCGCTCGAATCCTCGTCTCCTGGTTTTCAGCCAAGCGCTAGACCGTCTCAGCTACCGACCCCTGGTTGGCGGTTGGCCAACGAAAAAAGGCCCGGTGTCTTGTGACACCGGGCCTTTTTGAAGAGCCTTGCTTTGTCGCGCCGGCCGGCAGGCCGGGCTGGCAAACAAGTGGCCGAGCGTCACAAGCGCAACGGATGCGCGGGGGGCTGATTCGCCGGTTGACCGGCAAACGAGCACCCTTTGCGTTCGTTGGCGATGCTTGGCCGTTTGGAAGTCATTGGATAGCTCGATGGCCCACCGGGGCGCGGTTAGACCGGGCGCGACTGCTTCATGCGAGCCGCCGTGCCCAAGGTTATACCTTCATAGA
Organism: Pirellulales bacterium; assembly: GCA_025927475.1. Classification (GTDB taxonomy): domain Bacteria; phylum Planctomycetota; class Planctomycetia; order Pirellulales; family JAICIG01; genus JAICLL01. Next base: position 1,781 of record JAICLL010000112.1, read on the forward strand.
CGCGGCAGGTTTCATTTGGTTCGCGATATTCTTTGGCATGGGTTGCCCGAATGGGCTGGGCACGTCAAGCTGCTGGGCATGGATGAGCTGCGCGAGAAGAAAGTTGGTCCGGCAGTCGTGATCGCAGGCATGTTGGTCGCCGCAGTCGTTTATCTGCGTTGGCAGGGTCGCGTCTGGTGGTGCGAGCAAGGCGATGGGTGGCCCGTTTCGTTCAAGGTCAGCTCGCCGCACAATTCGCAGCACCTTCTTGATCCCTACAGTTTTTCCCATCTGTTGCACGGCGTCTTATTCTTTGGCTTCTTCTGGTTATTCCGCGCGCGCATGAGCTTTTGGTGGCGGCTCGCCGCGGCGGCGGCCGTCGAAGTCGCTTGGGAAGTGATGGAGAACTCGCCGTTCATCATCAACCGCTATCGAACGGCCACGATCACCGTGGGCTATGAAGGTGATTCGATCATCAATTCCCTGGGCGACGTGTTGAGCTTTGTCGCCGGCTTTTACCTGGCCAAGCGGCTCGGGCTTTGGAAGGCGGTGCTCGTCTTCTTGGTGGTCGAACTGGCGATGTTGGCGATGATCCGAGACAATCTTGCGCTCAACGTGCTGATGCTCCTTTGGCCCATCGACGCCATCCGCCATTGGCAGGCGGGCGGGTGAGACAGAAGAGCGATTTGCGTACCGACATCGCTAGAACGTTGTTCTTCGCCGGATCGCAAGTTGGCTTCAAGTCGGCGGGCGTGTCGTACCGATTGGAGAAAAAGTATCAACTGGGGCGCCCATACCATGTACCAAGACTACTGGGAGCTGCGCGAGCCGCCCTTTCGCCGGGCTGGCGCGGCCCACTATTTGCCGACCGTTGTCCACGACGAAGCCCTCGCCCGGTTGCAATACCTGGTCGACTCGCGGCATCGGCTGGGGTTGCTGCTGGGACCATCGGGCAGCGGCAAGTCGTTGACGTTGGAGGTCTTTGCCACGCAGCTACGCACCGCCGGCTGTCAGGTTGCCCACGTCAACCTGTTGGGCCGCGAGCCACAAGAAGCTCTCTGGCACACGGCGGCCGGCTGGGGCCTGAATCCTGATCGCGCGGCGCCCTCGTTTGAATTGTGGCGGCTGCTCGGCGACCGGCTGATCGAAAACCGATGGCAGCACCTGCCCACGGTCGCCTTATTCGACGACGCCGACGATGCCTCCCATGAAGTCCTTTCGCAAGTCCTGCGGTTGGTGCATTGCGAGCCTTCGGCCGACACTCCTCTGACCGTGGTCTTGGCCGCGGCCACCGATCGGCTGAGTTACCTGGGGCGGCGGTTGCTCGATTTGGCCGAGCTGCGCATCGACTTGCAACCCTGGGACCTGATCGACACCGAGCAATACGTTTGCCGCTCATTGGAACGGGCCGGCCGCACCGCGCCGGCCTTCGGCAACGACGCCATCGTACGCTTGCACGAGCTTTCGCAGGGCGTCGCGCGGCGCATCGGGTTGCTGGCCGAACTCGGTCTGTTGGCGGCGGCGGCGGGCGGTCTGCCGCTGGTCGACGCCCACACGGTCGAAGGCGTGTATGACGAACTGGGCGTCATGGATTTGGGCTGCCTCACGAGCTAGAGCGACCACCAGCTCGATCCATCAGGCGTCGTAGCCCAAGCCGGGGCCGTTCAAGACGGCGGTGTCCAGCGTTCCATCGGTGACGCGAAACATGCTCGGATAGCGATTCGCCCACTGCTGATTGCCGGCGGGGCAATATTGCCGGGCATTGCCTTCGATGGCGGCGACCGTGGGAATTCGAGCCGAGAGGGAAGCCGAGTGCAAAAACGAGGCGCCCGGACACGTCAGGTCTTGCACGCACAAAAACATGCCATATTTTTGCGCGGCGGCGCCCATCAACAGCGCCTCGGTTTGCCCCTTGCACGCCTTCAGCGCCACGCCGGAGTAGCCCATCTCCCGACTCAACAGCAGGCTCTCGAGGTCGATCAGCGACTCGTCGATCACCACCGGCTTGAGCCGGGCGGCGGCGTGCATGCGATGGTGCGGATGGGCCTTTAAGTCGCGGTGCGTGGGCTGTTCGATGTACTGCACGCGGTCGAGCGCCCGAGGCGAACGCTCGGCCACCTGTGCCAGAAAATCGAGCACGTATTGCACGTCGGCGCACCGCTCGTTGAAGTCGAGCGAGTAATGCCAGCCGGTGCAGCCCCGCGCGTCTTGGGCCTGCACCGCCACTTGCTCCACCGCCGCCACACGCTCGACATCCCACGCCAGGTCGTCGCCGTTGAGCTTGATCTTCAAATGGGTCAGGCCGTCGGCGGCGATCCATTGGCCAAGTGTCTCGGGCAAACCATCGCCGATCGGGTCGCTCATGTCGGCTGGCGTAAGCGGATCGAGGGCGCCCACCAGATGATAGAGCGGCATGCGGGGCTTCGGCGCGCGCGACGTGTAGCGATCGAGATATTCGCCGCGGAAGTCAGCGCCCAACCAGGCCGAAAGATCGCGGCTGACAAACTCAGCGCCCAGCACATGGTAGGAGTTCAGGCCGAGAGCCTTGCCATAGGCGTCGTGTATGGCGGCCTCGAGGGGGCTGGCGGCGACCAACTGCGCCAATCGTGGCATCGGCTCGTGAATGCCCGCGGCGGCCAAGGCCTCGAGCGTTTGCGATGCGTGATGCGCCGTCAGATCCGTGGTAATGTCCAGGGGATGCCCGCTTCCGCGGTAATCGGCTGCCGCGGCCACCAGCCGATGGGCCAGTTCGAGCATGGCGGCTAGCGTGGCTTCTGGGGCGAGCAAGCGCGAGGGCCAGGCCCAGATGTTGCCCAGGGGCATCGAGCCAAAGCCGACGCCGCGGCGGCCATCGCGCGTTTCCACCTCGGCGGTCACATGGAACAACACCGCGTCGGTAACCACGCGGCCCCCAAACTTGATCGGCGCGCGATAACCGATGCGCTCTGTTTGCGAGGTGATCTGCCGCAGCTCGATGTCCGTCGCCTTGGACACTAGACTAAACCTTTGCGGACGGCCCCGACCGCGGCCTGGGTTCGATCGGAGACGCCGATTTTTTGCAGCACGTGCTGCACGTGTTCTTTGACGGTTTCGTAACTGATGCCCAATACCTGGGCGATCTCTTTATTCGTGAGACCAAAAGCCAGTTGGGCCAAGACTTCCGACTCGCGCTGGGTGAGCGGAACCTCAATATCTCCCGCGACCCTGGGCGTGGCCAGGGCGCCGGTCACACGGCGAAGCTCGTCGCGCTTCCAAGCATCGCCGCCTTGGGCGACTCGGCGGATCGCCGACAATAGATCATCGCGGCCGGTGTCTTTCAGCAGATAGCCGCTGGCCCCCAGGGCCAGCGCTCGGGCCACATAGGTCGGGTTGTCATAACCGGAAAGCATCAGCACCGGTAGCTTCGGCCGGCTCATTTTGATTCGTCCCAGCGCGTTCAGCCCGTCGGCGTCCGCCATGCGAATATCGAGCAGCACGACGTCTGGCTTGTGTTGCTCGGCCATGCGCACGGCTTCATCGCCGGTTGCGGCCTCGGCCACAATCTGGATGTCGGTTCCGCTCACCAGGCTTTTCAGGCCCGAGCGCACTACTTCATGGTCATCGGCAACGAGTAATCGAATCGGCATCGCAGACACGCGCCGCGCGGCAGCGTTTTCACGAAAAGCTTAAGGAAGAATCAGTTGGTTGGCAGGGGCGCCTGTCCTCGGCCATCACGGGCAGTCAGCGGACGGCGGGGTGTGTACATTTTCCGTACCCATCAGGCGGGTCTCTTGACCATACCCTCGACGCCTTGTCTGTTTTACCCCCCCAAGGGGTTAGCGCGATCGCGCAAATGAGAAATACTTGGCTTAGTCGGTTTTTTTCTGGATGGCCTGCCAACGTCGGCATGCTGGGTACATCATGGGGTCTAAGGGTGACTTCGTGCTTGACGGCGTTGGCCGATCGCGTACATCCTAGAGCCAGAAGACCTACAGCCACGCGAGACTCTATGCAGAAATCATACCTTATCCAGGTTGTTCTGGCGGCGTGTTGGGCGGCGTCGCCACGGTCCGTTAACGCCGCCGAACCTGTGCCGGTCGCAGCGCCCTCGGCCAGCCAGGCGGATGGTCCGGCGTCGGTCGAAAAGCTGGTTGAGTCGGCCCGCAAGTCGGTGGTCGTCATCAGCTTCCGCGGTCGCGCGGGAGGCAGCGACGGCTTGGGCAGCGGATTTGTGGTGAAATCCGATGGGTTGGTTGCGACCAATCTGCATGTCATCGGTGAAGCAAGGCCGATCAGCGTGCGGACCTATGATGGACAGCAGTACGAAGTTACGGCGATCGAAGCATCCGACCGCGAAGCCGATTTGGCGTTGTTGCGCATCGGCGCGCACGACTTGCCCGCCCTGCCGTTGGGCGATTCGGCCGCCCTGCAGCAAGGCCAGAGCGTCGTGGCCTTGGGCAACCCACGCGGGCTGACCCATAGCGTCGTCACCGGCGTCGTTTCCGGCGAACGGACCATTGATGGCCGCCCGATGATCCAGTTGGCCATTCCCATCGAACCAGGCAATAGCGGTGGTCCGCTGCTCGACCTCGAGGGGCGCGTGCATGGGCTGCTCACCATGAAATCGTTGGTTACCGCCAATCTTGGGTTTGCCGTGCCCATCAACCGGTTGAAGCCGCTGTTGGAAAAACCCAACCCCGTGCCGATCGACCGCTGGTTGCTGTTTGGCGCGCTCGACGACCGCCAGTGGACGCCGTTGTTCGGCGCGCGTTGGCGGCGACGCGGAGGCAAGATCATCGTCGAGGGACCGGGTGGCGGTTTCGGCGGGCGATCACTTTGCCTGTCGGCGAGCGAAGTACCCGAAGCGCCCTATGAACTGGCGGTCACCGTTCGGCTCGACGACGAAGCGGGGGCGGCCGGATTAGTCTTTGCCAGCGATGGCGGCAATCGGCATTTTGGATTCTATCCCAGCGCCGGAAAACTGCGGTTGACGCAGTTCGACGGGCCCGACGTCACCAATTGGCAAGTGCTGGCTGAGGAGCCGAGCGATGCTTACCTGAGCGGCGAGTGGAATAAGCTCAAGGTGCGCGTCGATCGCGAGCGCGTCGTATGTTATGTGAACGATCATGCGGTGATTGAATCGACCCGCGCCCAGCCGAATCCGGGCCGCGTTGGCTTGGCCAAGTTCCGCGACACCCGAGCCGAATTCAAAGACTTTCTGATTGCCAGGCAACTGCCCGACCGCCGGCCCGATGAGGCTTTATTGCAAAAGGTGGATCGGCTTTTAATCGATCATGCCGACGGGCTGCTCGACCCGGATGTGGTGCGGCAATGGTCGTCGGCAGACCATGATCCGATCGCAGCTTTGCGTGAGCGAGCCAAGCGACTTATCGGCCAGGCGGCGGAACTGCGCCGGCTGGCCGATGCGGTTCATCAACAAAAAGTGCTTGCCGCATTGGCCAAAGAATTGGCTCGCGACGAAGCCGAGATCGATCTGGTCTATGCGGCGTTGCTGGTGGCCCAGCTCGATAACGACGAGCTGGACGTCGAGGCATATCGCCAGCAATTCGACCACCTGGCCGACGAGTTGAAATCGCGGTTGCCGGCCGACGCGGACGAAACGGCCCGGCTGGCGGCGCTCGACGAATACCTGTTCCGGCTCAACGGCTTTCACGGCAGTCGTGCCGACTATTACAATCGCCGCAACAGCTACATCAACGAGGTTCTCGACGATCGCGAGGGAATTCCGATCACGCTGTCGCTGGTCTACATCGAGCTGGCCCGGCGACTGGGTCTCGACGTGGTGGGCATTGGCCTGCCGGGACATTTTGTGGTGGAATTTCGTCCCAGCGAGGCGGCGCCGCGCGTGATCGACGTGTTCGAGGCCGGCCAGCCGCTCGACCGCGGTCAAATCGAGGCCCGCGTATTGGCCGCCACCGGGCAGCCGTTGGACGACGCTCAACTTGCGCCGGTCAGCAAGCGCGCGCTGTTGGTGCGCATGCTTCGCAATCTGCACGCAATCGCGGCCCGCGGCCAGGACATGCCCGGAGTGCTCCGCTATCTCGACGCCATCCTCACGCTGGCGCCCGACTCTGCCGAAGACCGAATGTACCGGGCGTTTTTCCGCTACCAGGGTGGGCAGGGCCGCGCGGCGTTGGAAGACCTCGACTGGCTGATCGCCCACGAACCGCCGGGCATCGAACTTGACCGCGTGCGGCAGCTTCGCGACAGCATTACCGCGAAGCGCGATCGGCAGGGCGCGACGATCGACCCGTGAGGCGGGCCAGATCGTCGAGCCAGGCCTCGATCCAAGCCGATTGGTTGGCGTTGCGGTCGATGTGCGACAGCGCGTCGAGCGAGCGGTCGGCGCCGGTGGCGGCGGTTTCTTCGTCGCCGGGCCATTGAGCCACGGCGGCGTCAAGCATGCGCCGCAGGTCGCCGTCGCCCGTGGTGGCCGCGCCGCTCAAGGCGCGGGCAAGCTGCCGATAAAACTCGGCGGCGAAGACCACCAATTGCCGGGCTCGGGCGCGGCGCGGGGCAGCCTCTTTGCCTGCTTCATCGACAAATGCCGACACCGCCTTGGCCAGCCGCACGCTATCGAGCCGCGGCTCGGCCAGCCGGGCGAGCAAATCTCCGCGAAATGTCCACAACGCCGGCTCGGCCAATTCGCGGGCTTTGGTCACGCTGCCTTCGCTGTAGCTTGCCAGCCGCCGGGCCTCGGCGGGGTCGCTGGTCACGTTCTCGCGCAGCAACAGATCGGCCACCACCTCGACCGGCAACGCGCCAAAGCGAATGATCTGCGAGCGCGAGCGAATGGTCGGCAGTTGCCGCTCGCCGCTGGTGCCGATGAGGATCATCACCGAACGCGGTGGCGGTTCTTCCAGCGTCTTGAGCAGGCAATTGGCGCCTTCCTCGTTCAGCAGGTCGGCATCATCGATCAAGGCGATGCGCCGACCGCCCATAAACGGCTTCAGCGAAATATCGTGGCAAAGCCCCTCGTGCATCCGCTTTTCGCCGCTCCCGATCAGCAGGTCGACCGGGATAAAGCTGCGGTCGGTGGGCTTGGCCACGCGCAGCAAGTCGGGGTGGGTGCCGGCCAGCACCTGCACGCAGCCGGGGCACTGCCCGCAGGGCTCGAGCCGCTCGGCGGGCCGCGTTTGGCAGAGCAGCGTTTGGGCCAGCTTGAGGGCGAAGGTATGTTTACCGACACCCTCGGGTCCGACGAAAAGGTAGGTGCTCGCCAGCCGTCCGCGCTGCAGAGTCACGCGAAACTGTTCGGCAACCGCGTCGTGTCCTTCGATTCCTTGCCAGGCCATGGGAAAAATGCGCCGCGCAGGCGTCGGTCCGCTCACGCCCTATTTTTTGCCATAGCCTATCGCGGATGCCCGACAACGAACAGGGCTAAGACGTGAAGATTCGACCATTTGCTGCTACCATTGCCCGAGGCCGATGAAATTCGTACTATTGCCCACCACATGCAGCCTCTCAAGTTTAACGAGGAATTCGAGACCGTCTACGACGCGGCGGCTGGCCTGGCCAAGGCAGCCGGGGCGCACGCGATCTTATTGCTTCTGGATGGCCCCACCGACTGGCAACGGCTGCGGCAGCACGCCGCCGGCGAACGGGTGATCGTGGCCGCCGACACGCCTGAACAGTTGGCCGGAGCTTCGGCTGCCGGGCTGCTGACCGTGGTGCTCGACATGCACGAAAGCCCGGTCTACGACAAGCTCTCGCAGGCCCTGCTCGAAGCCGTCGCCGACGAATTTGTGAAGCCCGGCGCCAGGGTGATCTCGGTTTATAGCGGCTTCGAGGCCCGAGCGCTCGATTCGATCAGCGTGATCGACCTGGGCGACCACCTGGGCCGCCTCACCGTGCGCGACTTGCAGCAACTCGAGACCCGCGTGCCCTTGGACACCTTGCAGACGGTCGTCAACCTGGCCTTGGAGGTCGGCCGCGAGGGCCGCGAAGGCAAGCCCGTCGGCACGTTGTTCGTCGTCGGCGATACGATCAAGGTGCGCAAGATGTGCCGTTCGGCGGGCTTCGATCCGGTGAAGGGATATAGTCGCAAGGAGCGGAACTTGAAATCCGCCCGCGTGCGCGAGGCGATCAAAGAGATCGCCCAGATGGATGGGGCCATTGTCGTGGCGGCCGACGGCACGGTCGAAGCCGCGTCGCAGTACCTCGACGCGCCGGCGACGAACATCACGCTATCGAAAGGCCTGGGCGCTCGGCATTGGGCCGCGGCATCGATCAGCCGCGCCACCAACGCGGTGGCGGTGGCCGTGAGCGAATCGAACGGTACGGTGCGGATTTTTCAGAATGGCGAAATCGTGCTTCGCATCGAGCCTTTCCGCCGGCCGATGAAATGGCGCGAGTTTGAATACGAGCCGCCCATTGAGTAGCGAGCATGAACAGCGTCGTGATCATTCCTGCCCGCCTGGCCTCGACGCGGCTGCCGCGCAAACTGCTCTTGCGCGAGACGGGCAAATCGCTCCTCCAGCACACCTATGAGGCCGCCTGCCGCGCTCGCCGGCCGCGCGGCGTGTGCGTGGCGGCCGATCACCAAGAAATCGCCGCCGAGGTGCGCTCGTTCGGAGGCCTGGTCGAGATGACCAGCCCCGACTGCCCCAGCGGAACCGACCGCGTGGCCGAAGTCGCCCGGCGGATGACCGACGTCGATGTCGTGGTGAATGTGCAGGGCGACGAGCCGGAGATCGACGCCGACGCGATCGACGCCGTCATCGAGTTGCTCGAAACCCGGCCCGATGTGAAGATGGCCACGCTGGCGACCCCCATCCGCCAGCGAGACAAACTGCTCGACCCCGCCTGTGTGAAGGTTGTTTTCGATGTGTCGGGTCGGGCACTCTATTTCAGCCGCAGCCCGATTCCTTGCGCCCGTGACTGGGACGACCGACTGCTGACGGCCGACCCGCCCAACTTCTATCAGCATGTCGGGCTGTACGCTTATCGGCGCGATTTCGTCTTGTCGCTGGCGTTGTTGCCGCCCGCACCGCTGGAGCAGATCGAGAAGTTGGAGCAACTTCGCGTGCTCCAGGCCGGTCACTCGATAGCCGTGGCGACGGTGCCCCACGCCGCGCTGGGGATCGACACGCCGCAAGACTACGCGGCGTTTGTGGAGCGGCAGTTGATGAACAACCCCGGCTAGCTTGCCCAGCCTACGCCTGCGGAAATCCCGCCTCAAGCCGCGCGATCGAATTGCCGATATCAGTGGCGCACGACTGCCCTTCAGGCAAAGTCGCGGATTTCGGGATTTTTTGGCATGGAAGCTCGATCGCTCGGCGTGCTCGGCGCGGCACTCTGCTTGGCTGCGGTGGCGGGTGGCGGTAACTCACTGGCCGCAAAAGAGCCTGAGATCCAGTTTTGGCGAAAGACGACTTTTGCCTTGAGCTTCAACCAACCTCGGGCGGGCCGCGACCGTCCCCAGGAGGTGCATTTGCACGTTTCGTCGGACCGCGGTCAGACGTGGGAGCCTTACGCCCAATCGCCGCCCGATCAAACGCGGTTTGTGTTCAAGGCGCCCCAGGACGGCGAGTATTGGTTCATGCTTCGCACAAAATTCGCCTCGGGACAGTATTTGCCCGCCGGCCGGCCGGCGGCAGAAATCAAAGTGGTGGTCGATACCGCCCCTCCGACGCTCTCGCTCGACGCCCGCGAAGGCGAGGGCGGCGAAGTCCATCTGCGCTGGCAGGCGTCGGACCCGAATCTTGCCCCCGAGACACTGCAACTCGAATACAAAACCACCGAACTAAGCAGCAATTGGCAGCGCGTGGCAATCGAGCGGCCTACGATCCAACCGGGAGAAACCGAGTACGTCGGAGAAACGACCATCGTTCCCTTGTCAGATGGCCGCCAGCACTCGCTGATTGTGCGGGCCGACGTAGCCGATCATGCTCAGAACCACACCGCGCGCGAGCAACCGCTGCGGCTTGCCAGGGGGCACGCGGCCCGACTGCCGGTCGGCGATGCGCCCGACGAGGCCCCGCCTGAACTGCAGTCAGGCTTCCCGCATCCGAGGGCCGCCACCGCCGCGCAAAGCGAAGACCGTTCGTTTCCGGCGCTCGACTCTGCCGGCGATCCATTCTTGCGCCCGCCTCACGGGCAGACGCCGCCCGCGGAGGCAAGCAGAGCGGTTGCTCCGACGAACCGCACGCCGCCGGCCGCAGACAGCGCCGAGCGCGAAGACAGTGGCCCGGAGATGACCCCCAGCGGGCAGCAACCGTTGATTCCCGAATTGGCGCACCCGCCGGTCACTCGCCGCCACGACCAGCTTCCCACGCCCGACGAAACCGCGCCGCCGGAAACCGAAGCCCAACCCCACCTGATCAACAAGCAGCGGTTTGAACTGGTCTATGAAGTCGATTCGCTTGGGTCCGCCGGAATCGCCGAAGTCGAGCTGTGGTGCACGCGCGACGGCGGAAACACCTGGAGCTTTTTCGCCGCCGACGACGACTGCCGCAGTCCGATGCTGGTGAATGCCGAGGGAGAGGGACTCTATGGCTTTCGTGTGGTGGCTTCCACGACTTCCGGCTTGCGCAGTCAAGAGCCGGCGCCGGGCGAACCGCCGGATGTCTGGGTGGAAGTCGATTTAACGCCCCCGGAAGCCAGACTCACCTCGGCGGAGCAAGGCGCGGGCGATGACGCCGACAAGCTCATCATCACTTGGCAGGCCCATGACGAGCGGCTGGCCAAGCGGCCCATTTCACTACGCTATCGCGATCGACCAGATGCTTCGTGGACGACGATCGCCTCGGGGCTGCCCAACAGTGGCCGCTATGCCTGGCGGCTCGATCACCGATTGCCCGAGCAGGTGCATCTGCAACTGGAGGTTCGCGACGAGGCCGGCAATGTTGCCACCGACGAGCCGCTCGATGCGATCTCGTTGCGGCAGGTGCGCCCGCAGAGCCACATTCGCGATGTGCATCCGGTGGGCGTGCTGCCGCCGGGCGGCCCGCGCCGCATGCCACGCTAGTTCAGATCGTTTCTTGGCGCGCCATCCTGCAACGTGGCGCATGGAAGCTCGACGCATTAACGAGCGATGCTCCCCTCAAAAGGGTCTTGTCTGCCGAGAGCGGGTTCCTAGGATCAAGATAAGGACGCAGCCAAAGCGGGAACGAAAGAGCCTCGCCGCACGGCAAAAAAGCCGGGCGGACTCCCCTCTTTGCAGCGGGAGAAATCCCATTTTTGGGGCCAAATGGGTCCCAAACTGGCTGCGTCCAATTTTTTTGCTCGCGGTGACCTACGCGGAAATTGCACAATCAGCGCGACGACTTGGTCGATCGTCATTCCGTTCGGTCTTCGGCTTCTTCCAATCCGAGTTGCACCAGGCGGCGATAAAGCCGGGGCCGAGTGAGGCCCAATAGCCGGGCGGCCTTGGTCTTGTTGCCCTTGGCGCGCTTCATCGCCCGCTCGATTAACTCGCGCTCGATCTGGCCCAAGAATTCTTCCAACACGATCGATTCGTCCGGCTTGCGCGGACGGGCCGCCGCTTCTGCCGCCAGCACCAGCCGCGGCGGCAAATCGCGCGGCGTAATTTCGTGCGTTTCGGCCCGCGCGTGCGACTCGTTCACGACCGATTCCAGTTCGCCGAGGTCGCCGGGCCACGCATAGCCCGAAAGCTGATCGAGCGCCTCAGCCGAAAAACCACCGATTTGCTTCGGCGATCGGGCATTGGCCTGCTCCAAAAACCATTGGGCCGCCAGCGGCAGGTCTTCAGGGCGTTTTGCCAGGGCAGGAAGTTCGATGGTCAGGGTGTTGAGCAAGCAAGCCAGGTCGGGGCGAAACGCGCCGCGCGAGGCCAACCCGGCCAACGGCTCGCGCGCCGTCGACACCACGCGGGCGGTGAACCGTCCGCCCACCAGAAACCGCGCCAGTTCCAGTTGCGCGGCTGCCGGCATGGCATCGACGTTGCCCAGCATCAGCGTTGCGGGTCGCCGCAATTCGGGTACAGGCTTCATCAGCGTGCGGAGCGTAACCGAAAGCAACTCGGCATCGAGCAATTCACTAGCCAGCGGCACCAACGGCCCCGCCTGGGCGGCGCCATCGCCATAATGAATGGCGCGGGCCACATGCTCGCGCCCACTGCCGGGCGGTCCCAGCACCAGCACGCTGGCCATGCTCTGCGCCGCCACCAGCACTTGCCCGCGCACTCGCATCATCGCTGGGCTATCGCCCCATAGCCGATCGACATGACCGCGCAATGCGAGTTGACGGCGGCAACGCTGCAAGCGCGCATGCAGCTTCGCACTGGCAAGCTCGCCGCTCGCCGGTTCGTTTTTCTCGGTCGCGGCCATGGCGCGCACAATGGCCAGAACGCCCTGCGACGAAGAGTCGACGCTTCCCAGCGGAATAAAATGAGCGATTCGTTTCACCGCGTCGGCAGACGGCAACACCACTTCAGCCGCCAGGCCGCGACCGCTCAGCGTGGCGGGCGGCGGACAGAGTGCTGCGGCCAAAGCCGCCCCGCCCGACAGCTCTTCGCCCGCGTGATAACGGCATTCCTGGCCGATAAGTTCCTCGGCGGTGCAGCCAATCCAGGTCAGGCAGGCCGTGTTGCAAAAGACGACCTTGCGATCGGCGTCGACGGCGTAGATCGGCTCGTTCACCGCGTCGAGCAACCGGGCGAGTTGGGCGGCGCTACCGCGACGAGAGGGCATGCGAGGGCAAGACGCGGGGACGCGGCCTTGAGGAGAGGGAGGTTTAAATGAGTGTGGGTCTTGCCCGTGCGATTACTGCGTGGCGAGCTTCGTCTGCCGAGCCTCTGCCGCGTCTACCCTTCTCCGCGTCTCCCCCGCTCCGCGTCTTCGTGTCTCCGTGCCGGTTGCTCGCGCCGTCACGGCCGCGGCCGCTGGCGCCGCGGCGCGCACCGCCACGCTAGCGTCGGTCGCTTGGCTGACCAAGGGAGCGGGAAACACACCGAGCAATACACTCAAAATGGCGCACATGGCCGCGGCCACCGCCGCGCCGACACCGCCGGCGCCGCGAGGCGTGGCCAGCGGAGAGCGGAAATACATCACCGAGACAATACGCAGATAATAGGCTGCCGCAACGGCCGCGTTCAGCACGCCGATCACGGCCAACGCCAAAAACCAGGTGCGAATGCGCGGATCGGCCAAGCCCGCTTCGTCGAAGTTCAGCGCGCTGCCGAAGATGGTGAACTTGCCCCAGAAACCGCCCAAGGGCGGAATGCCCGCCAGGCTGAACATGAAGATCGCCAGGAAGATCGCGGTGAGCGGATGGCTGCGGCCCAAGCCGGCCAGTTCATCGACGCCGTCGACTTGCTTGCCGTCGCCGCCCAAAAACGTCAAAGCGGCGAAGGCGCCGGTGGTAGCCAGCGCGTAAACGGCCAGATAGAAAAGCAACGCCCCCACACCGTCAAACGTGGCCGCTTCTCCGGCCGCGGGCCGCGCCGCCGCCAGACCAACTGCCAACCCGATGAGCATGTAGCCGGCATGGCCAATGGACGAATAGGCCAACAGCCGGCGGATGTTGTCTTGCCACAACCCCATCACGCTTCCCAGCGTCATGGTGAGCACCGAAAGCACCAGGGCGATGCGCCAGCCGTAGCTCTCGAGGCCGGGCAAAGCCACCGCCACGATGCGCACCAGGGCCACAAAGCCCGCGATCTTGGGCAGCACGGCCAGCACGCCGGCGTTGCCGTTGGTGGTGCCTTGGTAAACATCGGGGGCGTAAAAGTGGAATGGCACGGCGGTGATCTTGAAGCCAATGCCGGCGAAGATGAGCACCAGCGCGATCATGCCCAGCGACGCCCTCGCGCCTTCGGATGACGACATCGCGGCTCGCAAGACGGCCAGATCGGTCGAGCCGCCCATGCCATAGAGAAAGCTGAAGCCATACAGTGTGAGCGCTGACGACAGGATGCTCAGGAAAAAGTATTTGGCGGCGGCTTCGGGCGAGGCGGCGTCGCGCCGGCCTAAATACAGCAGCACATAGGTGGGAATGGAAATCAACTCGATGCCCAGGAAGATCAACACCAGGTCGCGGGTCGTGGCCACCAGCATGGCGCCAGACACCGCCAGGACTACGGTGCCGATCAGCTCGGGCGCCTGCACGTCCCCGTCGGGCCGGGCGCTTAACAGAACGAGGGCCAGGCCCACGACCAGCGTCAGCCAGCGAATGTATTGGCCCAGTGCGTCGATCTGCCCGCCCGCGGCCAACGCCAGACCGTCATGAATGCCAGCGGTGTCCGACGCCACGTCGGGCGCCAAACCTTGTTGACCCAGTGCGATGCCGGCCAGGAATATCGCCGCCACGGCCAGTCCGGCCCATCGCTGGCGGCCGCCCCAAAACGCCCCGCCCAGATAAATGAGCGAAGCGGTCACGATCAAAATGGCTTCGGGCAGCAGCCGATATACAGTGTCAGTCGACACGGGCCACCTCCGGTGGTTGCGCGGTCTGAACGTGTGTTACCACGGCAGCGGCTGGCGCCTGCGCGGCGGCGTCGCGCATGCGACTGTCGTTTTCCAGCACCGAAGGTGCATCATTCGATAGCCCAGGGCGCAGCCCTGGGGGGTCGGCGAAAAACCATGGTCGTAAGCCCCAACGGGGCGCTATTCCATGAATGACGCTCGGCGGCCTATTGGGAATGACGCCCCGTTGGGGCTTACGATCATTGAACTGTGGTGCAAACCCAGGGCTGCGCCCTGGGCTATCGAATGACGCCGCGTTGCGGCTAAGAGTAGCCTTTCGACCCTGGGAATCGAATGGCGAATGTTGCACGGCGTTGGCGGCGTCCAAGCGATGCCCCGGTTGTCCCTCGCCAACGCTTTTTGATGGCGCGCTCCGCGTGTCACCGCCGCGGAGCGGCGCAAGGAGTTTATTAGCTCTGGACGCCAGCCCGCGGTCCGATTGCCCTTCATCTGGATCAAGCCGCGGAGCGGCGACAGACCCTTTGCGTGGCGCTTTCCGTCGCCGCTCCGCGGCTTCGCCGAGATTTGCCCCGCGTTCCCGCGGGCTGGCGCCCACGGCTAAACTCTGTTGCCCCTCCGGGGCAGGAGAATGCACCCCTGAATCCCCACCCCTGACTAACACCGGCCGACTTTCAAACGTTGGGTATCTTTCGTTCATGGGCCGCTCGGTGATGGCCAACACGCGATCCAGATCGGCTTCCATGGGCCGCAAAAAATGCTGCGGCGCCAAGCCGATCCAAAACACGAACACCAACAGCGGCGCCAGGGCCAGCACTTCGCGCAGATTCATGTCGCGCACCGGCGGGCCATGATGCTCCGGCTCGCGCAATTGATTGAAGAACACACGCTCCAGCAGCCAGAGCATGTACCAGGCTCCCAGCACGACGCCCGACACCGCCAGCACGGCGATCGTCAGCCATTGCACTGTGTAGCCGGGCGGCGCCTCGGCATAACCGCGCTGGAACATGCCGGTGAGCAGGATGAACTCGCCCGCGAAACCGTTGGTGCCCGGCAACCCAATGCTCGACATCGTAAACAGCCCCATGAACGCGGCCAAGAGCGGCAGCTTGCGGGCCAGGCCGCCCAAGTCGGCAATTTCGCGGGTGTGATAGCGCTCGTAGATCATGCCGATCAGAGCGAACAAACCACCGGTCGACAGCCCGTGATTAATCATTTGCAACGTGCCGCCGTAAAGGCCGGGCTTGTTCAAGGCAAACGTGCCCAGCATGCAAAAACCCAGATGGCTGACGCTGGAATAGGCGATCATCTTTTTGATGTTGCTTTGGGCCAGTGCCAGCAGCGCCCCATAGACGATGCCCGCCACCGACAGCCACAACAGCCACGGCACGCACATCGCCGTGGCGTCGGGCAGCATGGGAATGCTGAACCGCAGGAAGCCATAGCTGCCGATCTTGAGCAGAATGCCCGCCAGAATGACGCTGCCGGCGGTGGGGGCCTGCGTGTGGGCCAGCGGCAGCCAGGTGTGCAGCGGAAACAGCGGAACCTTGATGGCAAAGCCGGCGAACAGCCCCAGAAAAATCACAAGCTGTGCCGGCTCGGAGATGGGATGTTCGGCCAAGCTGGTTTGCAGCGCGGCGATGGAAAAGGTCATCACCCCCGTGTGGTAATAGTTCCACAGCACGATGGCCACGAGGCCCAGGAACGTCAGCAGACTGCCAGTCAGAGTAAAGAGAAAGAACTTGATCGCCGCATATCGCCGCTCTTCACTTCCCCAGATGCCGATCAGAAAGAACAGCGGAATGAGCGTGAACTCAAAGAATACGTAGAAGAGAATAATGTCTCGGGCGGCGAACACACCCAGCATGCCGGTTTCCAAGAGCAGCAAGAGCGAATAAAACGCTGGCGCGCGGTCTTCGATGGCTTCCCAGCTCACTAGCACCGAGGTGAGCGAAAGCAACGCGCTCAGACCAAACAGCCACAAGCTGATGCCGTCTAGCCCAAGGCTAAAGCGGATATCGACCGTGCTCGACGAGAACCAAGGTTCGTCAATCCCTACTGCGGCGGCGCTGGCCGGGTCGAACTGCATGGTCTGCCAGCCGGCCAGAGCCAGCGTGACCAGCGAGACGACCAGCGCGATCCGCCGCGCGAGCGACCCGCCGGCATCGGCCAGCACCCAGATGAGCGCGGCCCCGGCGAGCGGAAGAAAAATGGTGAGCAGTAGAAGGCTAGGCATGGTCCTTGAAACTTTGCACGGTGGATTCCAGCTCAGGCAATTTGTTCTTAACCACGTCCCACACAGGCGATCGTTTCCCTCCAGCGAAAGGCAACGTTACATCGCCGGCCACATCAAAAGCGTCCCCACCAACACCAACAAACCCAGCACCATTGCCAGGGCATAGAACTGCACCATGCCATTCTGCAATGAGCGGAGCATCGAACCTACCGCCACCGGCAGTTTGCCGAGCAAGTTCACCAGCCCATCGACAATCCAACGATCGAACCAATACGAGAACAACGCCAGGAACCAGAGCGGCCAAACTACCAGCACGCTGTAAATGCCGTCGAAGAAGAATTTGCCATACGAAAGCTGATAGAGCCGCAGGCCATAAATCGAGCTGGTCCAGCGCGTCAGCGCGGTGACCTGGCGGCGGTCGCCCAGATACAAAAAGGCGGCGATGCCGATGCCGCTAAGAGCGGTGATCGTGCTTACCGCCTGTACCTCGAAATGCAAACCGGCGGCTTCGTGCGCCACATGCGGCACGGCGGCGTAGGCGAGCGAGGGCGTCGCAATCAGAAAGTGATAGAGGGCGTCGGCGCCGAACGGCCAGCCAAACTCCCAATTGACCG
The DNA here is from genome assembly GCA_025927475.1 of Pirellulales bacterium. Taxonomy (GTDB): domain Bacteria; phylum Planctomycetota; class Planctomycetia; order Pirellulales; family JAICIG01; genus JAICLL01. The sequence continues at coordinate 18,994 of JAICLL010000112.1, forward strand.
ACCCGACCACCAGCGCGCATACGGCCAGAATGGCCAGTGGCACGAGCATCACCGGCGGCGATTCGTGGGCGTGATGCCCGGCCTCGGGCGGCACGCGCGTCTCGCCATAAAACGTCAAGAAAAAGCCGCGGAAGGTGTAGACGGCCGTCAGCAAGGCCGTGAACAATCCGGCGTAGTACAGCACCTGATAGAGATCGTGATAACCGGCGCCGCCTTCGCGCGCGGCGGCCAAAATGGCGTCTTTGCTCCAGAAGCCGGAGAACGGCGCCACGCCCGACAGCGCCAGGCACCCGGCCAAAAAAGTCAGGCAGGTCCACGGCATGATGCGCCGCAAACCACTGAAGCGGCGCATGTCGGCCGTGTTGCCCATGGCGTGCATCACCGAGCCGGCGGAAAGAAACAACAGCGACTTGAAGAAGGCGTGCGTGAACAAGTGGAACATGCCCGCCGTAATGCCGGCCAACGTGCCCACGCCCACGCCCAGAAACATGTAGCCCAGTTGGCTAATGGTCGAGTAGGCCAGCACGCGCTTAAGGTCATCCTGGGTCAGCGCGATGATGCCGGCCAGCAGAGCGGTGAAACAACCGACCACCGCAACGGTCACGCGAGCCTCGGGCGCCGCCACCAACAGCGGCGTGACGCGCGCGAACATATAGACCCCCGCGGTCACCATTGTGGCGGCGTGAATCAGAGCGCTGACGGGCGAAGGGCCTTCCATGGCATCGGGCAGCCACACATGCAGCGGAAACTGGGCGCTCTTGCCGCATGCGCCGGCCAGCAAGCAGAGGCAGATGGCCACGCCTACCGCGCCGCCGACATAACCCGCCTGATCGGGCAATTCCAGCCGCGATTGGCCCAGCACGCCTCGAATGGCGACTTCGCCCGGCAGCCCCGGCCCTTGCGGCCGGCTGGATCGCTCGTCGGCAGCCGTGTCCGGCAGCCCCGGCCCTTGCGGCCGGCCTGACGCGCTTTCACTGGACTGCGCGCTCGTAATCACCGAGCCATCGGCGGCCACGTCGTGAAAATTGAGCGTTCCATACGTCGTCCAAATCAAAAACAACCCGATGGCAAAACCAAAATCTCCGATGCGCGTCACCAAGAACGCCTTTTTGCCAGCCGCCGCCGCTGAGGGCTTTTCATACCAAAAGCCGATCAGCAGATAGCTGCACAGCCCCACCGCTTCCCAAAACACATAAAGCAGCGCGAAGTTGCTCACCGAGACCAACATGGTCATCGAAAACACAAACAACGCCACATAGCAAAAAAACCGCCAGTAGCCACGGTCGCCGCGCATGTAGCCCACCGAATAAATGGCCACCAGCGACGAGATAAAAGTGACCATCGACAGCATGACCGCCGTGAGCGGATCGGCCCGTAGCGTGACGGCGATGTCGAAGGGGCGTGAGGCGCTGTCGGCCCCGCCCGCCTGATAAGCGTTGCCGATATCGGCCCAGGTCCAAAGCGTGATGACATGCTCGGCGCCGACCGATGATTGGCCGCTCTGCTCGTGCACCATGCCGAGCACGTCGAACAGCAAAAACAAGCTGCAAACAAACGATCCAACGATGCCGGCGATCACGGGCCAATGCGAGCGCTCTCTAAGCACCGCGGCGCCTAGAAACGCCGTGATCAGGCAGGCCGCCAATGGCAGGCCCGGCACCAGCACCATTAAGGTTTCAAGATCAGACATGGCTGCGGTGGATCAATTCTTCGACGGGTTGCCGCGGCTCGACGCCGGCGGTCGGCAGACTCGGCCAATGCGCGGGTTGGACAGGTTCATCGGGCAACTGGTGATCGACATAGCGCGGCTGGTTGGCCTCGCGCAGCGTTTGCCAGACGGCGATGTCGAGCTTGCCGCTGCGGTGATACAACATCAGCACCAAAGCCAAGGCGATGCCCGCCTCGCAGGCGGCCACCGTGAGGATGAAGATCACCAGCATCTGGCCGCCCCAGTCGTTGTGGAATCGTCCCCAGGCCACCAGGCTGAGCGAAACGCCCTGCAGCATCATTTCAGCCGCCAGAAACATGACGATCATGTTGCGGCGGCTGAGAAAGCCGACCAGCCCAATGCCGAACAGCAGCGCGCCGATCAGCAGATAGCGGTCGAGCAGTTGGAGTTCATTCATGCCGCACCTCCTGACCGCCTCTCTTCGGTTTTGACGGTCAAAAACAGCAACCGCCTGGTGGCTTGCCGCGGTGTAGGGTGGGGCGGGCGCGACCACGGCGCAAAGAAGAGGGGGAGAGTGGACAGGGGCGGAGCGAAGACCAGCCC
>JAICLL010000243.1 GCA_025927475.1 Pirellulales bacterium
AATCGTTTCACTAGTGCGGCGACGGCACACGGAGTGTGCCTGCTACTTTGGCCGCGCGACGTAAATAGGGACGTTCTTTCGCGGAGCGAAAGACGACTTTGTCGCAGCCCAGCGCTATCCTCCGGCTACGTTGGCCGCCGGCGGAAGGGGACGCAAATAGGGTTTCATTTTCTCCAGCGTCTTGGGACCAATGCCGCGCACGCGCCTCAATTCCGAGTGGTCAATGAAGGGCCCGCGCTCTTCGCGTGTGGCGACGATGCGCTGGGCGAGCGTTTGCCCAATGCCGGGCAGTTGGGCCAACTCCGGCCAATCGGCCTTGTTCACATCGACCAAGAACCGGGCCGATCGCTTCGGCTCGCGATCGATCTCGATCAAGCGTCCATCGGCCCCGCCTTGGCGATACCACCAGGCCGTCATGGAAACCAGCGACGCCAACACCAAAGCTCCGACCGCGGCCTGATCGGCCCGCTTCAAGAGCCACGGCGGCGTTTCGGGGGCAGAGGGGCGGTCTTCTGACATGGGAGAAATCCAGCTTGGCCTGATTATGGAAAGCCAAGACCAAATTGACGTTATGCAACTAGGCAATCAGCTCGCGAATCACTCGCGCCGGCTCGACCCCGGTCAGCTTCTGATCGAGACCCTGGTATCGGTAGGTGAACCGCTCGTGGTCGAAGCCCAATAAGTTGAGCACCGTGGCATGAAAGTCGTGGATGTGGACGGGGTCCTTGACGATGTTGTAGGAAAAATCGTCGGTCTCGCCGTGAACCGTACCCGGCCGAGCGCCGCCGCCGGCCATCCACATGGTGTAGCAACGCGGGTGATGGTCGCGGCCATAGTTCTCTTTGGTCAGGCCGCCCTGTGAATAAATGGTGCGGCCAAATTCGCCGCCCCAGATGATTAACGTCTCATCGAGCAGCCCGCGCTGCTTCAGGTCTTGCACCAGCCCCCAGCAGGCCTGATCGACGTCGCGGCATTGGTCGGGCAGCCGGCCCGCCACGTTGCCGTGCGTGTCCCAGTTGTTGTGATAAATCTGGATGAACCGCACGCCGCGCTCGACCATCCGCCGCGCCAGCAGCACCGAATGAGCAAATGTGCCGGGCTTCTTCGCCTCATCGCCGTACAACGCATACGTCGCCGACGTCTCGTTCGAGACATTGGTCAAGTCGGGCACGCTCGACTGCATGCGGAAGGCCAACTCGTATTGCTGAATGCGGGTGTGCGTCTCGGGGTCGCCCACCTTGCGGTAGTTCAGCTCGTTCAGCGCGTTCAGGCCATCGAGCGTGCGGCGGCGAATCTCGCTCGGCACGCCGGGCGGGTTGTTGATGTACAGAATCGGATCGCCGCCCGAGCGGAACGACACGCCGGCATGCTCGCCGGACAAGTAGCCGCTCGACCACAGCCGGGCCGAAATGGCCTGCACCTGCTCGGTGTTCGTCGGCTTGGCCACCAGCACCACAAACGTGGGCAGGTTGTCGTTCATCGAACCCAGGCCATAAGACACCCACGCGCCCAGGCAAGGCCGCCCGGTCACCTGGTTGCCCGTCTGCATGTAGCTGATGGCCGGCTCATGGTTGATGGCCTCGGTGTGCATGCTGCGGATGAAGCACATGTCGTCGACCATCCGTGCGGTGTAGGGCAGCAGTTCGCTCACCCACATGCCGCTCTGCCCGTGTTGGGCAAACTTGAATTTGCTGGGCGCCACGGGAAAGCGCTTCTGGCCCGAGGTCATCGTCGTCAGCCGCTGACCCATCCGCACGCTGTCGGGCAGGTCTTTATCGAACCACTCCTGCATTTGCGGCTTGTAGTCGTACAAGTCCATCTGCGGCGGCCCCCCGACCATGTGCAGATAGATCACCTGCTTGGCCTTGGGGGCGAAGTCAGTGACGCCGGGAATGCGCGTTGTTTCCGAAGCGCCGGCCGAGCGGGCCAGCCAATCGCCGCCTAGCGACGCCATCGCGGCCCATCCCAGAGCGTTAGCGCCGCGGCTGAAAAACTGCCGGCGCGTTTCGTAGCGGACGTAATCTTCAAAGGGTGGCATTTGTGGGTTCTCCTTCATTTGTTCGCGGCCAGCTCGCTGGGATGTAAGGCGAAATAATCTCGCACTTCGAGCTGCATTCGATCGACTTCCGCTAAGAAACCGGAGGCCGACTAGCCTATTTGTTTAATACCTCATCGAGGTTCATCAATTCGTTGGTCAACATGGTCCAAGCCGCCAGCATCGCTGGGTCGAGCGAGGCGTCGGGCTTCGATTCACCCACGGCAATCAACTGCTTGGCGTCTTCCGCATGCGCCTGATAATACGCCGCCAGCTCGGCCAGTGAACTTTGCACCGCGGGCAGTTCTTCGGCGGTAAATGGCCGAGCCAACAGCCGCCGAGCAAGTAGATCAAACCGGCTGCCGTCGTCGCCGCCCGCCTTCACCACGCGCTCGGCCAGATGCCGCGCCGCTTCGACAAACTGCGGGTCATTGAGCGTCACCAGCGCCTGCAACGGCGTGTCGGTCCGTTCGCGCCGCACCGTGCAAACCTCGCGGCTGGGAGCATTGAAAATATCCATCGAGGCCGGCGGAGCGGCCCGCTTCCAGAGCGTGTACATGCTGCGGCGATACAGCTTGTCGCCGCTGTCGCGTTTATAGTCGCGCGTGTTGCTGCCGATCATCGCCACCGCTTCCCACACGCCGTCGGGCTGATAGGGCTTGACGCTCGGCCCGCCGACCTTTTCGACCAACAGGCCGCTGGCCGCCAAGGCATAGTCGCGTATCATCTCGGCGTCCATGCGGAACCGCGGTCCGCGCGAAAGCAGCCGGTTCGAGGGATCTTTTTCCAGCTTTTCGGGCGTGGTGACCGCCGCCTGACGATACGCGGCCGAGGTGACCAAAAGCTTGAAGAATCGCTTGACGTCCCAGCCGCCCTCGCGGAACTCGACCGCTAGCCAATCGAGCAACTCGGGATGCGATGGCAACTCGCCGGTCACGCCAAAATCGCCCGACGTGCGCACGATGGCCGTGCCAAACAATTCTTGCCAGAACCGGTTGACGGTTACCCTCGCGGTCAGCGGGTTCTCGGGCCGCAACAGCCACTGGGCGAAACCCAGCCGGTTTTTGGGCAGTTCGGGCGGCAGCGGCGGCAGGGCGGCGGGCGTTTTCGCCGGCACCGGGTCGCGCCGTTTGTCGTATTCGCCGCGGTAGAGCACAAAGGCCATCGCGGCCTCATCTTTCTCGTGCATCACGTGAGCGATGGTGCCGCGCGATTTGATCGCCGACTCCTCGCCCTGCAAAGCCGCCAGTTTTGCTGAAAACTGCTGCGAGACGGTATCGAGCGAGGCCAGCCACCACTTGTAAAGCTCGTCTTTCTCGGCATCGCTGCGCTGATCGGCCGGCTTGGCCACCAGCCAGGAGGTGCGTCCCGCGGTCGCCAGCTTTTGCACTTCCGCCGCCGGCAACGCCCGGCCATACAGCCGCAGGTCTTGAAGCACGAGGTCGTCGATCCGCGCGGTCGTGTGCCGCTGGGCTACCTTGAGCGGCACCGTGGTGCGAATGCTGTTCTTCAAGACATTCGCTTGCACTGAGACCGGCTGCTGTTGCCCGTTGATATAGACCTTCACGCCGCCGGCTTGCGCCGAACCATCATAAGTAATCAGCACATGGCTCCACTCGCCCGCCTTGAGCGGATTCTTCGAGACCACTTTCAGAGCGTCGTCGGGCCAATGGTTGACAATATGGCAACCGACACGTCCGCCTTCCAGCCACAGGTCCCAGCCGCGGAAGCCGTTCTGATCGTCCATCCGCGCGACAACCGCCCCGCCCACGTCGGCCTTGGCAGGCTTGATCCATGCGCCGTACGAAAACGCCTGGTCTTTTTCCAAGTCGCCCACGTCGGGCACTTCGACCACCACGCCCGGCTTGCTCTGAAATGCCTGGGCCGCCACGTGCCCCGGCTGCCAGGTAATCTGGGCCGAGGTGGCCACGCTGCGCGGCTGCCCATCGACGGTGGCTGGCAACGTGTTTTCGGTTCCCCCGCTCAACAGCGCGGAGAAACGCAGCCCTTCGGTGGGAATGGTTGCCGCGAATGTCTCGGCGTTGGCCGAAGCCAGCCAAGCGTCGAAATCGGGCTTGGCCTGGGCACGCCGCTCATCCGACTGCCGGCGTACGTCGGCCAGCTCTTTGGTGAGCGATTCCCAACGCGGCTGGTCTTCGCGCATCGGCACAAATACCACCGGTGGCGTGTCTTTGATGTTGCCGTCCATCGCCGCCTGCGTGGTGTTGTTAAAAAACGCCGCCAGTTCATAGAACTCGCGCTGGCTGATCGGATCGAACTTGTGATCGTGGCACACGGCGCAGCCGGCGGTCAGCCCCAGCCACACCTGCGACGTGGTCTCGGTGCGGTCGCGGGCGTACAGCACCAGGTACTCTTCGGCGATGGCCCCGCCTTCATTCGTGGTGATGTTGCAGCGGTTGAAGCCCGAGGCGATCTCTTGCTCCAAGGTGTGACCCGGCAGCAAGTCGCCGGCCAACTGCTCGATCGTGAACTGGTCGAACGGCAGATTGCGGTTGAACGCCCCGATCACCCAGTCACGATACGACCACATCTCGCGGTAGTTGTCGAAGTGAATGCCGTGCGTATCGGCATAGCGCGCCGCATCGAGCCAGTAACGCCCGCGGTGCTCGCCCCAATGCGCCGAAGTCATCAACCGGTCGACCAGCTTTTCATACGCATCGGGCGATGCATCGTTGACAAACGCCTCGACTTCTTCCGGGCTTGGCGGCAGCCCGATCAGGTCGAGCGACAGCCGCCGGGCCAGCGTGCGGCGATCGGCCTCGGGGGCGGGCGTCAGGCCGAGCGGTTCTAGCTTCGCCAAAACAAAATAGTCGATCGGGTTCCGGCACCACGCCTGGTTGGTCACCGTCGGCAGCGGCGGACGCACCGGGGCGATCAGCGACCAATGCGGTTCATAGACGGCGCCTTCGGCCACCCAGCGCTTCAGCGTTTGTTTTTGCTCGGCGGTAAGCTGCTTTTTGGTGGCTGGCGGCGGCATCAGTTCGTCCGGGTCGCTGGTGAGAATGCGGCGGACCAGCTCGCTGTCGTCGGCCTTGCCTGGCGTGATCGCGGCGGCGTCGATGGCCGCCTGTCGCTGGTCGAGCCGCAGGTCGGCTTTCCGCGCGGCACTGTCAGGCCCGTGACAGGCGAAGCAGTTCTCGGCCAGCATCGGCCGCACGTCGCGGTTGTATTGCAACGGTGCTGCGGCCTGAACATCCGCGGCCAGAACATCCGCAGCCGGCAGTTGTGCCGCTGAAACGGCGAATGTCAGCAACAGCGTTAGGGTTGGGGTCGGCAACCTCATCCTTCAATCCTCCACGGGGATACGCAAACGTGCATTTCGAGGGTGTTTCTTTTCCGGCGGCAGACTCTTTGCGGGCAACGGGTTCTTTTCGGACGAATGCGGCGGGGCATCGGGCAGCACGCGGCTCCAATATTTTCCGCCGGAACGAATATGGTGCGACATGGCTTGCGACGCCCGCTGTCGGTCGCCCGCCATCAGCGCCTCGATGATTGCCAGGTGCTCGTCGAATTCTTCGCTGAGCCGGCGGAAATCGTTGCGGCTGGTGTCGTGTTCCCAGGCCAAGTCGCGGAATGCGCGGAACAAAATCGTCAGCCGCGCCAGCTCGTTCGCCAGAAACGCATTTCCGCACGACGCGGCGATCAAGTCGTGCAGCCGGCTATCGGTCGTGCGGGCTTTTTCGACCGTTCGCATTTGCAGACGCGGTTTGCTGCTCTTCAACCGCCGCAGTTCGGCGGCCAGCAGTTCCAGTTGCCGACAATCGATTCGTCCGCACGCCAGCCGCACGGCTTCGCACTCCAGTGCCCGGCGGACCTGAAAAATCTCACGCACGTCTTTGGCACTCACGCGCCGCACGATCGCGCCGCGGTTGGGCACCAGATCAATGACTCCGATGCCGGCCAAGGCAATCAGCGCCTCACGCACCGGCGTGTGGCTGACGCCAAACCGCTCGGCCAATTGTTGCGTGGCCAGATGTTGCCCCGCCCGAAGCAGTCCCTGAAAAACTTCGCGCAGCAACGACTCGACGATGGCTTGGCGTCGCAGGCCGTGATCGCATTGCAGGCGGCGGGTGAGTGGAGCGGTGGCCACGGGGACTGGGGCTGGGGCTGGGGGGCTGGGGACTCGGCCCCGGCGGTTTACGTCAAGGCGTGCAGGATCGGCAAAAGGTGGGTCCGGCCGGTGGTTGCCGCAGAGCAACGCCGCGCGACAGCGCACCAGACGGAGTGTTGGTGGGAACGCCATTCATATTACCCACCGCCGCCGCAAACCGCAAGCAAATTCTACAGAATCGCGCGCCAATTCGACAGAATGTGATCTAGGGCTAGCAAATCTCAGAGTGCTGTTCGATAATTCCGTGCGATCGCCCCACCCTGCCTCACATGCCCTCCGACGGATGCCAGCGATGACTCCTGCTCATTGTTCCGGCCCAATCGCTCGGAGAGAGTTTCTGCGCATCGGCACGTTGGCCGTCGGCGGGCTCGGCCTGAGCGATGTGTTGGCCGCCCGCGCCGCGGCGGGCCAAACTGCCTCCGGCACTTCGGTCATTCTGTTCTGGATGTGGGGCGGACCGAGCCAATTGGAAACCTACGACCTGAAGCCCGACGCGCCGACCGAATACCGCGGGCCGTTTCGTCCCATCGCGACGAACGTGCCGGGCATCGATATCTGCGAGCTGTTTCCGCAGCAGGCCCGCCTGGCCGATAAGTTCTCGTTGGTTCGCTCACTGCACCACGAAATGTCGTCGCATAACGACGGCTCGATCGAGGTGCTGACCGGCAAGACGCCTGCGAAGGCCGATCCTACGTCAACTGCCCGATCAGAACATCCCGACTTCGGCATGGTGGCCAGCAAACTGCTTGGCGTCCGCCGCGGCGGCTTGCCGCCCTACATTGGTATTCCGCACCAGCCGTTTATGACCCAGCCCACCTACCTGGGCCTGAGCCATAAAGCGTATGACGCGGGCGATCCGTCGGTGGCGAATTATCGGCCGCAAAACCTCTCGCTGAGCACCGGCCTGAATGGCAGCCGGCTCGGCGACCGCCGCGGCCTGGTCGAGCAGTTCGACCGCTATCGACGCGATCTCGATCTGAACGGCTCGCTCGACGCGACGAATGACTTCCGCCGACGGGCCTTCGACTTGCTGTTGAGCAGCGATGTCGCCGGGGCCTTCGACCTCGAGCAAGAGCGCCCCGCCGTGCGCGACCGTTATGGTCGCCACCTCTGGGGTCAAAGCTGCTTGCTCGCTCGGCGGCTGGCCGAAGCGGGATCGGCGGTAATCACCATCGACGCGCTCGCCCCGAAAGCGGGCATGCCGCTGTACTTCAGTTGGGACGACCACGCCAA
>JAICLL010000154.1 GCA_025927475.1 Pirellulales bacterium
ACCGACTCGCACCGCTGCCGCCGCGCTTCGATGCGCTCAAAAGCCCCCGTAAACTCCGAGGTCTCGGGCGTCTGCGCCACACCCGCGCGGATCGGATTCAGGTCGATGTACACGCTGCAGGCCAGCGCCGCCGACTCATCAAGGACCGCTTGCGATTTGAAGCGGCCTTCCCAAAAACGACCCGTCACGCGGTCCTCGTGATTCGCGCGCCGCGCGATCGGCTCACACAACGCGGCCATGAACCACGACAGGCTGGACAGCCGCCGGCGGCCTCGCGGAGTCACGCCTCCGTCTGGCCAGGGTTGCGCCACCAGCACGCGCCCGGCGCAAGGCCGAAAGCCGCCTCGCTTACGCCACAATCGGCTCGCCCACCGCCAGCGGTTTGCCGTCCATATACTCGGGCACCTCGATGCCGAACAGGTCGAGCACCGTGGGGGCAATATCCAGCAGCCGGGGTTTTTCGGTCTCGATCGGGCGGTCGCAAAACAACACGCCGGGCACCACCGAAGGATCGACACAATGGTCGCCGCTCCAGGCTTTTGTGTTGTCGTGAAACACCTCGCGCGTCGTCCGTCCGATCGCCGCTTCCCACGAGACGCGATATCCCCGTTCGTAACCCACAATCACATCGGGCGCTTGGTCTTTGTAGGGGCCGCGATAGGCGTGCTGCGCGATGTACGCCCGCTTCACGGCCTTCGCGCCGGTTTGCGGATCGACCAATTCACCCAAACGCTGGGCGATTTCTTGCCGCAGGGCATCGGCTTCGCCATCTGCCGAGACGATGCCCTGCGAGTATTTATCTTTGATGTTCAAAAAAATGCCGGTCAGGCCCAAAGCAAACGCACGGGTGCGCGACCAATCGACCCCGCCCAGATGCTCGTCATTCCGCCGCTGATCGTCAACCACCAGGTAGCCGTTTTCTTCCAGCCAGCGGTTCAAATCGATGCCGCGGCGGAAGGTGTTGAAGCCATGGTCGGAAAGCACCATCAGCATCGTGCCGTCGTCGCCGCACTTGGCCACGGTGCGGCCCACCAGGTCGTCCATCCGCTGGTAGAGCTCTTCGATCACCCGGCCAAAGGCAACCGGAACTTCCTTAGGCCGGGCTGGATGCGCATCATCAAGGTAGCGCCAAAACATGTGCTGCATGCGGTCGGTGCCGTCGAACACGCACACGCAGACGCCCTGCCGCACCTTGTCGAGACTGTCGAAAAACATCGCCTCTCGCTCGCGGTCGAAATCGACGCATTGCCGCAGAAAATGCTCGTCGCGCAACACGTGTTCATTCAAGGCCCAGGTGTCTTCGGCCAGGCCGAGCGTGGCAAACGCGCCCTGCCGCTTCGCCAGGTAAACCGGATAGACCGCCGGATAGCCGATTGGCATGGCGGGGTTTTCCGGGTCGATATTGATGGGCGTCACATACAGCTCAAACTCCGGCGACGTTTGCAGCAACATCAACTTGCAGACGCCGTAGACATTCATGCCCGGAACCACCTGAAAGCGCACTTGAACCCAGTCGGTGTATTGTTCGGGCACAAGGTCATATTTCGCGCCGCCGATGCGCAGCGTGGCGCGATCGCGCTCTTGGAGGGTGACGACAAACGGCAGCTTCAGATTTCCGCGAGCGGGGTCGAGCGGATGAGGCGGGCCGATCAATTCGCCGCGCACCTTGTTGCCTTCACGAATGACGTGGTGTACTTCGCCGCCGGTTTTTTCGCCTTCGTCTCGCGGGCGAGTCGTGTAATGCGAAAACATGCCCTGCGTGCCTCGCAGGTCGGGCACGCACATCGCCGAAAGTTGCACGCCTCGCAGTTTTTCGGCGGGAAAGGTGATTGGCACGCGAAGAATGCAATTGAAAATGCCGTAATCGCTCAACACATTCCAGAACGGCTTGCTTTTGCGCAGCAAGCGTACGTCGGCCTTGCCCAGCGGGATGGTGATTTTACCGAGCCGCAGACTTCGCCGCGGCGGGCGGATTTCGACCGAGCTGAGCTTGGGCTGATAAGTGCGCGTGTCGGGCGTGAGAAAATCGAAGATGTTGTGTTTGCCCGGATTCACGCCGGTCTGAAACGACGACCAGGCCACCGGCGAGATCGGCGGCAAGGTGCTGGCGAGCGGGCGAAAGCAGCCTTTGTCGCGCAGGGCGGCCAGATGCGGCAGCTTGCCTTCTGCGAGCCATTGCTGAGTAAGACCGTAATCGAGTCCGTCGAGTCCCAGAATCACCACTCGCTTGACGCGGCTGCGGGCAGGAGGGCGTCGTCGGAACACCGCCCGCCAGATCAGCCGAGCGGGCCAGGTAAGCAACAAGAGCAAGGCCGAGCCGATGGCCGCAAACACCGCCAAAAACGAGCCCGCCAGCGCAAAGCCCGCCCCCGGACCGATATACGCTTGCGCCGTGCGCGGAATGAGCAGCACCACCAGCGCCGCGAGCAGCGCCGGGAAGGTGGCGTGGGATTTCTTGAACATTGCCTGCGGCTCGCCCAGTGGTAATTAAGAATCTGAGTCTTCCGCCTCACCCAGGCCAATTTCCTCAAGTGAAGTGGCATTCATCAGCGCTCGCCCCAATTCCGTCAGCCGATCACCCGGCCACGCCTCCAAGCGTTCAACCGCTGCGGGCGGCAAATCGCCAAAGCGTGCTTCAAGTAGTTCTCGCAGCATAGAGCGCTGACCGCGCTGCTCAACATGATCCAAGAAACCGATTTCCATCGTTCGCACTCCCGAATCCACGGTTTGCTTGCCGCGATCCGCCATGATGTGTCTCCTTCGGTTTGAAAATAAGTCAGTCGAGATCCTGCCCGCCCGCGGCGCGATCGGCCTGCAAAACCTCGAAAAGATCAAACAAGATCGGCCGGTCGGGCTGCTGGGTGTCTAGAACCGCATGCCGGATGCCGGCTTCCCAGCATTCCTCCAGAATCTTCATCAGGTCGCGTTTCACCGGTTGAACAATCCTCCAGGGCAGCGGCGAACCGGTCTCGTCCAAGAAATCGCGGGCCGCTTCGGGAGACAAAAACAGCGCCAGCGCCTGGCCGCCGTCAGCCAACGGCCGCAAAGCGAAATCCATCTTGTTGCCTTCGAGTCGATACGCGACGAAAGGCTCGACTTCGTCGTTTTGGCGTGCGTCGCTCATGGAATCCGTGTCGCTCAGTGCGGAAAGTTTGGTTGAAAAGCGGGATTGACGCGCGGCTCTCTGCCCGCCGCCCGCAACGCGGCGAGCAGCGTGCCCATCAGCAGGCCACGTCCGCAGGCCACGGCCATCTCGGTAATACTGGGCGATTCGAGCGTAATCCACAGCCCGCAAGTGGGTTGATCGTCGGCGAGCAGACGTCGTAATCGCTGAATAGCGGCGATGTTCATGAGCTCGTTTTCTCGCGCCAGAGCGCATCAAGCAGGATTTCGTAGCGACGGGCCATCGCGCGCGCGTGGCCATGCTGTTGGGCGTAGGCGCGTCCCTCGGCGGCCAGACCCGCTGCCCAGGCCGGGTGCCGGCGCAGCATTTCGGCGGCGTCGCCGATTGATCCGGCCGTGCCGGCCACCACCAGTCCGTTGACACGATCTTGGATGATCTCGGGCACGGAGCCGACGGGCGTGACAATCAGCGGCACGCCACAAAACATACCTTCGAGCGCGGCCAGCGAAAAGCCTTCGGTTTCGGAAACCACGCACAGCGCATCCATCGCGTGGTAATAGTCGCCCAAATAGGCGCCCGCCGCCGCGAAGGCATAGCGACCGGGCAGCCAGGTCGCGGCCAACCGGCGCAAGTCTTCCTCCAGCGGCCCCCAGCCCACCAGCAATGCTTTGTAGGTTTCCGGCAGCAGGGCCGCCGCTTCCAGCACGGCATGCGCCCGTTTCTCCGCTGAATAACGTCCGACATATCCCAGCACAAAGTCGTCGGAAGCGAAACCCAGCGACCGGCGGACTTCGTCGCGTGAGCGAGTCTGCGCGATGTGCGTAGTATCGACTCCGTTGGGAATGACCGTAGTCGGCAATCCGCCACAGACGCGCTTCCGCACGCGCTCGCTGACCGCCACCACGTGGTCAATCACCGGTGCACAGCCATCGAGGATGCGGCGCGTCCACATTCCTTCGCCGTGGGCCACAAACACGCTCAGCTTCGGGCGGCAATCGCGAAGCCACTCTCCCAACTCGGCCGGTCCCCAACACAACAAGACATCGCATTCGCCGGCGGCCTGCCGCACGGCTTCGGCCTGGCCGATGACGACGGGCATCGGCAATTCGTTAACCACCGCGGGGTCGACCAGATCGGAGCAGACGGCCACACACTTTTCGACTTTGGCCCAACGCGGATCAAGAAACCGCACGAGCGCCTTCAGCCATTGTTCGACCCCGGCCCGAACCATCGATTGACCGACATGCGCCACGCGCAACGGCCTGGAGGGGATGCCAGCCGGCTCGTCAGCAGGCGACGCGATCGCTGCTCGCCCGCGGCCATTGCCACGGACGGAATGCTGCAAATAAACATCCGATGTGGCGACCGCTTCCGCACGTTGCTGAAACCAGATTGGGTCGCCCATAATCAGATGTGCCTAATGGCCGTCAGAGGTGTTCGATTCCAGGGAGGGCGCCGGGGTTACCGCGCCAACATAGCTGACCTCGGCGCCGACGGCGCCGCTGGCCAGCGGCGAATCTCCCGCCGGGCGCAAGAAGTCGGCGCTACCGGGATCGCGCGAAATTACGGTCAGCGTTTCCTGAGGCTCGCGAGGCGCGCACACCTGCTTTACCTGGCCGACGTCGGCGGCCGATGCCAGTTCCCACCAGTTATTCTTGAACCAGCGCTGGACGGCTGGCTCGAATGGCTCCCCTTGTACCAGCAGCGCGCGGCCTTCGAGCACCAGGTTGTTGCGGATCTGCAATTGCCCTTGCTCGGGGTTTGTTTCCAGCAGCGCAATCCAATTGGTCTGGCGAAAAAACGTGTTGTTTTCGACGACCAGATCATCGCCTTGATCGGCGTCCGGCACACTGACATGAATGCCACCGACGCCGCCTGAAAAAACATTATGTGCAATCAAAACGTGCCGCGCAGCGTTTTCAAGCGTGAGCAAGGTGCCTGGCTCGGACGACGTAAACGTGCATCGCTCGATGTGCACGAACGCCACCGGTGCGCCGGGCTTCCCGATCATCGCCAGCCCCAAGTAGTTGCCGCCAAGCTTCAAGTTTTGCAACCGAAGAGGCCGCTCGGCCGAACCGGCGGCCTTATCCAAGACGAAGTTGGCCGATTTCGTATCGCTGGGATGTGAGAACTCGCAGTTTTCGACCAGCAGCCCATCGCATGCGCCGGTAAGGTAAAAGCCAAACTGCCGCGAGTTGGCCGCGATGCGCAGTCCTCGTAGCGTGACGCCTTGGGTGGCTCGCACCGAGAGCACCGGGCGCGAACTGCCCGGCGCCGCCAGTTGGGCGCCTTGCGGCGATTCGAGCGTGAGGCCGCCATAACGGCGATTGTCTTCCAAGACGAGTGGACCGCGATAGTTGCCGCGGTCGAGAATTCGAATCGTGGCTCCCGGACCGGCCGCGGCCAGCGCATCGGCCAACGAATCGAAATCGGCCTGCTCCGATTGTGCCACGGTAATCAGCCCGTGCCGCCAGGCGGGCGCGGCTGCCTGCTTGCCGGCGGGCGGCGCCTCGGCCGTTCTCGAAGCGGAGTTTTGCCACCGCTTGGCGCCCCAGACCGCAGCGGCCAGACATGCCAGCAATGCGGCGGCAGCCGCGCCCGCCGCCAAGGTCCGGCGGCGGCGCGGCCGCCGACCGGCGGCAAGTTGCGGCAGCCGGTCGGACGGGGCTAAATTGATCTCGGCCACGCGTTGCATCAAGAGATCGCCCACCTCGCGGGCCGACCGACAGCGGTTCTTAGGGTCTTTTTCCAGCAGCCGCTCGACCAGGTCGGACAACGCTCGCGGCACGCGGTCGTCGAGCTCCGCCAGCGGCTTGGGGTGATAATCGGCCACTTTGCGGATGACATCGAGGGCCAGAGTGCCGCGAAAGGGCGAATGCCCGGTGACCATCGCATAAATCACACATCCCAGACTGAACAGATCGCTGCGCTCGTCGGCGTTGCCGCCGGTGACCTGCTCGGGCGAAATGTATGAAGGCGTACCGACGGTTTGCCCCAGTGAAGTGATGTCGGACAGGTCCATGGCAGCACGGGCCAGCCCGAAATCGGCGATTTTCACCCGCTCGATGCCGTCTTCGAGCATGATGTTGCTCGGCTTGATGTCGCGATGAACGACTCCCTGTTGATGCGCCGCGGCCAGCCCGGTGGCCACCTGCGAGGCGATTCGCAGAATCTCAATCATCTCTAGCCGCGGTTTCGCGCGGATTCGTTCACGCAGCGTGCAGCCGCCAATAAACTCCATCACCAGGTACGGCATGCCGTTCTGCTCGTCCACGCCGTGAATCGTGATCACATTGGGATGGTTGATCGCGGCGGCAGCCCGGGCTTCGCGGAGAAAACGCCGCCGCGCCTTCTGGTTCGAGGCCAGTGCCGGCGCCAGCACCTTGATGGCCACCAGCCGCTGCAACGAGGGATCGAAGGCTTTCAGCACGACGCCCATGCCGCCGCGTCCCACGATCGACTGCACATCATATCCGCCGATCTTGCCCAGCGATCGCGGATCGGTTGACGGCAACAAAAAGCCCAGTTCGACGTCGTCGCCATACTCGCCAGGTTCGCCTTGGGCTTCGGTGGCCGCGCCGGAGGCCGACTCGCGCGGGGGTGCGTGATCTGGCGCGCCGATTTGTGATTCGGCGGAGGCATTTTGCAAGGTCAGCGTGAATTGAGCGACTCGCTCTTGGCAGTCGGCGCATCGAGCCAGGTGCTCGGAAACCGCCTCGGCGTCAGCAGCGGGCAGCGCGCGTGCGGCGAACCGCCGCAATTGTTGCTCTTCCGGACAGTCTGATTGGTTGGCCGTGCCGGTCGTGGACGCGGACATGAATCCCATCCGTCAGTACGACGCCCCGCCTACTCTAAATTCGCCTCAAACTCTTGTAGCCGCCGGTGGATTTCTCGCACAATGCTGCCCGGCAGATCGTGCGCGTCGGCCTCGAACGCCCCGGTCAACTTGACCTCGACATGTACCTGACCCGCCTCGTCTTGCCGCGGCGTGATCGTCAGCCATCGCGCATGCGCCTGGATTTCGGCGGCCTCGCGCTCAATTTGTCGCAGATCGTCGCTCATAAGATACGGCTGCCGTCGTCGGACGCTGACCAATGCCACGCAGGTTGTTACCATATAAGGTAGGTGTCCGAGGCGCTCGGTTCAAGCAGTTTCCGTCGTCTTTGCGCGCGACCAGCGCCGCCTTCCGCAATCGTTGCCCTTATTTTCGCCGATGCCCGAAAGCTCAGGTCATCCCGAACGCACGCTGCCACAATCGGAAGACGATTTGCGTCGCGCCTCGGAGCGCAGTTTGCAGCCGTCGCGCCCGCCGCTGGAACTGCCCGGCTACAAGCCCGAACGGTTTCTGGGCGCCGGCGCCTATGGGCAGGTGTGGGTGGCCGTCGACCGCAACACGGGCCGCCGGGTGGCCATCAAGTTTTACATGCACCGCGGCGGGCTCGACTGGACGCTGTTGTCGCGCGAGGTCGAACGGCTGGCCATGCTTTTCGCCGACCGCTACGTGGTGCAGTTGGTGGAAGTCGGCTGGGACAGCGACCCGCCCTATTTTGTGATGGAGTACCTCAAAAGCGGCTCGCTGGCCGATCGTCTGGCCGCCGGGCCGCTGCCGGTCGACGAGGCCGTCGAGTTGCTCCGCGAGGTCGCCATTGGGCTGGTGCATGCCCACGGCAAAGGCATTTTGCACTGCGACCTGAAGCCCGCCAATGTGTTGCTCGACCAGGACGGCAAGCCGCGGCTGGCCGATTTTGGACAGTCGCGTTTGTCGCACGAGCAGACACCGTCGCTGGGCACGCTGTTTTACATGGCTCCCGAGCAAGCCGACTTGCAGGCCATGCCCGATGCCCGCTGGGACGTTTACGCCCTGGGCGCTTTGCTCTATGCCATGTTGACCGGCGGGCCGCCCTACCGCGACGAACGGGCGATCGATGAAATTCAGCGAGCCCCCGACCTGGCGGCGCAACTGGCACGCTACCGGGAGTGGATCGAACGTTCGCCGGTACCGCGTGCCCATCGGCGTGTGCGGGGCGTCGATCGCGAACTGGCCGATATTGTCAGTCGCTGCCTGGTGGTCGATCCGCACAAGCGGTTTGCCAACCCGCAAACCGTGGTTGATGCGCTGCGTGCTCGCCGTGCGCGTCGTGCGCGGCGTCCGCTGCTGGTGCTCGGGGCGTTGGGCCCGCTGTTGTTGTTGCTGGTAATGTCGGCCTTCGGTTGGGATGTCTTTGAGACCGCACTGAGCGAATCGAGCGACGCCCTGACCCGCCGGGCGTTGGAAAGCGACCGCTTCGCCGCCCAGTTTGTGGCCGAAACCGTTGCCCGCGAAATCGACCGACGCTGGCAGGTCATGGAACATCTTGTGGCCCAGGGGCGACTGCATCGGCTGGTGGAAGAAGCCGGTCGGCGCTCTCCCGCGGATGCCGCGACAGGCGAAATACAAGAGCTGCTTGAACAGATCGATCGTCAGAACCCCATCAGCCAGGACGATAGTTGGTTTTTGCTCGATGCGCGGGGCATTCAGATCGCCCGCAGCCCGATGCAGAAGGACACCATCGGCGTCGATTATTCGTTCCGCGATTATTTCCATGGACGCGGGCGCGACTTGCCCCGCGGCGACCAGCCGCCGACACCCATCACCGTGCCCTATCTTTCCATCGTGTTCGATAGCGAGGCTACTCACCTGCGCACCGTCGTACTGTCGGTGCCCATCTTCGGCGAAGAAACTTCCGAAGGCGAACGTACGGTGGTGGGCGTCATCGGGCATGGCGTGGCCCTGGGCCATTTTGCCGAGTTGCGGGCCGATGAAATGTCGGGCAATAACCAAATTGCCGTGCTGATCGACGGCCGCCACGATGCCCGGGGCCGAGCCGGCGCCATCCTGGAACATCCCGATCTCCAGCCGCTGTTGGAAGACCCCGATACGCCGGTGGCGCGGCTTTATTTAACCGGCGACGCCTTGTCAGACCTGGAGCGTTTGCGCCGGCTGCGAAGCGATCGGCACACCGATCCAGCCGAAGCCCGGCGTCTTAACGAGCTCGCTTGGATGGAAGATTATCGTGATCCGGTCGGCGGCGATTTTGCCGGACGTTGGCTGGCGGCCATCGAACCGGTGGAAGTGAACAACCGGTCGGGCGCCAGCCGCGACACCGGTTGGGCCGTCATCGTGCAAGAGCGTTACCAGGCGGCTATCGAACCGGTGGCGCGGCTGCGCGACCGTCTCTTGTGGCGGGCAAAGCTGGCCTTGGCCCTGGTGTTGCTCGTGGTTTCGGCGACCTGGGCATTTGTGATCGTCTTACTCAACGAATCATCGCGGACCGGCTGGCTCGACCGGCTACGTCGCCGCGCGGGCGTACAGCCCGCCTCGAACACGCCCGACTCGACCGGCTATTCCGCCAGCATCTCGGCGGAACAGCGGCCGCGGTCGAGGTAGCAGCCCTGGAGGCGTAAATGCCGAATGAAGTCGGTTCGTTTCATGCCGCGGGCGGAAGATCAATCGTCAATGTCTCCCAAATCGCCCTCCGACAGCATCTTTCCTTGCGTTCTCGCGATCGCTCTCGATCAACAACTAACTAAGCCAGCACTGGATATCCATTCATGTGCAACAGCCAGAGGAGCGGGTCGAGCAGTCCGACCGGCGCGATCGTGCGGCGGGTGAGATCGCGCTCGCCCAGCCCATCGAGCCCCACGGGCGTGAGCGGGAAAAACAAGAACCGCCCGCCAAACAGGTCGTCGATCTGCCGCTCAATCTGCCAGCCGGGCCAGACGGTGTCGCGCAGCCAAGCCATAAGCTGCGAACGCGCCTCGATCGACCGCACATCGGTGCCCCAGCCAATCTCGCCCATGTCGCGGTAATATTTTTCGACGACGCCGCCCCCATTCGGATCGGCGTAGGGCTGGTTGACCATTAGGTCGAGCTTCGAGATGCACAGGGCAATCGGCACGTGGACCTGCTTGCCCGCCCGGATGCCTTTGATCCGCCGCAAATCTTCGCGGAAGCCGGCCAGGGCCTGCGACTGGGTTTCGCTCGGCTCGGTCGGGTCGAGGAAGAAGAAAAAGCCGTCTCCGTCGAGCGCCCGCTGCCGTTGGCGGTCTTCGATCGTCTGGCTGCGCGTCACCTCGCCCGAATAGTCAAAGATATTCACCAACACGTTCGACGGACCGAAGCCGTCGTGATCGAGAAAATTGAAGATCAAGGGGTGCGGAATGCGGCCCACTTGCGTGGCCATCGGCCCCAGCTTTTTGTTGAGGATTTCATCGACCACCAGGTCGAATTCCTCGCTAATGGTCGAGCGGATGCGCTCAAACTGAACCACGGAAGGATAGTTGCCGCGATTCAGCTCGCGGTAGACCATCGCCAGCCAGTGCGTCTTGCCGGCCTGCGGAATGCCCAACGTGGGAAAGCAGAGCTTTACGTTATCGCGGTACATCGCCGAGAAGGTGAACTCGCATTCTTCGTAAGGCTGGTCGGAAATCACGTTTTTGCAGCGGACCATTTCCAGCCCCGGACGACTTGCCGCCGCGTCGGCGGCCAGCGGCTCGAATGTGCCGTTGCCCAGGCACAGCGGGCAAGTATCGCGGGTTTTGCGCTGCCGCCGCCGCATGCCGCGCCGAAACAGGACGCCGCCGCTGGTGGCCAGGCTGAGCAGGCCCAAACCCAGGCCGCCACGAATCCAGCGTTGCTGCCGGCCATACGATTCGCGCAGCTCGGTGTTGCGCAGGCGGTCTTTTTGCACCTCTTCCAGTTGTTTGCTGTCGGTCTGAAGCTGGCGGGCCACGCCCGACTCGACGGCCAACTCGCGGTGCAATTTGGCCAACGTATCCTCCTCGCTCTGCGCCTGATCGATCAAGCGGCTCAGCGCGTCGTCGTCGCCGTGCAGCTTGCGCCAGTGTTCGAGCGCCTGGCGATGCTTGTCTTCGGCCGCCGATTGATTGAGCCGCGACTGGACCACTTCCTTCGACAACCGCTCGTTCTCGCCAATCATCTCTTCCTGCGGCGACCGCTCTTTGTCCAGGCCGCGCAGCAGCAGGTGATACAACCGATCGCCAAACAAGAAGCTGACCAACGTGATCAGGGCCAGCGCCGCCATCAGCCCGGTTAAGAATTTGGTCATGCCAAGGGCTCGGGCCCGCCCGCCGTTGAGCCAGCGGCGCAGTTCGTGGCGGCGTTCGTGCAAGGCGACCACCGCCAGGCTGGCCACGGCCACCAGCCCAAACAACCAAAACCAGCGATTATCGACGCTCAAGAGCGACGCCATCTGACCGGCGATGCGCTGGCCCTTGCGCGCTTCGTACAGCTCTAGCTGACTGTCATAGAGCTGCGTGCGCACCTTGAGCAGTTCGGCGACGAGCGCCTGGCGGCGGCCGGCGGCTTCTTCGGCCGATCGTTCGAGCGCCGCCAACACCGGCTGATTATTCTGAGCCAATAAGCGGATCAGCGCCTTCCGCGAATCGGGCTCGATGGCCGCCAGCTCGGGCACGACCCCTTGCCCGGCGCCGTCTTGAAGCTGATCTTCGCGCCGGCGGAGAAACTCGGTTTGCGCGTCGGCGGTGAGCCGAGCAACCGTGTGGTCGACCCATTGGCGGGCCAGGCTGACCGCTTGCGAATGTGCGGCCTCCGGCGTGTCTTGCGCCGCCCGGTCGGCCGCCGCCAGCGGCACGGCATGCGCCATCCAACCGGCGATCAATCCAACCAGCGTGGCACGGGCAACAACAGTCCGCCAGAAAACGCGGCGATCGGTCGTCTGCGGCATGGAGCCTTTCCAAATAAGCGGGCAGCTTGCGGCCGACGGTTCATCGGCGCCGGGAAGCCCGAGAGGTAAGCGAGGGAATCTCGGTAAATACACGATAACCCGCTGCAGGGCCGGCTGTCAAAAACCGCCGTCCGCGGGTAGTGTCCGAATCGTGTGATGCTCGCACAAGTCGTGTGGCACAGCCGCCCCCGGCTGTGATTTGCCGCCTACGGCGGCGTTGACCGGGCCACAGCCGGGGGCGGCTGTGCCATATTGTCTTCCAACGACCCGTTGGCAACACGCGGTTGATTCCGCTGGCGCCGCCGGCGCGGTAGAATTCCGCGTCATCGGATGTGTCGCTCATCGCGGCAAATTGCCAGGATAACCACCGAAGAATGCCAAGGCGTTTCATGGGTGCTGAAAACCGCTTCCGCTGCTATCTGGTGACCAAAACTGACGACGGGCAGTTCCGCGGCGAAGTGACCGAGCGCAACAGCGACGAGTTGCCAGCGGGCGAGGTACTGGTGCGCGTCGCCTATTCGTCGCTCAATTACAAAGACGCTCTCTCCGCCACCGGGCATCCCGGCGTGACGCGGAAGTTTCCCCACGTGCCCGGCATCGACGCGGCCGGCGCCGTGGCCGAAAGCCGCTCGCCCGACTGGCGGCCCGGCGACGAAGTGATTGTCACCGGCTACGATCTGGGACAAAACACCTGGGGCGGCTACGGCGAGTACATTCGGGTGCCGGCGGCTTGGGTGGTCCGCAAGCCGCCGGGATTAACGCTGCGCGAGAGCATGATTCTGGGCACTGCCGGTTTCACCGCCGGTCTCAGCATGTGGGCGATCCGTGAACATGGTGTCGCGCCCGACACGGGCGAGATGGTCGTGACGGGGGCGTCGGGCGGTGTGGGCAGTATTGCGGTGGCGCTTTTGGCCAAGGCCGGTTACCGCGTCGTCGCCTCGACCGGCAAAGCTTCCGCACATCCATTGCTCTCGCGACTCGGCGCCGGCCGAATCGTTGGCCGCGACGAAGTTGACGACGCTTCGGCAAAGCCGCTCTTGCCCGAACGCTGGTCGGGGGCGATCGACACGGTGGGCGGGCGAACCCTGGCCACGATCGTTCGATCGCTCCAGCGCGACGGCGCGGTGGCCGCCTGCGGCCTGGTGGGCGGGGTCGAACTGCCTTTGACGGTTTATCCGTTCATCCTACGCGGAGCGCAGTTGATTGGCGTCGACTCAGCCGAATGCCCCCACGACCGCCGCGCGGCGGTGTGGCAAAAGCTGGCCGAAGAATGGAAGTTTGACGCGCTCGAAGCGCTGGCCACCGAGGTGACCCTGGACACGCTCGCGCCGCAGATCGAAAAGATCTTGCACGGTCAAACGACCGGACGCGTACTCGTATCGATGACGTAACGACGATGTACGAAACCTTTGAACACACCGCCGATCTGGGGTTGCGGGTCCGGGCGCCGGATCTGGCGACGCTCTTCATCGACGCCGCCCGCGGTCTGACCTCGATGATTGCCGCGAACCTCGATGCCGTGCGGCCTGTCCGTGAGATAGCCTTCGAGGTGCCTGGCGGCCGGCTCGATGAACTGCTGTTCGATTGGCTCAGCGAGATTCTGTACGCGTTTGAATCGGAACATTTGTTGCTGAGTCAGTTCGAGGTTCAGTTCGGCGAATCGGGTTTGACAGCCACGGCCCGCGGCGAAGCGGCCGACGAAGGTCGTCATCAGTTGGAGCACGAGGTCAAGGCGATTACCTATCATGGCCTGCGTGTCGAGCAAACGCCCGATGGCTGGCTGGCCGAAGTGATTGTCGACATTTAACGGGCGATGCGTCGGATGGGTTCATTGCCTCTGTAGGGAACGGACTCCGTGCCGTTTCGCATGGGGCGGCGCAGCGTTGAATCGCAGTTCACGGAACGCCACAGAGGGCGTTCCCTACAGAGCATGACTGCCTATAACGATCGAAAGGCTTCACTATGCCCAAAGACGGTTACAGCGGCCCGCTGGAAAAAGTCAACGACCACCTCTGGCGGATCCCCAAAAGCTATAAGCCCGGCATGCGCGTGGATGGTCTGATCTACGCCAGCGCCGCGCTGTTGGAGCTGATCAAGGCCGATCAGGCGCCCGAGCAAGTGGCGAACGTGGCCTTTCTGCCGGGCATTCAGCATGCCAGCCTGGCCATGCCCGATATTCATTGGGGCTATGGCTTCTGCATTGGCGGCGTGTGCGCCACCGATCCGGCCGAAGGGGGCGTCATCTCGCCGGGCGGCGTCGGTTATGACATCAACTGCGGCGTGCGGCTGGTGCGCTCGAACCTTATGTATCAAGACGTCAAGCCGCACCTGACCACGCTGGTCGAAGAGTTGTTTCGCCAGGTGCCGACGGGCGTGGGCCGCGGCGGGCGCTATCGCTTCGAGCCCAAAGAGCTGCGCCGCCTGATGGCCGACGGTCCCCGCCGCTTGATCGACCGCGAGCTGGCCGTGCCCAGCGATATCGACCACACCGAAGCCCGTGGCCGGCTCGACGGCGCCGAGCCGGAGCGGGTGAGCGAGCGGGCGCTCGAACGCGGCAAAGACCAATGCGGCACGCTGGGCAGCGGCAATCATTTTATGGAAGTGCAAGTGGTCGACGCCGTGTTCGACGAAGGAGCCGCGCGCACGATGGGTTTGGAAAAAGACCAGGTCTGCGTGATGATCCACTCGGGCTCTCGCGGGCTGGGCTATCAGGTGTGCGACGACTCCCTGCGGATGTTGCGCGGCGTGCCCGAGAAGTACGGCATTGACTTGCCCGACCGCCAACTCGCCTGCGCGCCGGTCGAAAGCCCCGAAGGCGAGCATTACCTGGGCGCCATGCGCGCGGCGGCCAACTATGCCTGGTGCAATCGGCAACTGCTAATGTGGCAGGCCCGCGAGTCATTCGCCACCGTGTTTGGCCGGCCCTGGGAAGAGCTGCAGATGAGCCTCGTCTACGACGTGGCGCACAACATCGCCAAGTTCGAAGAGCACACCGTCGGCGGGCGTCTGCGGCGGCTGTGGGTGCATCGCAAAGGAGCGACGCGGGCCTTTCCGCCCGACCACGAGGAAGTGCCGTCCGTGTATCGCCGCATCGGGCAGCCGGTGATCATTCCCGGCGACATGGGCCGGGCAAGCTGGCTGCTGGTCGGGCAAGACGGCAGCATGGAGCAGACCTTTGGCACGGCCTGCCACGGCGCGGGCCGCGTCATGAGCCGTTCGGCGGCGATCAAGCATGCCCAGGGCCGGCGGATTGACCAGGAACTTGCCCGCGATGGCATCATCGCCCGCGCCCGCAGTTGGAAGGGCCTGGCCGAAGAGCAGCCGGCGGCCTACAAAGACGTCAGCCTGGTGGTCGACGTGGTGCACCGTGCCGGGCTGGCGAAGAAGGTTGCGCGCATGAGGCCGATTGGGGTCATTAAAGGGTAGCGATTTCTATGGCTGCGGCGCGCCGCATTCCGTCAGTGCCGCGGTGGGGCGATGGCCTATGGAAGCCTTTCGCGCCACTTATCTGGATCGCGAGCGCTATGAAGTACCGCGTAGACAGTAATCGCTTCGCGTGTCGCTTCGAAAATGACATTGTACGGGAATCGGCGCAGGGTGGCTCTCCGAAACGTCTCGTACGCGATCGGATAAAAGTCTGGCTGACGCTGAATTCGCGCAAAGCAAGCATCCACGGCGCTCAGAAAATCTTCACCGAGCCCCGTTCGTCGCTCCTCGTACCACGCGTAGGCGCGGGCCAGATCCTGATGCGTTTCGGGGGTGAGAATGAATTCAGCGGCCATAACGCTGCCGAATTCGGGCTTTGACGTCTTCCCAGCGAAGCCCCGACGCGGGGTTGCTCATCAGATTGGCCTTGCGACGTGCGACCTCGGCTTTTTGCCAGTCGTGAATGGGCACCGCATCGGCATCGGCGGCGAGGTCGTCCCAAAGATCTTCGACGAGCTGTAGCTTTTCAGCGGCGCTTAAATCAAACACCGATAACGATAAGTTATTGGACGGTTCGGGTTGCGTTGCCATTTTTTCGGAGAGGTCGAGCTTGCGTCTAAGTTCAAGTTTCGCAGTTTTTGCTAGCAGCAGTGTAGCTGGCACGGGCCCCTTGGTTAAAGAGCGAGCCTCCCGAAGAATGCCTTTAGAACAAGAGCATCTGAAGGAGGCCCGCAATGTACTTGGCAAGTTCGTTCG
>JAICLL010000198.1 GCA_025927475.1 Pirellulales bacterium
GGGCGGCCGTTTTTGTAGACGGCCAACGTGAAACTCCCGCGGGCAAGCCGCGGGCCTCTTTCCGGCGCGTCAGTTATGCACTGGTTTCGGCTTAATCTCGCGACATTAGGCAACCAGCCCGGCGGTGGCGTTGTTAGGGGGCGTCAGGCGTATCCTGCGGCGCGGCCGCGTCGTCTTGGGGCGGAAGCTCAAACTGCCAGGCCTCGATGCCTTCGTCGCTGGAGAGAAGTAGGGCGGGGTCGCCGCCCAGGTTCGCAATGCCCATGCCGCTCAGCGCTACGCCGCTGTTGTAGCGATCGAGTAAACTGCCGTCCATCGTTAGCAGGTGAATCGAACCGTCGGCCGCGGCGAGCACCCATTGCGCGATGCCGGCGCCGAATAAATCGCCCGACGCGACCATTTCCAGCGCCGTGTGATGCTGCGTGCCGGCCGGCAACGGGTACCTCCACAACACCGTGCCGCGCGGTGAAATGCCTATGGCAATGTCACGCACGCGCTTTGCCGAGCTGGCGGGCCGCATGGCAATCGCGCACCACGGCGAAAGCTCGGCCTGACCAAGATTGGAAGCATAAACCGAACGGATGAAGGAGTCGGCGAGCATGATGGGCGTTTGCTCGTTCCCATTCGCCGTCACAGGCAACAGCAGCCCTTGCGCCACCAGCAACTGGCGTTCATCCTGGCGATCGGCCGCGGTGACGCCCAGTCCGAACACATTTTCAGCGGCGCGGTTGCGCCAAATCGTTTTGCCGTCGAGCCCGACGCAGTGCGTGCCGACCAGCCCGAGGTAACCGACGAGCATTTCGAGGTTTCCATCGCCGTTGAGATCGGCCAATTGCACGTCGGCGATCGGCAATGATTGGTTTTCGTCGGGAAAAACGAGCCGCCGCTTCCAGTCGGCGTCGAAGAGATAAACCTGCCGCGAGCCCGCGGCCGAGGCCAAAAAGTAGCGCTTGCCGGCCCCATCGACCGCGGTGCGCAAAAAGCGGACTTCCGCGCCGTCCTCGTCCAAGAGCTCCAGCTTGCGCGTCATCGAAATCTGCCCCTCGGCCGACAATCGCACGATCCGCGACGATTCGTCGATCGCGAACACCTGATCGCCGTTCGACTCATGCACGACGAGTAGATTGCCGGGGGCCTTCAATTCAGTGCAGGCCCATAATCGCTTGAGCCGCAAAAACTCGGGTTCGCTGGCAGGTGCGATTTCGGCGTTGGCAAATTCGGCCGGCGCCGGGCGGTTTTCCTCCTCAGACGGCGGCGTGTTTTGCCAAGAGAAAGCCGAATAATACTTGTAATCGAGCGGCTGTTGCGGAGCCTCCAAGACAAGCTCGCCGCCCGACAGGAGCGTGTCGATCTTCTTCGGCAAGGTGGCGGCCTGGTCGGGGTAAACGCCAGGCAAATATTCTTGCAGCGAACCATCGCGGCCCAAAATCACCGTTGTCGGTACCACTTGCAGGCCGAACGAGCGAAAGGCCACGCTCAGGTCGATGCGCACAATCGGCAGCGTCAGGTGCGCCTTCTCGAACTCGGCCCGCAGTTCGGCGTCTGAAACGTCTTCACCGTCCGCATTCACCGCCACGAACGTCACCTCGCTCTGTTCCTGGTAGCGCTTGCGGACCTCTTCAAACGTCGCCAGGTCTTCGTGATATTTGGCTACGTCGTCTTTTTGCCAGAATTTAATGACGGCGATTTTTTCGGCGACCGATTCGCGCGTCGTCAGGCTGCCGTCGAGCGAACGCAACTTGAAGCGTGGAATACGGGCGCCCACGAGCACCACATCGAACTGTTTGACCAGCTCGGCGTCAGGCGGTACGTCGAAGCGGAACACCTCGTCGTCAATCGGCGGATCGAGAGCCGCATGATCGTGCTCGGCGGTGATGGTCAGGCCGGTCACGGCGCCCGGATAAGGTTCGACGAGTTGCCGATAGCCGCCGGCGGGATATTCGACCCTGCGCACCACGAGCGTTTTCTGGTCGATCCAGAGCACCATCACGCCTTCACGCCGCTCAATGTTTACCCGATAGCAAAGGTCGCCATCGATCTTCTCCGGCTCAGCGAGCTGCGGCGCGCGCGCATTATATTGAAAACCCGGCAGCGGCTCGGGGTCGAGGAACAACGAGAGCGGTACCGAGCCGACGATTTGGTTCAGGGCTTTGCCCAATACGGGGTCGCGGTAGACGGTGCCGGGCGAGAGCTCGTCCGGCGCCGTAACACTCAGCACTTCGCCGGGCGCTTCGTCGATGGTGGCGCGAAAATTTTGCCCGTCGCAGACAACCCGTGCGTCGTAGGCACGCAGGCGAATGCGGTTTGGCCCAGCCAGGGCCAACGCAAACTTGCTTGTTTCCTGATAGGTCTTTCCTTCCAAGGTGTATTGCAAGATGAGCCGGCCGTCGTCTTTATAACGGTCGGCCTTGTGGTAGGCTTCGACAACGCGCTCCAAGACATCCATCGCCGTTTTGGGCGGCTGACGAGTTTCTTCCATTACGGGCTTGGCTTCAGTGCCGCGCGTGCAGCCCGACGCCACCATGACCACGAGCGCAAGCGTCCCTGCAAGCCAACGCAGGCCCGATCGGAAACTCCAAAACACAGACATGGCCCTTCCCTTACAATGGAGCATCAATCAATTCATCGTAATCGTATGTCGCCGTTGAGGTAAAGAAGGATAATTCATACTCCTTCGCTCACGCGTGGGGCTTCAAGCGAGGCAGGAATAATCCGGATCAGCGTAGGTCGGCTTTCCAGTCTGACGCTGTCAGGCTGGAAGCCTGACCTAGGCGATCCGTTCCGCCGTTGTAATTGGTACAAAGTGCCGCCGGCGGCAAGTGCTTTGCTGTTTCGGGGCTGTGTTGCTTGCCAGCATCCGTCGAGCGTCGCATAATGGGAGCATGGACGCAATTTTCGCTCGCCTAGAGGATATTTTTCGGGCCGTCCTCTTGGACGACAGCTTGACGCTCACGCCCGAAACGAGCGGGAAAGATTTTGAAGCGTGGGACTCGCTGACGCACGTGACTCTGATGGTTCACGCCGAGCGGGCCTTTGGCATTCAGTTTACAAGCTCTGAGATTTCGGGTTGGCAGAACGCCGGCGAGTTGGCGCAGCTCATTGAAAGGCGCCTGCGGCAAAAAGAGCCGGCCTGAACGCGGCCGCTGAGGACCGAGGCGGATACCGAAACCAGATGGACCAAACCACAGTCGATCTCTATAAGCCGGATTTTTGGTGGGTCCTGGCGGTCGCAGTGCTGGTTCTTGTGCCCCTGGTTTCGCCGCGCTTGCGCAAATGGGCGTGGGCGACGATCAATCTCGGCTTTCTGTACATGTTGCTGTCGGGGCTACCCGACCTAAAGCGAATTCAAGAGCTCGTTTACCAAGGCAACTTCGTTGAAGTCCGCAACCTGGCTGTCTATTCCCGCCCGGCGTTCGCGTTCGTTTTGGGCGGAGTGCTGGCGGCGTGGTTCGTGCTTCAGGCGGTTCAGTTTCTCCGGTCGAGCCACTGGCGGCGGCTGAGCATTTTGCCGGTGCTGGTCGGCGGGCTGGCTGTGTTTGGGCTGTTTCTTCTGCACAAGCTGCATAGTGAGACACTTTACGGCACGGACCATTCCAAGGAACTGATGCACTCGCTGGGGCTGACGAACCCCCGTGTTCAGCCGCTCAAGTCGATGCTGGTGACGATTGGCTTTTCGTATGTCGCCCTGCGAATGGTGGAGGCGCTGAGGCTGACGTATGAAGGCACGCACCCCGCGCCCGACTTGCCTTCGACAATCAATTATTTGTTGCCTTTCCACATGCTGGCGGCGGGACCAATTCAGGGCTATGCCGACTTCGTGGCCCAGCCCGCCGTGCCGCCGCCGCTGACGGCCGCCGATGCTTTGGCGGGTATCGAGCGGATTGCCCAGGGATTATTCAAGAAGTACGTGGTGGCAATTGCCGTGGCGAGGGCCTTTATGACGCTGCGGTTTAGCGCACCGTCTTACCTTCTGTTCGACACGCTCTTCTTTTACGTCTGGCTCTATCTCGATTTCAGCGCTTACAGCGACATCACCGTGGGGGCGGGGCGATTGATGGGCATTGCCACACCGGAAAACTTCAATCGGCCCTACATCGCGCGAAACCTGATCGACTTCTGGGACCGCTGGCACATATCGCTGTCGCGCTTCGTTTATCGCAACATTTTCGTACCGGTGCAGCTCGCGCTGCTGCGCCGCACGGGGCCTGACAAAGCCCTGCGCTGTGCCTCGGTGGCCTTTACGGTGTCGTTCCTGTTGTGCGGATTATGGCATGAGTTGAGCGTGCGTTGGTTTCTGTGGGGAGCGCTGCATGCAGCGGGCCTGGTGACGGTGAACTGGTACCGTTTCTGGCTGCAAAAGCACCTCAGCCGCGAAGCTTTCAACCGTTACCGCAAGCACCGGGGCATACGCCTGGTGGCGATCATCTTGACGCAACTCTTTGCCGCAATGACGCTAGTCGTAGCAAGCTGGCCGCAATCGTAGGAAAAAACCGATGAACGCCGACACATTCAAGCAAGTACCTATCCCGGCCTGGCAGTTCGCGCTACGGCTGACGTGGGTGGTCGTGCAACTGATGCTGGTCTATTGGCTGGGTGAAAGCGGCGCGCAGTTCTTCTATCAAGGCTTTTGAACTCGATGACCTTTCTGGGTTTCCAAATATCGCGATACCGGGGTCTGCTGGCCGTGGTGGCCTGCGGCGCGGCGATTTTCGCCGCGTCGCATTTCGTGCTTGTTTACTTGCTGGGCGGCGATGCCGCGGCGGTCCACCCCAACCAGCGTGCGCTGGGCTGGCCCTTGTACGAACGAATCTGGGGCCGCGTGGCCGCCGTCGACCGGCTGTATAAGCGTGGCCAGTTGCCAAGTGAAACGCGGTTGGGCGTTTTCATCGGTGTTTCCACCACGGCGGCCGGCATTGAACGCAAGTATTTGGATGCGGAGGCCACGGCCGCCGACCGCTGGATTGTACTCTCCGGCGCGGGCCTGAGCTTTGAAAACATTGAGAACGTGATGCATCCGGTGTTTTATTTGAGCCGCAAGCCGGCCGTGGTCGCCTTCGGCATCCATCCGCAGATGCTGGTGGGCGAGCGCTACTTCGGCGACGAGGCGACGGCCGGAGCGGTGCGCGTGGTTGGCCGGCGGCGGCGCATCCTGGAAGCCCAATTGAAAAAATTCCCCCTGCTGGCCCTGTTGCGAAAGCACTGGGCCGTCGAGCATCGCGATATTATGGGGCATTACTTGCGGACCAAGATCTACCTGTTGCGGCTGTGGGTCTTTTGGCTGGCGGGCGTCAGCGCCGACAGTCTCGCCGCTCCGGCGATCGAGCCCTGGGACGAAGATCCGCTCTGGCTCTGGAACATGGACGACGCCGAGCACCAGTTCGCTCAGGCGCAGCTCAATTTCTGGGACCGCCGCGGCCATTTCAAGCCGGAGAACTATGACCCTGACGGGCAGCAGGCGCGTTCGTTGGCGCGCATGATTCGCGCGTATCGAGAGCTGGGTTCCAAGGTGTTTGTGGTACTCATGCCGTTGCGATCGAGCACGAGAAAAATTGTGCCGCCGAACGCCAGGCCCTGCTTGATGGAGGTGCTGCGCACCAACTTTCCCGACGCCCCGCCCACGGTCATCGACCTGGAAGATGCGATTCCCGATCGGCTGTTCACCGACGAAGCCCACCTCTCGAAAAACGGCGCCGATCGCCTCTCGAAGCTGGTGGCCGAGCGATTGCGTGCCAGCGCGCCTGCACACGAGGGACCGTAGTAGTCGTATCCCGGATGGAGGAGCGCTGCACAGGGTGGCTGGGGCAGAAGCCGCGCGCGGCAGCGCTGGGCAGTTACAAAGTTGGCTTTGGCGATTCTTAGCAATCCAGGCTAATGTCGTGAGATTAGGCACTGATGCCGCCCGCTTGCCGGGCGGAGATTCACGTTGGCCGTCTAACACCGCCGGTCGTTCAGCGGCCCTTCCCCCGATTTTGCCCTGCTTGGCTGCCGAAGGCGGCCAAGCAGGGCAAAATCGGGAATATACGGGGCCGGTCGTTTCGTAGACGGCCAACGTGAAACTCCCGCGGGCAAGCCGCGGGCATCTTTCCCGCGCGACAATTCGCCCGAGTTGCGCACCGGCCCGTGGCCGACGCTGCGCTCCGGGGTCGGGCCGTGACAGTCTCTCCTTATCCGAAGATTGACCTGTGACAAAACGCCTGTTTCATCTTCGCACGGTCGCGTGTACGCTAATGACCATGCATTCCTCCATGACACGCTGTTTGGCTTTCATTACACCTCTTGCGCTGCATGTCGTTCTCTGCGCGGCCGCCGACGACCAGCCACTTGCGGCGCGGTTGCGGCCGCTCATCGACGCCCATCAGGGACGCGTCGCAGTGGCGATCGAGCATCTTACAGGCAGCCAACGCTTCGCCCACCACGCCGACGAGGTTTTCCCGACCGCGAGTCTCATCAAGTTTCCCGTGCTTGTCGAATTGTATCGCCAGGCGGAGGAAGGCCGCGTCGATCTGAAGTCGCAGGTGACGTTGCGGGCGGCCGACAAAGTACCCGGCTCGGGCATTCTGACACTACATTTTTCCGACGGCGCCACGTTCGCGCTCGTTGATGCTGCGCGGCTGATGACCGCCTACTCCGACAATACGGCGACGAACCTGGTGCTCGACAGAATCGGCATCGCCTCTACCGGCGAAACGATGCAATCGCTTGGCTGTCCGAATACGCGACTGCACAGCAAGGTCTTTCGCCGCGACACGTCGATCGATCTGGAGCGGAGTAAGCGCTTTGGCATCGGCAGCACGACCGCGGCGGAAATGCTGCTGCTGTTGGGTAAGCTCGAGCGGCGCGAACTGGTGAGCCGAGAGGCGAGCGAGGCGATGCTGGCGCACCTGAAAACGTGCGACGACAAATACAAGTTTCGTCGCTTTTTGCCCGACGACGCGGTGCTGGCTTATAAAACCGGGAGTGTGGACGCGGTGCGCACGGCGGCCGGCATTCTCTATACGCCCGACGGGCCTGTGGCTTTGTGCGTGCTCACCGCCGACAACGCCGATCACCGCTGGACGCGCGATAACGCCGGCGATTTGCTTTGCGCCGAGATCGCCCGCGAGGTGTTTGTCACCTTCGGTGGCCATACCGCGCGCCCGTAGAGCGAGCGTCCCGCTTGCTTCCGGCAGACGCGAAACAAGCGGGACGCTTATTCTACGAGGGATCGCTGCTCGTCACTCGTTGACCGCCTGACCACCAGGCCGGTTGCAATTCAGGCCGCCGCGTCGGCCAACTGAAACAGCTCCGCTTGAAAACTCGCCAGCCGCTCGGCGAGCTGCCGCTTGGTATCTTCGAGATCGGCAATCAGCTCGGGCGGCTCATAAGCAAAGAGATAAAACTTGACCTTGGGCTCCGTGCCCGACGGGCGTACCGCGACGTAGTTGCCCTCCGCGGCCAGATCGAAAATCACCATGTCGCCCTGCGGCCCCGCGAGCGGCTGCTTGCCGGAGGCGGTGATCACAACCCGCTCGAAATAATCACGCGTCTGCCGTACTTTAATCCCGCCGATGACGGCCGGAGGCGAGGCGCGGAAGCCGGCCATCAGCTTGCGCATGCGGGCCATGCCTTCGCTGCCGGGCATCGTTTTCGACACCGTTCGCTCGGCATGGCAGCCATGTTGCCAGAACAGCGCGTCGAGCTTTTCGTGCAACGATTGGCCGGCTGCTTTGGCCCGCGCGGTGAATTCGGCCAGCAAGAGGGCCGCCACGGCCGCGTCTTTGTCGCGCGCGTAGTCGCCCGCCAGAAAACCGTGCGATTCTTCGCAGCCCAACAGGAAAAACTCGGGGCCGACCTCGTCCATCAGCCCGCCGATCCATTTAAAGCCAACCTGCAAGTCGCCGTAGGTTTTCACTCCATAGGCATCGCCGATGCGGCGGATCATTTCGGTGGTGACCAGCGTTTTCACCAGATAATGTTTGGGCGACAGCATGCCCGACTGCTTACGGCTGTCGAGCACATGCTCGGCCAAGAGCGCGCCGATCTGGTTGCCGGTGAATACGTCCCAGTCGTCGCCGCCAAGCCTACGCGGGGCGGCGCAGCCTAGGCGGTCGGCGTCGGGATCAGTGGAGAGCACCAGGTCGGCGCCCATCTGTTTTGCGCGCTCGATTGGGGCGTCGAACGTGGCGGGGTTTTCGGGGTTCGACACATGGCCGGGCACGTTGGGAAAATCACCGTTCGGCTCCGCGTGCGGACCAAAGACTTCGATGTCGTCAAAGCCCGCGGCACGCAATGCCGGCAGCACGCTCGAAGCGCCTACGCCGTGCATGGGCGAATAGAGAATCTTGAGCTGCCGCGGCCCCGGCAGGCTTTGCTTCACAACCTGGCGGCAATATTCGGCATCGACCTCTTGCTGACAATACTCCACGCGACCGCCGGCCAGAGCCTGCTCAAACGGCGTGCGGGCGATTCTGTCAACGGCCATCACGCGGTCGATCACGCCGCGATCGTGCGGCGGCAACAATTGCCCGCCAGTCGACCAATAAGCCTTCACGGCGTTGTCGCTGGGCGGGTTGTGGCTGGCGGTGACCATTAGCCCGCACGAGCAGTGCTTATGCCGCACGGCGACGGAGAGCTCCGGCGTGCTGCGGTAGCCGTCGAGGAACCAGACCTTGAAACCATTTGCTACCAACACTTCGGAGCACAGTTCGGCGAAGTGTCGCGACTGGTGCCGTGTATCGTAGCCGATGGCACACGAAAGCGGGGCGGAGCCCAGTTTTTGTTTGACGTAGTCGGCCAGTCCCTGGGCACTTTCGCCGATGGTGCGGTCGTTGATGGCGTTGGAGCCGATCGGGTACATCTTGCCGCGTCGGCCGCCCGTG
Organism: Pirellulales bacterium; assembly: GCA_025927475.1. GTDB lineage: Bacteria > Planctomycetota > Planctomycetia > Pirellulales > JAICIG01 > JAICLL01. The sequence continues at coordinate 8,859 of JAICLL010000198.1, forward strand.
CCAAAGGGAATGATGGTCCAAAACGCGTCATCGAGCTCGCGCCATTTGGCGGCACGGATATGGTCGACCACTTGGGGACCATACTCCTGGTAACGCGGCTCACTGAGCCACGCCCGGATGTTTTCTGCAGCGGACGCCGAGACTCGCGCCGCGGCGACGGCGTCGTCGATTTGTTTCAATTCGGGCGCATACGCGTCGCGGGTAGGGCTATTCATGTCGGCTCGACCATGTTCCGGTATTCTCAACAAAGATGGTCTATTGTGCCGGCTGAACCGCCGCGAGAAAAGAGGCCCCACCGAGACGCAGCGCGGCCGGTTGGGCGAGGAACCTGGCTTTGACAAAGCGTTACGGCCGCCCGATGTCAGCCAGGGCCGGAATGGAACGGATCGGCCGCCAATCATTCTCGGACCACGTGGGATGCCGCGCTACGTTGTCGAGCGAGATCTCGCGGGCCTGAAACAATGCTTGCACGTGGTGTTTCTTCAGCGGCGCCGAATGGACACCACGGACGCGCACAAACCACTCGTCGTTCGTCGGCGGTGGCGGCATCACACGCACACGATAGCCCGCAGCCGGCGAAGACGCCCTCTGCGGCGGACTCAGCCCGGCATCAAATTGCGGAGGCGATGCCACCGGCGACGCGGGCTCCGGTGCCACGGGAGACGTTCCACCCGGCCGCGGAACCGAAATTGGCACCGGCATGGGCCTGGGTGCCGCCGGTACGGGAATCGGAATCGGCATCGGCGCCGCAGGCGGTTGCATAACGGGCATAACCGGGGCTGGCGGTGGAGCGAAGAAATCACCCACGCGCATCCACGGCCCGCCGAGGGCGCAAAGCAAGTCATCATCTCCGACGCGCGCCGCCTTCCACAGCCGCTCGACGTCATCGCGGTGCAACGATCCGATGACACGCCCGCCGGCCAGCACCCGGAGGTCGCCTTTCTTTTTGCGCGGTGTGGGCGCGCCAGACGAGATGGTTGGCGGAGCCTCGCTACGCGGTGACGCCGGCGCGGAAAGATAGTCGCCGATCCGTATCCACTCGGCGTTGCGCACGGACACACGGTCGTCGGTCGTAAGGCGCCCTGCGGCCAGCAGTTTTTCGAGTCCCTGCCGGTCGGTGGGGCCGAACACCACGCCATCCTTCAACAACCGTAACTCAGCCGGCTTCTTCTTCTCCATCCTGCTTCCAACTTTCACTCATCACTCTTCACTTCCTCCTACAACGCCTCCGCCTCCAGTGCTTCGGCAGATAACCGCTGCCCCCACAACATTAGGTCATCCTCCGACAGACTGTTGTCGCGAATGAACTCGGTGGTCACCTGCGCCTCGTGTCCCACCAGTCTGGCCGATACTTGCAGTCGGCCGTTTTCCTGGTAGCTGTAGCGCACCTCGACGGGCCAACCGGCCGGCAGCTTCGGCGGCAGGTTGCGAATGACGCACGTGCCCACTTCGATGCAGGCCTCCGGCATCTCGCTCTCACCCTCAAGCACCGTTACCTTGACACTCGTTTGGCCGTCCTTGTAGGTTTTAAAACGCCTCGCCGCGGTGTGCGGCAGCGGTGTATTCTTGGCGATGATGATGCGATTCACGCGCTCGCGCGTCAGCGGATCGACGCCCACCACGCCTAGGCTATGCGAATTGATGTTCGTCACCGCGAACTGCGTGTGGCCGCCGCCGGCGTCTTGCTGTTGGAGCATCACGTCTGCATACAAGGCCGCCCCGTGAGCGACGGCCTCGTCGACCGAAACCGAATGGTCGACGGCCCTGCCTGCCAGTTCTTCGAGCATGCGATGTACCATCGGCATACGCGTCGAGCCACCCACCACAAGCACGCGGTCGATGTCTTGCCAGGTCAGGCCGGCCTGCATCACCACAATATCGGCCGTGGTGCTGGTGCGATGCACCAGAGTGGCGGTGGCTTCTTCGAACTCCTGCCGCGTTACTTCGACCTTCAGCCGCCGCCCCTCGTGCAAGACAAACATGGTCGCTTTGGGCCGCTGCGAAAGTGTCTTTTTGGCGGCCTCGGCCGCCGCCCACATTTCTTGCAACGTCTCCGGGCACTTGCGGGGATCTCCGCCCGCGTCTTTCTCCAATCGCGCGGCGGCGATCTCGATTAGCTTTTCGTCCCAGTCCTTGCCGCCCAGCCGCACGTCGCCGTCGGTGGCCAGCGCCTTGAACGACTGGTCGGCCATCTCCACCACGGTTACGTCAAACGTGCCGCCGCCCAAATCGTACACCAGCACGCGCACAGGCTTGCCGCCTTTGACCTTGCCCGCACGGTCGAGA
>JAICLL010000080.1 GCA_025927475.1 Pirellulales bacterium
GTCACGTCGCCGCTGCAACCGCTCACGTAGATCTGCTTCACCCGCGGCTCGTCGGCTGCTCGGCGGCGTCGGGCAAGGCCGACAAAATCGGCGCTCACGCCGCCACGGCCATAATAGCTCATCGGGTGCGTGGCATAGCAGTGCAATGCCAACAAAGGCCGATCGCCGTCCCAAAAACTGATCGTTTTCAGATAGGGATCGATGTCGCCTTCGGGGGCCTCGCGCAACCGCGGATCGCCGGCCGAGGCGCTGTAGCGATCGTAATCGACGCTGCCGTCGGCCCGCGCCACCCGGCGATTCGAGGCGACTTGCTCCACCTTGGCCTGGCCGAGTCCCAAATGCGTGACGGGCTGCGGCGACTGAAGGCTCTTTTGCAGGGCGCGCGACACACGCTCCATACACTCGGCGTGAAACGCGGTGTCGTACAGTTCCGACTTCAGGCCCACCTGGTCCAAAAGCGCTTGTGCTCCTTGGTCCGCCACAGGAGCATCGTGCTGATGCAGGCAACTAACCAGGACGCGCTGGCGGGTGGTGCCGGCGGCGTTGGCCAGCGCCTCGCGCCATTCGTCGTAGGCGCCGTTGCGCACTTCGCACCAGTCGAGCGCCAGAAGAACCAACGGCTTCTCGGAGCCGAGCAGCACAAAGCCATGTGCTTCGAGCGGATCGTCGATGCGCTGGGCCTTGGTGGGCAAAATGCCCATGCACCGGTGGCCCAGGGGAATCGTCACATCGGCCGAAAAAACAGCGATGCAATAAGGCTTGCGATCTGGCTCGGCCGCCGCGAGCGCATGACAGAACACGAGAGCGGCAGCGGCCGTCAAGTATAACTTCATGAGCATCTCCCCATCTCCTTCGTCATCGCCCGATCTCCTCTCACATCGGCGGTGGCCAACCGATAGCCGCTCGAGCGCACGGCCAGCAGCGAACCGATGGTGATCAGCTCTGCGAGCGAGAATATGGCGACCGAGGCGGCAAAATCTTCGCTGAACAAATCCGGAAAATAATAGGGGGGCAAAAGGCCGAACGAGCCAGCCAACAGCAGCGCCATGATCGGCCGCCAGGCGGTGGCCCGCCGGCCCAGCGCGGCCCACAATCCGAGCAGCGCAGTGGCGCCGAGACAAGCCCCGCCCAGCGACATGGCTAGCAGCGACGAGAGGTAGGAACGGTAATCGTTCAAATGCTCACGCACAATCGGACCAAGCCTTACCAAAGTGGCGACCAGAAACACCATGATCATCAGTTGCCGAAGCGAGAATTGAATTTCCGCGGCTTCCGCGGCGTTTTGTGAGGACATCACGGGCCTCAGCTCCGCCCCGCGCTGACGTAACCGCAGCAGTACGGCGAGCACGACGGCCATGGACAACAAGGCCAGGGCAAGCTGAAACAGCCACAGCCAGACGGTGGTCCAAAAGTCGTTTCCCGGCCCCGTCAGGCCGCTCATGCTGTGCCGCAGCGCCCAGGCAACCAGTGCCGCCAGAAACATCATGCCCAGCCCCACGCCGAGGAAACCTGCTCGCTTGGAATGTCGCCCCAGGCCGGCCCAAATGGCCAACAGCCCCGCATCGGCATAGACCAAGGCATCCAGCAAGGCCGCGGCGATAGGCGAACCGACTCCCGAGTCGATGAGCCAGGCCAGAGCCGCGCCTGCCGTCAGGTGCAAGCCTGCCAAGACGATCAAGCCGTGTCGGCGCGGAAGGTTGCTCATCGGGCCTGGCCGAGTTTTGCGATTCGTGACGCGGACATGGCCACCTGCGGCATCGTTACGCGATCCCCGCGCCTTGCGTCTCGACATAGACCGCATACAGCGACTGGCTGCCGGTCATGAACAGCCGGTTGCGTTTTCGCCCGCCAAAGCAAACATTCGAGCAAATCTCGGGCAGCCGAATCTGGCCGATGCGCTCGCCATCGGGCGCGAAAATGTGAACGCCGTCGTAGCCCTCGCCCACCCAGCCGGCGCTCGACCAGATGTTGCCGTCGATGTCGGCCCGAATGCCGTCGGCCATGCCGGCGCGATCGAAACCAGCGAGCTTCATCGAGGCAAACGCACGTCCGTGTCCCAGCTTCGTGCCGTCGACCACGTCCCAGACCTGAATACTGCGCGGCGCGTCGGGATAGTGCGAGGCGCCGGTGTCGGCCACGTAAAGCTTTTTGTAGTCGGGCGAGAAGCACAGCCCGTTGGGTTTGTAGAGCTCATCGGTCACTTTGTCCAGCTTGCCACTCTTGGCATCGATGCGATAGACGGCTTCCTTGAGCTGCAAATCGCCTTTGTTGCCCTCATAGTTGAGCAGACTGCCGTAGCCGGGGTCGGTGAACCAGATCGAGCCGTCGTCCGGGCGCACAATGACGTCGTTGGGAGCATTGAGCGGCTTGCCTTGAAACTTGTCGGCCAGCACGGTAACGGCTCCCGACGGCTCGTAGCGCACCACGCGGCGATTGCCATGCTCGCAAGAAATCTGCCGCCCGCGCTCGTCAAAAGTGTTGCCATTGCTGTTGCCGGCCGGCTGGCGGAATTTGCTGACGTGGCCGTCTTCTTCCAGCCAGCGCATCTGCGCATCGTTGGGAATGTCGCTCCATACCAGGTAGCGCCCGACGCCATTCCAGGCCGGACCTTCGGCCCAGAGCATGCCGGTGTGCAGCCGCTGGATGGGCGTGTTGCCAATCTTGTATTTGTCGAAGCGTTTGTCGAGCGAGATGATGTCGGGGTCGGGATAGCGAACGGGCGCGGCGCCGGGACCATATTCGCGGGCCCAGGCGGTGGCGGCCAGACCTGTCGCGGCGCCGGCCGCGGCCAAAAAAGATCGGCGGCCGATGAGCGGCGGACGCTGTCCCCTCGATTGGCTGGCGATCGGAGTGGAGTTTTCAGAAGGAGCGGGTTGCGGGTCCACGGGTGCAGTCTCCTGGTTGATTCACGATGATCGAAAAACGCTGATACTTTTTCACTTTTCCTGACAGTCCGCAGGCGCAAGCATACAAGCTGGCCAACCGGTAATCCACTCTCGCTCCCACCGCGCGGCCCCGCTGGCGTCTCGTTCAGCGTTTCCGCAGCCCCGCGTTCGTGGCGTAAGCATTCCGCCGGGTTGCTTGCGGAAAACAAAGGGTCCGCAGGCCGTTGCGGTGTGCAACTGCTTCGTCCGCAAAGCCTTGAGGCGAATCCTCATCGCATCGACGTCCATTGATGCAAGCGCATTTTCGTCGGTATCAGGCCGCGACATCGGGGCTGGCCTTCCAATCGCCTGCCGGCGTTCGGACCGTGCATCGGCGGTATCCCTGTCCTCTCCCTGTCTTTTACCCGACAAGTGGCTTGGGTAGTTTTCAGCCTGTTTTTTGGCTCTTTTGCTCGGCACGATTTCCGGCTCGTAAGCGGGAGGGCAGCGCCAAGCCGAGCGGGCTGGCCTTCCAATCGCCTGCCGACGTTCGGACCGTGCATCGGCGGTATTCTGTCCTCTCCCTGTTTTTTACCCGACAAGTGGCTTGGGTAGTTTTCCGCCTATTTTTTGGCTCTTTTGCTCGGCACGATTTCCGGCTCGTAAGCGGGAGGGCAGCGCCAAGCCGAGCGGGCTGGCCCAATCGCCTGCCGGCGTTCGGACTGTGCATCGGCGGTATCCCTGTCCTCTCCCTGTTTTTTAGCAGGTAAGTGGCTTGGGTAGTTTTCAGCCTGTTTTTCGCCCTTTTTCGCCGGGGAGCATGCGGCGGCCCCGGCAGTGGCGTGACTCGCGAGGAACGGACCGTTCCGCGGAACCGCCGGCTTGTTGGCGAACGTGGAGCCAGTCCCGCGCTTTTCGTCTAAAACTTGTCGGCCACTTGTCATCGCCGCAGCGATGCGTGTTGCTGGCCCGAGGCCGGCGCGGGCGGCAAATCGGCCAGCAGCGTTCGCAGGGCGAGATGATCGACCGGCTTGACCAGGTGTACGTTGAACCCCGCGTCGTGCGAGCGACGCCGGTCGTCTTCCTGGCCCCAGCCGGTTAACGCAATCAAAAAAACGTCGCGCAGCTCGGGCTCGGCGCGGATGCGCCGGGCGACTTCATAACCATCCATGGCGGGCATGCCAAGATCCAGCAGCACCGCGGCTGGACGGATGGCGCGCATCGCCTCCAGCGCCGAAGCGCCGTCGTAAACCGTCTGCACGTCGGCCCCCAGCAGTTTCAACAGCATGGCCAGCGTGTCGGCGGCGTCGCGGTTGTCATCCACCACCAGAATGCGGCGGCGGTCCAGGGTGAGCGGCTCGCCGGGTCCATCGACTCGCCACTGGGCGGCCGGCTCAACCGCCAACGGCAAGCGCACGATAAACTCACTTCCCAGTCCTTCGCCGGCGCTGTGCACCTCGATCGTGCCGCCGTGCAATTCGGCCAGGCCGCGCGCCAGCGCCAGGCCGATGCCCAATCCGCCTTCGGCGCGCTTCAAACTGCGGTTTACCTGGGCGAACATCTCGAAGACGCGCGGCAACATGGCTGCCGGAATGCCGATGCCATTGTCGCGCACGCGAATAACGAGGTGGGGAGTGGCGGGTGGCGGGTGGTGGGTGGCGGGGGTCAGAGCTTCGCTTCCAGCGCCCGCCGAAGCCCGGAGAGCATGCGGCTGATGTGGTCTGTTTGCGCCAGCAATGGATCCATCGTTTGTTGTGACAAGATTCCTACTCTCTGACTCAGTAGAAGATGGGTTTCCAACTCCATCAGCGAGCCGCGCGCCATGCTTAGGTGGTTCAGTGTCACGCTCATCGTCAGCGTCTTCCGTGTTTTGATCGCTCGGCACCCGCCGCTCGACACTCGCCACCAACTCAATCTGCCCGCCGCGAGGCGTATATTTGGCCGCGTTGTTCAAGAGGTTCGTCAGCACCTGGGCCAGCCGCACGGAATCGGCCCTGAGCGTGATCGGTTCGGGCGGCAGGGCGATGGCCAAATGATGCCCGGCGGCGTCGATGACCGGCTGGCTGGCCTCGACGGCGCTGCGAACGACCGCGGCCAGTTCGACGCGTTCCAGCCGCAACTCGATTTTGCCGCGCGTGATGCGTGAAACCTCCAGCAGATCGTCGACCAGCCGCACCATGTGGGTTACCTGGCGGTCCATCATTTCGTGGATCCGCTGGGCGGCGGGTTCGGCGCTGCCCGACAGCCGCAAAATTTCCAGGCTGTTGCGAATCGGCGCCAGCGGGTTGCGCAGCTCGTGAGCCAGCGTGGCCAGAAACTCGTCTTTGCGGCGGTCGGCCTCGCGCAGCTCGGCCACGAGCCGCTTCGACGGTTCGATATCCATGACGGCGGCCAAGGCGTATTTCGGCTGGCCTTGGTCGTCAGACACGCACCCGACGTTGACTTGCACCCACACCGGCGCGCCATCGGGTCGCAGATATCGCTTTTCGATCGAATACGCCACGCCGCCCTGCCGCAGCTCACGGAACACAGCCAAATTGCGCTGCAAATCATCGGCGTGCGTGATCTCTTGCATTCGCATGCCCAGCAACTCAGCAGCCGGGCGGCCCACGATCTGGCAATAGCGCTGGTTGACGAACTGAAACCGCCCGTCTAAATCGGTCATGGCGATGCCGCCATGCACCTGGCTGATGATGGCCCGCAGGCGCTCTTCGCTGGAGCGCAGGGCAGTCGTGGTTCGGTCGCGCTCGATGACAATGCTGGCCACGTGGGCCGCGAAACGCGCCAGTCGCCGGTCCCATTCGTTCGGCTCGTGGGGACGATCGAAGCAGAGCATGACCGAGGCCACGCTTCTGCCGTCGGGTCCGGTCACCGGCTGGGAATGGCACGCCCGGATGCCATGCGAGATACACAGCTCGCGCCACTCGGGCGACCAGCGCTCGTCGCCTGCGACATCCACAGACGTGACGGGATGACCGGCGTAAACGGCTTCGCCGCAGGTGCCGATCGCCCGCTCGCAGATGGGCGCTCCCACCACGGCGTCAATGAACGACGGCGGCAAATCGGCGGCACACAAATGCCGGAAGGCCACGCGTGAGTCATCGGCCAGCAAGACGCACGCGCGCGTATGGGGCTGAAGCCGCGACACCGCGGCGGTCAGCGCCTGCAAGCAGTCGTCCAAGGGACGACCCGAGGCGATCATTTCCAATAACAGACTTTGCTCGGCTTGCAGCCGCTGGGCCGCGCGGCGGTCGGTGACATTGCGGGCAATCTTCGAGGCCCCGATGATCCGGCCGTGACCGTCGGCCAAGGGAGACACCGTCAGCGAGATATCGATCAATTCGCCGTCTTTACGGCGGCGGACCGTTTCGTAGTGGTCGATCGACTCGCCCTGGCGGATACGCTCGAGAATCTGCGGCGACTCGTCGAAATGGCCGTCGGGAATGAGCAGCGCGATCGATTGCCCGATCGCTTCCTCGGCGGTGTAGCCGAAGATCCGCTCTGCGCCGCGGTTCCAACTGGTGATCATGCCGTTGAGATCTTTGCTGATGATCGCGTCGCCGGACGATTCGACAATGGCCGCCAGGCGGGCCGATTCCTCCTCCGCCCGTTTGCGCTTCGTGATGTCGGTGCAGGCGCCCACCACGTAGCTGGCGCCGCCATCGGGAGAATGTTCCAGCTTGGCGCGGTCGTAAAGCCAGCGGATGCGGCCGCCGGGCAGCAGGACGCGGAACTCCATCTCAAACTGCGCGCCGTTGCGACGGCGTTCGATTGCCTCGAGCAGCGCCGGCGTGTCGTCGGGATGGATGCAATGGGCCAGGTCTTCCAGCACGCGCACCGACGCGCTCGGATCGAGACCAAACAGCCGCTTCAAATTCTCATCGAACTCGAAATAGACGCCGGTCGCCGGGTCCCAGCGAAAGGTGCCTGTCTGTGAGTTCGCCAGCGCCACGTGGAGGCTCTGCTCGCGTTGGCGCAGCGCCCGCTCCGCCTCGTCGCGCTCGACGGCAATGGCCACGGTGCGCGTGACCACGTCAACCAGCCGCAGGTCATGATCGCTGGGCTCGCGGGGCTGTGGGTAATACATGGCAAATGTGCCCAGCAACTTGCCGCGGCGCGAGAAGATGGGCGTCGACCAGCAAGCTTGCAAGCCATGCGCCAGCGCCAACTCTTTGTAATCGGCCCAGAGCGGATCGGTGGCGATGTCGCTGACATAGACGCTCTCGCCTCGGTAAGCGGCGGTACCGCACGAGCCGACGCAGGGACCGATCGGAAGCCCGTCGATCGCGCGATGATAGGCGTCGGGCAGACTTGGCGCGGCGGCATGCCGCAGGCGCTTTCCCTCTTCGTCGACCAACAAGATCGAGGCCAGCAGGTCGCCGTCGGCCTGCTGCTCAATCATCCGCACCAGGGCCTCGAAGATGCGCGGCAACCGCCGCTCCGTTTCGCTGCCGGAGGAATTTGCCGCACGTTCGGGGTCGCTCATCTCATGCAATCGGGGGCCTGCGTACGCACCGATCGGGCGTCTTCTGCGCGGCCCGTTCGATTACGATCTTGCAAGCATTGTAGTTCGCCGCCGCGGAGGCCGACAACCCTTGGGCGACAATTCGCACGGCGGACGTGCGTTGCCAGCGTTGGCCGGTTGCCGTGAGAAGACGAGTCAACGTATAATTGCCAGGATTACATTGAGGTAAAGGCCATGGCGACGCACGATCAATTGACTCAAATCGGTGCTCCGCTTCCAATCACTAGCCCGGCGGGTCCGCCGCTCGATGCCCGGGCATTCGCAGCCTTACACGGAATCAGCAAAGTGTTGCAAATGGTGATTGAAAACACGCATCAATTATTTGGCGGTGACGTCTGCGTGGTGCTCGAAGAAGATCCAGAACTGCCCGATGAGGTCAACATCGTCTTTAATATCACCACGCACGGAGCTGTCGATGATGTGCTCGCGAAAGAGGACGAATGGCACGCTCGCTGTGTCCAACTGGCCGAAAGCGCTTCGGTCTTGTTTCGCCTTCACGTTGACGTGCTCTAATGGACGGTGAGGCGTTTCTGAGCCTTTCGCTGCAGCTAGCCAATGGTGATAGCGAAGCACGGTTCCGCAGCTCTGTGAGTCGAGCCTACTACGGCGCTTACCATGTCGTGCGCGAGTTTGTGCAAAGCTGTGATGTGGTTGTACCGAAACGTGATGTCCATAATAAACTTCAATGGTGCTTGGAGCAGACGGGGAAAGCGATTGCAAACATTGAGCTTGCCAAGGCGGGCAGCAAGCTCGGATCGTTAAGGACCGATCGGAACCGGGCGGACTACGATTTGAGCGACCCAAACTTCACGCGCAAGGTCAATGCAGTCAAGGCGGCCATGAAGGCACAACAAGTTGCCGAAGCGATCCGATCGCTAAACACCGGCGAAAGCATGCAACTCGTGCGCGTCCAGATTCGGCTATTCGCGCAACAAGAATCGTGGTCCGTCCGCTGATTGCGCGCAAAAGCTAACGGCTGAGCGAGGAATGCTTCGCCGCCCGCGGTGAGGATGAGGCGGGCAGTCCGTTTCCACGATCGCGCAACGCAAAGACGAGCACCTTGGCCCAGGGTTTTCGCCGGTGGGCGGCCAACTCGAGCGTCTGCTGATAGCCGCCGTTAGGTCCAACCAGTTGCCCGCGATCAAACGTGCGCTCGTCCACTTCCAGCACGATAAAGGGCCAGAGGCCGGACGAAGGAGCGAAGTGCATCCCCACCGGCAGATTCGGGGCCTCTGGTCCGACCAGAATGCCCGGCATGTCGGCATAGAAACGCACGTAGCTCGAAGTGGCCAGCACGGCATCGCCGGCCCGCGCATGCCCGCGCACCCATTGTGCGGCCTCGACCAGCGGCGTGTGGACGGCGTTCAACGGTCGCAAGCATTTGGGCGCCATACAGACAACCCAGATGGCGGCCACCGCCATCGCCACGCGGCGCGGCGGGCCAAGCTTCGGCACGCGCAGCGCCAGCCGCGCTGCGAGAACGATCATTCCGGCGGCGACGCCGGGCAGCAACAACGCCACCAGCGGAATCACGTGCCGGTGGCTGATGTAGCCCGCCACCAGATAAAGCAACAGCAGCAAGCCGGCCTGGACGCTGACCAGCGCGACGTGCAAGCTTGCCAGGCCCGGTTGACGGCGAGGCCGCGCGGGCGCGAAGCTGCCGATTGTCAAAGGAATCAGGCCGAGATAACAAAGCCCTTGGGCCAGCTCACGGCCAAGCTCGACCAGTCCCAAGGCAAACACGCCGGCCAAGGTCGTGGGCCGGGCAAACTCATCGGGCAGCGTGCCGCCGGGACGCGGCTCGCCCAAGATGCCCGCGGTCGGTTCGACCGAGGCGATGGCCACCGCGTGCGCCGAAGGCGCCGCCCGAAACGGCATCTTTTTGCTGGTGACCTTGCCGGCGATCAAGACGTAGGGCGACGCCACGAGCAGCATTGCCGCGGCCAACGCGCCGAGACCGGCCAAGGACCACAGCCGCCTGTTGTTCGGCGAAATGAGTGCAGAAATGGGTGGCGGCGACGAATCGCGCAATTCTCTGTAGGGAACGCCCTCTGTGGCGTTCCGTGCAGGTCGGTGCGACGTCAATTCGATGCTCGCGGAACGCCACAGAGGGCGTTCCCTACAGAGGCTCGACCGCCAACCCAGACGGCCAACGAGGTTGGCGATCAGCACGAGCCCCGCCGCCGCGCCAGGCACGAGCCCTTCGGGACGGATCCAATAGGCCAGTCCGCTCGCCACGCCCGCCGCCGCCAGCAGCGTCAATCGGCCGCGTGCGAGTGCCTCGGCGGCCAACCACGCGGCCGCCAGGTAAAACATCAAGTGAGGTGTGTCGCTCAGACCGTCGGCCGCGTTCAATCGCAGCAGCGGCCAGGCTGCGGCGAGCAACCCTGTGACATTGGCAACGCGCGCGTCATACAAACGCCGCACAAACAACCAGAGCAGCAGCACGCTCATCACGCCGCACAGCGCCGAGGCCAAATGCGCGCCCAGGATGGCGGCGTCGAAGTCGCTCTTCCCGGTCACTCGCTGCACCAGCCGGCTGGCGGCCAGCACCATTGCCGGGTAGCCGGGGTGCTGGTCTTCCAGGCGGAGCGTTGCGGTGGGATCGTCAGCAAGCTCGTGAGCGATGCGAATGAAGCCGATGCCGTCTTTGGCGATGATCGGCGAGCGGGCAAGGATGGCCGCCTCGAAGGCCGCGGTGACGACCAGTGCGGCCAGCAGGCCGCCATAGCCCGTGCGTAAAGTGTCCGCCATGCTCCGCGTGCTACTCGTTTCGAATGTTGTCGTGGGATTTGGTGCGATCATCGTGGCGTCCAACCGTGCTCGATTAACGATTGCAAAACGATGTAGGGTGGGCCGAGCGCAGCGAGTCCCACCATCCGCCGCCGGGAAGGTGGGACTCGCAAGCTCGTCCCACCCTACGGTTCTACAGATGTTGAACGGAAGTTGTTCCCTTTCAATACGCATTCTTCTCCGCCAGCATCCGAAACGGCGTCGCCAACAAAATGAACAGGTCGAACGCCACCGACCAATGCCGGAGGTAGTACAGGTCGAAATCGAGCCGCATGCTGATCGAGGTATTGCCGCGCAGACCATTGAGCTGGGCCCAGCCGGTGAGTCCGGGCAGTACGCCATGCCGCTGCATATAAGCCGGCATCTCTTGCGAGAATTGGGCGACAAAATAGGGGCGTTCGGGCCGCGGGCCGACCAGGCTCATCTCGCCCCGCACCACATTGATAAGCTGCGGCAATTCGTCGATGCTCCAGCGGCGCAGAAACGCCCCGAACCAAGTGCGGCGCGGGTCGTGCTCGTGCGCCCACACCGGCCCTGTTTTCGCCTCGGCGTCGGCGCGCATCGTCCTGAATTTCAGCAGCATGAACCGCCGCCCGCCCAGGCCCACGCGCTCTTGCTTGTAAATCGCCGGTCCGGGACTGGTCATCCGCACCAGCAAGGCGACGATCAACATCGGCACGCCAAGCACCGCCAGCAGCAACAGCGAGCCGGCTAGGTCCATCAGCCGCTTGGCGACCGCGCCCACGCCCAGCGCCAACACCGGGCAAGGATCGAAGGCCACCGTGTCGTCGATGATCTGCAAAGCAGGGTTCGCCGCAGCCGGCAACCGAAAGTGCGGGCCTGAACCCCGGGCTTGCTCGCGTGTAACGGGTCTCGTCATGGAACTGATCTCGTCGCCCATTTGTGCTCTCGCCTCTTTCACGCCGCCCTTCGATACGCCGCCAACGTTTGTCGAGCGCAACGTTGCCAAGGAAACTGGGCGGCCCGCGCCGGCCCGGCCTGCCGCAGCTCTGCCTGAAGCCGCCGGTCATCGAGCATTCGCCGCAGCCCGGCCGCGATGTCATCCGGCGAATGCGGATCGACGTACACCGCCGCCTCGCCCAGCACCTCGGGCAGCGAAGCCGCGCGACTGGCCAACACCGGTGTGCCGCAGGCCGCCGCTTCCAAGGGCGGCAGCCCAAAACCCTCGTAGAAACTGGGAAAGCAAAACACGCTGGCCTCGCGCATCAAGACAGGCACATCGTCCTGAGCCACATAGCCAAGCTGATGCAGCACCCCGCGCTCGCGCAACTCCGCCAGCTCTTTGCGAAAGTAAGCCTGGTTCCAGCCGCTCATGCCGGCCAGCACCAGCGGATAATGGGCTTGCATTTCCGCGGGCAACTGCCGATAGGCCGCAACCAGCCCTTGCAGGTTTTTGCGCGGCTCGAGCGTGCCCAGATACAACACAAACTCGCTCGGCAGCCCCAAGCGGCGGCGCACCTCGGGGGCGCGCGCGGCGTGTACCGGATCGGCGAAGTACGCCGCATCGACGCCCAGCCAGGTGACCCTCACGCGGTCCGCGTCGACCTGCGGACAAAGTTCCAGCAGCTCCTGCCGCGTGAAATGGCTGTCGGTCAGGATCACGCGCGACCGGCGCAGCGACTGGTCCATTCTGCGCCGCAGCCAGGCCACGCGGTCGCGGGGCATGAACTGCGGATAGCGCAGATAGCTCATGTCGTGAACGGTGGTGACCAGCGGCAGCGCGTATTGCGGCGCCACAAAGTTCGGCTCGTGAAACAAGCTCCAATCGGCCAGACGGGCGCCCTTGGCCAGTCGCCGCCGCCGCACACGGTCGGCCCAGTCGCGGCAGTTTGGCCAAACTCGCCGGATTAGCCCCTTGAGCCACTCGTGGCGCGGGCCGCCATCGTCAGCAACCAGGCCCGAGAAAAACGACTCGGCGCTGAGCACGTCGCGCCCGTTGAACACGCCGATTTGATCGGGCCGCTCTCCGTCGGGCAGAGTCGTCAGCGCCTCCAACAGGCGCAGCCCATATTGCCCAATGCCCGTCAGCCGCCCCAGCATCGGGGTGCCGTTCAAAAGGATGCGCATCCGTGGTCCGTCCTTGTCTGCCGAGAGCGTTGGCAGCGTTATCGGACGTAACGGTGGTGCGACTTAAGAAAACTTTGCGGGCGTCGCCAAGAATCGTGGCTGGGCCACGCCCACCGGTATTGACAATCGCAGCGGCTAGCCCCCCGGCTGCGGTCCGTAGGGAACGGACTCCGTGCCGTTCCGCGGGGGGGGGCGAGGCGGCCTCGAAGCGTCGTCACCAACGGCGCCGAGTCTGTTTACTACAGATGCCGAGCGTAAAAGCTTGCTTGTGTCAGCGCGGCTGCTCATATTCCAACAACTCCGCCAAAAAACTCGGGCGGATCGCCGGAACGGGCACAAGGGTCGTCTCGGTCTCTTTCGCGCTCTTGCGGAAGCTATTGTTGATCACCGCGAACGGCTCGTGATAGATCACGGTGCGCCAGCGCGACATTCCGGTGATCGCGCCGTCTTTCAAGAACAAGATATTGTTGCCACAGAGGCCATTTCTTTGTCATTTGACTGCGGGCCGGTATCATGACCATCTCCTTGGCAGAGAAAACTGGTCGCCCAGGTCATTATATACCTGTGCAGTCAAGGCGTGCCGCCGACGATCCGCCGCAGACGTAGGTCGGCATCGCCCTGCTGCGCGAGCTTGCGCGGAGCCTGATGGAATGCGCCGCGCAGTTCGGCGCTTGCCTCGCCCAGGGAGCTTAGGAAGGAGGCAGGCAGCACGACATCGATGTGCCCGTGCGGCGGCAAATCGCGCGGCAGCGGCACGACCGCCGCGAAGGGAACCACGGTGGCCGAACTGGTTGCCGCGCCGCGGGGCGGCGTTGGCTCGGGCGTTTCGAGGTGCAACTCGCCCGGCCCGGGAGCGGAAAGCGCCACATGGTAGCGCGTGGGGCTTCTTTGGCGCCGGTCGAAGCGGTGGCTTTCCATGTAAAACGGCGTCGTGTTCTCGATCCGCAGCACGAGGGGCTTGCTGAGGTCGGCCTCGTTGAGGCTCAGGTTGTTGATGCTGAGCGTCGTTTGCGCATGCGCGTTTTCCACAGTCTGTAGCGCGGCGTCAACCTGGTAGCTTCTTGCCCCGAGCACCCGGTCGTCCGAATCGAGAAAAAGGAGTTGGTAGGCGCCCGGCTCCTTGGGCGACTCGATATGGAAGGCCGGCCAATGAGGGGTTAGCACATGTTGAAACAGCGCCGGGGCGCCTTGGGTCAGGCGATTGCCATCGCGCGTGGCCCAGGCCAGGCGAACGTGCGTGTTTTCAGGCAGGATGCAAGTTTCTGGCGTTCCTAAGTGGTCGGTGATCACCGCGCCTGGCGGCACGCGCAAGCATTCCGGCTCTTGTCTGGACAACAATTGCGGCAGCGAGGCGACAGGAAACCTTGGCGCGCGGCCGCTGGCCCGAAAAACGTGCCAGGGTTCGAAGCAGGTCTGCTTATCGAGCCAGGGCAGATCCTGAATCCAGGCATGATCGCGAAGATAATCATCATGAAAGACGAGCGTGTCGTATCCCAGCGACACGATGAATCGCAAGCCATCGACGTTGATCTGCCAGTAAGAGCAGCCAAGCTGCCGCAAGTCGGCGTTCAGCAGCGCAAACTCGGCGCCGTTGAGCGTCGGGTGGCGATGCAGCAAGCTCTGGTTCAAGGCGTCCCAATGCCACATATCCTCCCAGAGCCGGCCCTCGTAGCGCATGAAGACGGCGGCGCGCACGTCGGCCGGCTGCCGGGCCAGCCAGGCGGCCCAGGCAGGATGTTGCTTTTCCGCGGGCCGAATGTAGAGCGTCGCAATGGAATAGCCCTCCCAGGCGAGCACACCCAGCAACGCCCATTGCAGCGCGCCGCGGCGCGGCGCGGGCCAAGATGCCGTGAAGCCGTGCCAGATGATGGGCGCCGCAACGCTCGACAGCGCCACCACGAGGCAGCCGGCGCGGCCGTAGCAGCGAAATTGGGGGAACAGATCAAACAGCACGATCGATGGTCCGCCCGCCAGGCTCAGGACAAGCAGAAGACCGATTAATCCCACGGCGAGGCGCAAGAACCTGGACTCCTGCGGCCCGAGGTTTCCCTTGCGCATGCGTCCCGAACCATAGATCACCAAGGCAACCAACACGGTCATCCCCAGGTAGTGCCACGACTCGAAGAAAAGCCAAGGATTTGCCCCCCAGGCATCCAGAATGCGCCGGGTATATCTCCCGGCCGGCGTAATGCAATAATGCCACAACTGCGACCCATATAAAGAAGTCTCGATGCGCAGGCGCTGGAAGTACTGGTCACCGGCGAGCAAGGTGTTCCGCGAGGTTAACCAGACGGGGGCGGTGAAGGCGGCCCCCGCCAACGCAGCGGTAAGCGCGGCGATGATCGACGGCGTCCAGTGCCGGCGGCGAATTGAACCGGCGATCGCACAGCCCGCCCAGGCGGCCGCCAACGCCAATCCGATGAAATAGCCAAAATAGAAAGAGCTTTGTAACACCAGCGCCACCGAGAGGCCCAGCCACGCCCCAGTTGCCAGCGAAGGGGCTTTGAGCAATCGCCACATCGCCCACACCGCGATCAGCACCCAGCCGTATTTGATGAGGTGCAGTTGGTTACTGAATCGCATCGCCGTCGACATGTTCAGGGTAATCAGCGCGATGGAAACAGCCGCCCAAAAGCGCCGTTGAGTAACACGGTAAGTGATCCATCCGGCGACCCAGCCGTTAAAGCTCAGCACGAGCAACGTCATGGCGTGGAGATTGGCCGCCGGGCTTAACCACCGCGCGGTCAAGCTTGAGACCAGAAGAACATCGAGCCCTTCATAGACGCCGGGGTGCTTGGCCGCGGCGCTGGCATAGGGCTTTCCGACTAACGCATCTTCGCCCAGCAGCCACCAGCGGCCCCGCAGTTCGTGGGCATGGGCGAGTTGATAGGCGTAGAACCTTCCATCGCCGTTCAATTCGAGCGCGGATCTTCCTTGCAGGATCAGCGGCAGATCGTAAAACGCCACCCCGAGAGCTGAGGGAAGCAGCGCCAGCGCGGCGCAGGCGACGACCGACCAGACTTTACGCTGCTCAGACGACGGCGCGGCAGCCGCCCAGTGCATCCTGCCGGGTTCCAAGTGTCCAGCGAGCATGGAGGTATTCAGGCGGCGCTCCTGCGAACCGTATTCGAAGGCTCGGCGCTGCGCCTGGCCACCACCATCAGCAGGTCAAACGTATTGAGGGGTAGGGAAAGGCGAGCCAGGCCCGAGCCGACGCACAACCGGTGCAGCAGCGAGGGGCGTGCTTTTCCTAAACTGGTCAGGCTGTAGACGATCTGCCCGAGACTGCGTGACATGCCGATGTGGGCCGACCAGACCACTTCGAAGCCGAAGCGTTCGAGCGTGCGGCGCAACGTCGCCTCGGAGAAATACCACAAGTGCGTGGGCGGATGGATTTGCCGCCAGCGCTCTCCTTGCTTGCGGGCCAGCCAACTGCCGATATCGCCGGTGGTCAGCGCGACAACGCCACCGGGCGGAAGCACTTCAGCCATCTTGGCGAGATACTTATCGGGCGCGTCGAGGTGCTCGATGGTGTCCCACAGGCAGAAACCGTCGACCTCGCCTCGTTTCAAGGGAACATCGAGAAAATCCGCGCGTCGGACGTCAAGGCCGAATTGCTCGACGGCAACGCGGCAAGCCTCAGCCGCGATATCGCAGCCCTGCACCCGCCAACGCTCGCGCGCCACATTCAGGAACACGCCGTAGGAGCAGCCGACCTCATACAGATGGCTGCCCTCGGGCAGCCAAGGCGAGAGCTGCCGCATCCGGCGGCGAAAATTCGACTCATGAGTCGCGCGGTCCGACCAATAATCGAAGTACTCAGCCCCCGCAAAATATTCATCGGAATAGAGCCGTTCGGCCTCTCCCGGCTCGAGTAAGCGCGGATAGTAGATCAATCCACACTTCCTGCACGACACCAGTTCACGGAACAGCGGCGCCGCGTCGGTCTCTCCGCAGCCGGCGCAGCTACGCCGCACGAGCATGATCGACATCGCTTCGCCCTTTTTCCGAAAACGCCTGCAAGATTACGGGTGCGGCATGTCGGTCGGCCGCCGCGAGTTCGAGAGCATCTCGCGCGCCGGCCGTCTTCAAGCCCACCGCTTCGCGGATGACATAGAGCGGCCGGCTTTTGACCTGCTCTAACACGCGACCAAGGTATTCGCCCAGCACCCCGGCCACGATAAGCTGGCAGCCACCAAAGAACAGGATGCACAGCAGCAGGGACGTCCAGCCCGCTACGTTTCGGTGCCCAAAGAAGTGTGCGCCGACCGCATAGAGTCCGTAAGCGCAGCTCGCCAACGCAATCGCCCAGCCGAAGATGGTCACGCGGCGTAGCGGGTAGAAGCTGAATGCCGTGATCCCATCGAGTGCCAACCGGAGGCTGCGCCAGAAGGTGAATTTCGAACTGCCCGCGAAGCGCGGTGGGGCGACAAATTCAATGTAGGTTTGCCGGAAGCCCAGCCACGGCACAAGGCCGCGCAAAAACCGGTGTACCTCGCGCAAACTGATCAGCACATCGACGGTTCGCCGCGACATCAGCCGAAAATCAGCGGCGCCGGGCTGAACTTGGATATTGGCGGCCCAATTGAATACGCGGTAGAAAACCGTCGAGAACAGCCGAGTGTGCGCGGCAATCTCCTCGGTGCGCACGCGCAAGGTATTCACCACATCGTAGCCCTCTTGCCAAGCTTCGAGTAACCGGGGGATTACCCGAGGCGGGTGCTGCATGTCGGCATCGAGGGTGACGACGGCGTCTCCGCGGGCATGCTCGAGGCCCGCCGTCAGGGCAGCCTGATGACCGAAATTGCGCGACAAAGAGATGTAACGCACACGCGCGTCGCGCTCGCGCAGGTCGGCGAGAACCGCCAGCGTCTGATCTTCGCTGCCGTCGTCAACAAACAAGAACTCGAACTCGAATGCCAACGGGTCGAGAGCCGCGCGAAGCTCCGCGTGCAGTTCCGCCAGGCAAGCGCTTTCGTTGTATGCCGCGATCACGATCGAAACGAGCAGGGGTGGGCGATCGGTTGGCATTTTGCGGCCGCAATGACGTTCACTCTTGCAGAATCGCTCGATCGAGGGGGCCGCTTTTAGCAAAGTCCGAAGCCAGCCGTCAATGCCAAAGCAGAGGTCGTCCTAATGAGCCCGCTTCCGCGCAACTGGCCGCAACTGGCGTTGTGTGGCCGTGCCGCCTCGCTATACTTCCGCCTCATTTCGCGTTCAACCCGATGCTGGCAAATCGATGACCGACGCCGCACAGGAACGTCCTTCACACCGCAGATTGCTGATTGTCAGCCACAACCTGCGCGGCTATCTGGGCCATTACTTTGAGACATCGGTCTCGGTGGCCGATGCCGCGCGGCGCCTGGGCTGGCATCCGGTGTTGGCCACGCACGTCCATTGCCCGCAAGAGATCTTGCCGGAATGGCTGGAAAAGCATCCGGTTTTTTACACCGAGTGCGCCGATGACTGCCGTCCACCAGATGACCCGTTTGCCGCCGCCAGGCCGGGGCTGCCGCTGCGGGCCTTCCGCAAAGCCACGCAAACCTATTGGAAGCTTGCCCGGGCGGCCGACCGCTCGCTCTACCATTTTTTTCCGCCGTTGTTTCACGATGCCGGGCGGCTGCTGGCATATTGCGGTGTGCCGCGCTGGGCGCACCTGCGCCATCAGGGCGAGCTGCATTCCGCCTGGCGGCAAAGGCAACAGCGGCGCGGCGCGCTAGCCGAAGTCGTGGCGCAAGCCGAGCCGTGGCCCGAGGCCTCGCGCCGCCTGCGTGGTCCCCGGCAGGCGACGAAAGTCATCCAGGCCGTCCGCACCCTTGTGCCGCCAGGCTTCGGAAGCGAGTTGGAGCAAATGCTCTGCTTCGAGCGCGACCTGCTGCGGTTTTTGACGCTGGCGCAAGCGCGGCGCGGCGACCATCTGTTAGTGCTCTCGGCGCATCCGCGCGACGCCGCTGCCGCGCAATTGGCCATCGAGATTCTGGGGCCTGAGAACGCGCCCACCTTTCATCTGGAGATTCTCAACGCCTTGTTCGAGAGCGACCCGGCTGCGGAGCTCTCAACGCCCCCGTCGTACGTCCGCGTCAAGCGGCTGTTGATGTCGCTTTACGGCGACTGGATGGCGGGCGACCGCGTGAAGCTGTACACCGATTCTGAAATGCTCTCGAAGGACTATGAAAGCATCTCGGGCCAGCCGTTCGGCGTGCTGCCGATTCCTTTCCGCGCGGAGTTGTTGACGCCGGCGCCGCGACCGCCTTCGGCGGCGGTGCGGCTGGGGTATTTTGGAGAGGCCCGCGACGAGAAGGGTTTTCCCTGGCTCTCGGAGTTAGCCGAGGCGTTGCGCGACGAATACCTGGCGCCGGGCCGCGCGCGGTTCGTGATTCAAGCCAACATCAGCCTGCCTCAATACAACCCGCAAAGCGTGGCGGCGCTCGAGCGGCTGAGGCGCTTTCCGCCCAGCGAGGTGCAGTTATTCGCGGCTGGGTCGGCGCTATCGGCGGTCGAGTACTACCGCATGTTCTCCCAGGCCGACGTGGTGCTGCTGCCTTATCTGAACGGTCGCTATCGGGCCTGCACGTCGGGCGTTTTGGCCGAGGCGCTCGCCTTGGGTTCGCCGGTGGTGGCCCCGGCGGGCACCTGGATGGCCGAGCAATTGCCCCCCGGCGTGGGCGAAACGTTCACCGATTTCAACTCGTTTGTCTCAGCCGTGAAGCGGGTGATCGATGGCTTCGAATCGCATCGCCGGGCCGCCGAAGCACTTCGCCCCATGTGGCGCCGCCGCCACTCGCCCGACGCCCTGGTGGCCGCGCTAACCGCCGCGCCGGCCGCACCGACGGCATATCCGTTATCAGCCGCCGCGGCCTGAAGCTAGGCCATTGCGGTGCACCCCAAGCGCTTTGTGCCGGTGCCGCTCCGCCACCATCCGGGTTAGTATGGGCTGATGAATAATCCGGGCTAGCGATCAATCATCGCTCGACGGAGGCAAGCTCCGCCGTGGCGGAACAAAAAAGAGGATCAAAGCCCCCTAATCGCGCAACGACGGTTGTTGCGCAAGCCAGCCGGGGCTAACTGGCGAGAAACCGTTAAGCCGGCCACAAAGGGCCGGGACTACCTGCCCGGCATAATCGGCACAAACTGTCCGTGTGACGACCCTTTCCATCCCTCCCGCTTTTGCGGAGAGCGCAGGCGTGGACTAGAGTTCCCAAGGGTTTGGTTCCTTGGGAAAGCTTGATCTGATGGTTGTCTCGTCCATGTCATCGGCGTCTGCCACGGGTGTGGTCATGCCACCGCCGGCCGCGCTGGCCGCGCCGGCCTGTGCCCGCGATGCCGCCGCAGTAGCCGGCCGCCTGCGCGATTGCCTGGGCGTTGATTTTTCGGTGCTCGAAGGCGCCACGGGCGACCCGGTGCGACTGGCGGCCGATCACCGGCGCATGGACTGGACGGCCCGCGCGGAGCTTTGCCGCGAGGTGGCTCGCCGCGGCCAGCCCGAAATAATCGAAGAAGACGACCCTTGGTTGCTGCTGGCGGTGCCCGTGCCCCGCGGCGACGAGACGCTCGTCGCGGTCGCCTCGCTGCTGACGCGCCCGGCGACTTCTCAAGATACGCTGCGGTTGGCCGAGAATCTGGGGCTCGACCTCGAGGCCGCCGCCAACTGGGCCGCGCGGCAAGAACCGCTGCCGGCCGAGGCGGCCGTGCGGCTGGCCACCGTCTCTGCCGCCAAGCTGACGGCTGATGAAGAGATCGAGCAGCTCGAAGAAGAGGTCGAGAAGCTCTCGGCCCATCTGGGCTCGACCTTCGAAGAAATCAGCCTCATCTATCGGCTCACGCAAAACCTGAAGCTCTCGAGCAACGACGAAGATCTCGGCCGCCGGGCGTTGGAATGGCTCTCGGAAGTGGTGCCCGCCGAAGCGCTGGTTTTGTTGCTCATTCCCAATTCGGACGCCAGCCAAGGCACGCCCGACGTCCGCACGCAGCCCTTGTTGCTCAAGCACGGGCAGTGCGATCTGGCGGTTGAGACACTGCTCGAACTGGTCGAGCGGCTGGGGCTGCGCGCCAACAACCGCCCGCTGGTGGTGAATCATCTGGCTCAAGTCGCGCCGGGGGCGCGGTTTGCCGCCCTTCGCGAGTTGGTGATCGTGCCGGTGGCCGAGGGCGAGCATCTCTTCGGCTGGCTGGCCGCCATCAACCACGATCGCTCGGGCGAATTCGGCTCGGCCGAAGCCAGCCTGCTCAGCTCGGTCGGCACCATGCTGGGCATTCACAGCGGCAATATCGACTTGTATCGCCAGCAGGCCGAGCTGCTCACCGGCGTGGTACGCGCCATGAGTTCGGCCATCGACGCCAAAGACCCGTATACCCGCGGCCACAGCGACCGCGTCGCGCGCATCGCCGTCCGCCTGGCCAAAGAGCTCAACTGCGATGCCGAGACGGTCAAAACCATTTACTTCTCGGGCCTGCTGCACGACATCGGCAAGATCGGCATCAACGACGAAGTGTTGCGGAAGCCCGGCAAGCTGACCGACGAAGAGTTCGAGCACATCAAGCAGCACGTGCTGATCGGCTATCGCATTTTGGCCGACCTGCGCAAGCTGTCGCACATGCTGCCGGTGGTGCTGCACCATCACGAATCGTGGGATGGCAAAGGCTACCCGCACGGGCTGGCCGCCGAAGGCATACCGTATTTGGCCCGCATTGTGGCGGTGGCCGACGCCTACGACGCCATGGCCAGCGATCGTCCGTATCGCGCCGGCATGGAAGACGAAAAGCTCGACGAGATTATCCGCAAAGGCGCCGGCCAGCAATGGGACCCGCAAGTGGTCGAGGCGTTTTTCCGTGCCCGTGACGATATTCGCGCCATCTCCAGCCGCGGGGCGCTCTCCGCGGAAGCCCCCGAGCCGAGTTGGCAGTGATGCGGTCGGACCAGTTTTGACGGTCGAGATCAGTCATGGCCTCTGTAGAGAACGGGCTCCGTGCCGTTGACGTGCGAAGCGCTACAGACGCAGCAAGTGCTGCCGCGGACGCGGGCGCGGCGCCGGCCGAGGCGAGGGGACGCCGCTCGGGCCATCGGGCAGATAGATCGGACCGGCGGTCCAGCGGATCTCGCAACCCGGCAACGCCATCGCCAACTTGTGCCGCGCCGCGTCCGAAGGATGGCAGCCTGTCAAGTCGATGAACTCAAGCTGCTTGAACTGTTCGAGGCATTCCAGCCCGGCGTCGCTGATGCACGGCTTGTAGCGCCGCAAGTGATCGCTTTCGGCCCCGCGGCAGTCGGCTTCGTATTCTTCGTCGTCGAGCCAAAGGCGCCGCAAATGGGGCAACTGGGCCAGGTACGCCAGGCCGCGGTCGGTGACCGCGGTGTTGCTCAACCGCAGGTCTTCTAATTCGTCGAGCCCAACCAGGCGCCGAAGCCCCGCATCGGTCACGCGCGTCCGCCGCAGATCGAGATGCTTGAGGTGGACCAGCGGCAGCAGACAGATCAGATCGTCGTCGGTGGCAGCCACAAAGGCATGGCGGAGCGAATCGTCGGCCTTGTTGACCAGTTCCGGGCCAGGCAGCCAGGCGCCGCGCAGCGAGACGCTGGCGACTTCGCGTACCCCATCGTCACCCAGCCAGCGCCGCAGCCAACGCGAGGCAGGTTCGGCCGTCGCGTCGAATTGGTCGTTGTAGAGCACGCGGCCCCCCAGCCGCCGAATTGCCGCGACCGCGGCGCGTTGTTGGGCGGCCCGATCGAGCCGCTCTTGCACCCACCAGCCGCACGCCAAAGACGCGGCTAGGGAGAGAACGCCAGCCAGAGCGAACCAGCGTCGCCAGCGCACCCGACGCAAACGGTCGACAGGCGAGATACTCATAGAGCCACCCTTGCGCCGGCCCCCGGGCCACCCCGGCGCCGCGATTCATGGCTGCCCGAACGTCTTTATTATATATCGGCCTCATGTCTATTCAACTTCGCCTTGCGATTACTGTGACTGCCCGGCGGGATGGCGCCTCGCGCTGCGTTCAACGGCGACCATGCAAGCCCTTGCATCACAACGCCTTACGGCAGAAATGCAGCCCAGCGAGCTTTTGTTCTTCGGTCAGGGAAGAATTGATTCAGGGCAAGGATCAATTGTTCCGCGGAAAACCGGTTGTCCCCGCGGCGAGCTTCCTGCGATAATATCTCGGATGACCTCACCGGACTGCGAAAGTGGACCTGTTCAAGGCGCCCATCTCGGCAAATATGTCATCGCGGCACTCATCGCCATCGGCCTCTGCGGCGCGGGCGGCGGCTGGTTCTATCACCGCCAAATGCAGCGGCGAGTGATCGCTCTGTGGGGAGTCGATGCGGCGGCGCTGATCTTGTCGGCTCCGGAAGTCGAAGGCTGGAAGCTGCAAGCAGCCGATTCGCAGCCAGCTTCCGATGGCGGCACCGTGACCGATGGCGGCACCGTGACCGATGGCGACACCGTGACCGATGGCGACACCGTGACCTGGGCCGGGGGCAAGTGGCGCATTGTCGAAACCACCGGCGCCGCGCATGCACCGGGCATGCCACACCTCAGGCGCCGGCTGGTGCAAGATGACAGTTTCGATTGGTCGGCCACGCCAGCCGCCCAGGATCGAATATGGCAATATGCCTTGCGTTTTTCCGACGGTGGGTGTCAGGCGACGTTGCTGTTCGATGCCGACTACCAGTGCGCGGGATTGGCCGAAACGGGGGCGATCGCGTCGGTCGCCCCCCTCGCCCGCGGACTCGAGACCGTTTTGCCAGGCATTTTCAAGAACCCGCCGAACTAGCCCTTTTGGCGATGGCCTTCGCGCAGCCCCTGGCCCCAATTTGCCGGATTCGTCAGCGGAGCGGTTGGCCGCCAGCCGATTTATTTCTATGATGGAATGGTCACGGGTCTATGATTCCTGAACCTTGAAACCCGGAGAGAACCGATGGCCAAACAGGGGCCACGTAAAAAGCTTCCCAAAGAACTGGCGGTGATCAACTTCGACAACTGCACGGGCTGCGAAGCCTGCCTGGAAGTTTGTCCGGTCGATTGCATCGTCAAGGTCCAGCAATATGATGCTTTTCACAACCTGCAGAGTTTCTGCGAGATCGATCTCGAACGCTGCGTCGGTTGCGAGGTGTGCGTCCATATTCCGCGCAAGAAGACGGATCCTTATGACCTGACCGTTTGCCCTTGGGACGCCATCGAGATGGTGCCCACCGAGCAAGTGGCCCAGGTCGTGGCCCAAGTCGGCGGCCCGCCGGAATACATTCACGATAACTGGGACCGCTTGGTCGGAACCGCCCAGCACCTGGCGGAGCTGAAAGCTTCGGGCTAACGTTCCGGCGATCTTGTTTCATCACCGCTGGCGCCAAGGCCGGTGCGATGCGTCGTTCAACGCGTTGCTGCCGCGGCGACTTGCTCGGCCGCCAGTTCGCGCGGATGAGGCCGCGCCGCTCGGCGGGGCAGCGAAGTCAGCACGACGCAAAGGGTCTGCGTCGCGGGGTCGGCCCAGCAAAGCGTGCCCGTCGAGCCGGTGTGGCCAAACGTTTGCTCCGAGCATCCGCGGCTGCCGGCTGGCTGGCCCACGGCAAAGCCGAGTCCGCGCGGCGTGAAGCCGGGCGGATGGTGGTTTCGGGTCATGAGCCGGGCGGTCTCGGGCCGAACCACTTTGCCGCCAGCCCGCAGGAAATCGGCCAGAAACTTGCCAATGTCGGGCGCTGACGCGTGGGTTCCGCCCCAAGGAGCGCCGAGCTTCCGCCAATACTCGCTGTTCCAATTCCACTGGCTGGCTTGCGGATCGCCGCTGCCCGACTCCGGCGCGGCGCCCTCGCTTTGGCACAGCACCATGTCGGCCAATGCAAACCGCCCCAGCCCTTGAGCCGAGTGCTTCATGCCCAGTGGCTGAAAGACCGCGCGATCCACGAGCGTGAGAATGTCTGAGCCGCTGACGATTTCGGCGATCCGCGTCGCCAGCAAAATGCCCATGCTGGAATAACTGTACTTCGAGCCGGGCGCGAAACCGAGCGGAGCGTGGACGGCCCGCTCAACAAACTCCGCCAGCGAAGCGTGCCGCTTTCGCAGTTCGTTGTTGTCGGCAACCTGGTCGGGCAGCCCGGAGACATGCGTGAGCAAGTGGCGAATCGTCACCTCGCCGCGCTCTTCGCCGGCAAAGCCGGGCAAGAACTTTTTCACGCGATCGTCGAGCTGAAACTTTCGGTCGTCGAACAAGGTCATGACGGCGGCAACATTGATCGGCTTGGAAACGGAACCGAGCAGAAACATGGCATCGCCGGAGGCCGCCCGGCCAAAATGCCGCGTATAAGCCTCATCGCCTTGCACCACGTGCAGCACGGCCGCCTCAACCTGCCCGGAGTCTGTCGCCTGCGCGAGCACTTCCGCCGCGTCATCCCAGCGTGCTGCGCGCGCTGCCGCGGATAAAGAGGAAGTCGTCATCGCGGCTATCGCGCTGCCAAGAAACGTGCGTCGTTGCATGCTGTTGGTTCCTCGATCGAAGTCAGGGCCCGGGTTGAACGGCGAAAGCCGGCCGAATGCCGCGCTCGGTGCAGCATTTGCGCAGCCGTGCGACCTGCGCAGCCATCTCACGAACCGCAGCGCTGCATCGTGCGAAATTACGCCTGGCAGGATTCGAACCTGCGACCTACGGTTTAGGAAACCGTTGCTCTATCCCCTGAGCTACAGGCGCAACCACATTATTTCCCTTGTTCTACGGTGTTTCTGTGCCAGGATCAAGAAACGCGAGTCATTAGCGCCGCTGGCGCAGGCCATCATTTGGCCTTCTTTCCGTGGTATACTTGATGCTATGAACCAAGACGATGAAGTCGTCCTGAACGTGCTGCTTGCCGAGGGCATCGACGCGCCCACCGCCCTTGCCGCCAGTCTGCCTAATGCCGCCGCCCGTCTGCCTAATGCTGAGGCCAAGCCGCCGGAAGCCAAGGCCGCTGGGGCTTGGGTGGCTTTGCTGGTGCTAGCCGGCTTCGTGGCTTGGCTGCTACTCGGCTAGGTCGTCGTCGCGGCCGTTTTTATCGTCAACGCCAGCCGTTGCGATGCTCTGGTGATCTACTCCCTCGCATCACCGCCGGGGCATCCCAACATTCGGGCGGCCCGTCACGGCTCAGCGCGCTGCTCGGGCAGGGTACCGGTTTCGACGGCGATCCGTAAATCGAGCGGGCTAGCCTCCCAAGCGGTGCGGTAGGTCGAGGTAAGAGGAGCCGGAACGTGCAACTCTCCCGATAAAAAAAGCGCCATGTCGGGCAAATCGTCGCCAACCGCCAGCGGTTCGATGTAAGCGACGCGCTCGACACCCGCCTTGTAGGAAACGACGAGCCGATCTTTGCCCGGTGGAAACGCAAACGACTCTTCAACGAACTCGTCCCAGATGATCTGATGGATGCCGCATGGATCGCGCGGCGTAGGAGGGAAGAGATCGACGATCAAGACGTGAACGCCCGCTCGCAATAAATCTCGCGCCGGGCCGGCTTCTATTCCACGCCGCGGCGGGCCTGCTTCTTTTCCGAGCGGCGGCGCTTCTCGCCCAGGCGACGCTCGATCGAACCTCGCGAGGGCTTGGTCCGTTTGCGGCGCATCGGCGGCGCCGCGGCTGACGCCAGCATTGCCCGAAGCTTTTCCAGGCAATCGTCGACGTTCCGCGCCTGGTCGCGATAGCGCTGGCTGGTGATCAACAAATCGCCCTCCGTGGTGATGCGGTTGCCAAACCGCTGGCGAAACCGCTCTCGCACCACCTCGGGCAGGCTCGGACTGGCCAAGATCGGCCAGCGGAGCAGGGCTTTGCTGTTGACTTTGTTCACGTTTTGTCCGCCCGGCCCCGAGCTGCGTGCAAAGCGAAACTCGAACTCGGCCAGCGGAATCCGCAGCCGGGGCGTCACCATCAGGTTGCCGGGGCCGCCGGCCTGCGCTGACTCGGAAGGAATCATCGTTATAATATAGCCCTTGGAGAACGCTATGCGATCGTTGCTGATTTTTACCCCCGTGTTGCTGACCGCTGCCTGCTTGAGCGGCGCCGAAGCCGACCGCCCGAAAACGCGGGCCCTGCCCGACCTTGGCACGCGCCGGGGCGGCGACGATTGGCCGGCGTTCTTGGGACCGACCGGCGACAGCAAATCGCGCGAGACCGGCATTCTTACCGATTGGCCTGAGGAAGGCCCGCCGCTGGTCTGGCAGAAGCGCGTGGGCGATGGCTACGGCATGCCGGCCATCAGTCGCGGGCGGCTGTTGCAGTTCGCCGCCGCCGGCCCGCAGATGCGGCTGGTCTGCCTGAACAGCGAGACCGGCGATGAGCTGTGGAAATTCGCATACGACAGCGACTATCGAGATCTTTACAACTACGACAATGGCCCGCGCTGCGCGCCGCTGGTCGATGGCGACCGCGTCTACATCTATGGCGCCGAAGGCGTCTTGCACTGCCTGCGAGTGACCGACGGCAAAATATTGTGGAAGGTCGATACCGCCGAAAAATTCGGCGTCGTGCAGAATTTCTTTGGCGTGGGCAGCACGCCGGTCATCGAAGGCGATTTGCTCATTGCCCAGGTGGGCGGCAGCCCGGAAGAGAGTCGCCAGCTTCCGCCCGGTCAGCTTGACCGCGTGAAGCCCAACGGCGCCTGCGTGGTGGCGTTCGATAAAACCACCGGCAAAGTGCGATACCAGCTCGGCGACGATCTGGCCAGCTATGCCAGCCCGGTGTTGGCCACCATCCATGGCCGCCGCTGGTGTTTTGTGTTTGCACGCGAAGGGTTGCTGGCCTTCGAGCCGATGTCGGGCAAGCTCGATTTTCATTTCCCCTGGCGAGCAAAATCGCTGGAAAGCGTCAATGCCAGCAACCCAGTCGTCGTGGGAGACCGCGTGTTCATTTCGGAGACCTATGGGCCAGGCAGTGCGCTGTTGAAAGTGCGGCCGGGCGGCTACGACGTCGTTTGGAGCGACCAGGACAAGCGGCGCGGCAAAAGCCTGCAAACGCATTGGAACACGCCAATCTATCACGAAGGCTATCTCTACGCCTCGAGCGGCCGCCATACGGAAAACGCCGAGCTGCGCTGTGTCGAGCTCGAAACCGGCAACGTGATGTGGAGTCAGCCCGGCTTGGGGCGATCTTCGCTGCTGTATGTCGACGGCCACTGCGTGTGCCTGACCGAGCACGGCGCGTTGCTGCTGTTCAAGCCGACGCCCGAAAAGCTGGACCTGGTGGCGCAGACCATTTTGCCATCGAAGGACGAGCCGGCCGGTTTCGACGGCGGGCCGGCGCGGCTGCTGCGCTATCCGGCGTGGGCCGCGCCGATCTTATCGCACGGGCTGCTCTATCTGCGCGGCGCCGATCGGCTCGTGTGCCTGGAGTTGATTCCGCCGTAGGATGGCCTTCCTAGATCGTCCATGCAGCCGTTTGATGGGCCTGGGCGTAAGGCTCTTGCCGAGCAGCCGAGCTGTCGGGCATTATGGCGCCGATACCCGGTCGGGCACTGCCACTTGAACAGCGTGTAGAACACGTTTGGTGATGCCGTCCTGAACGACGGTTACTCAAGAGCAGGTAGGGTGGGCCGAGCGCAGCGAGTCCCACCATTTACATTGAGTAAAGGGAACCGATCCGTAGGGCGACCTTCCTAGGTCGCCCAAGAGCGTCAATGCGCCCAGGGACGACCTAGGAAGCTCA
>JAICLL010000055.1 GCA_025927475.1 Pirellulales bacterium
AACAGATTATTCCGCTGGGCCTGTCAGGACAGGGAAGCAAAAAAATCAAGCAGATTCTCGACCAAGTACTCCAACTTGCGGCATAATGACGCTACGGCGTCGTTCATCTGCTAGCAAAAACTGCGAAACTTGAACTAAGAGTCCATGCAATTGACCGCAGTCTATATCCACGTCGCCGAGGGATTCATCGAGTTTCATGCTCATCGGCTATAACACCAACGGCCTGGCGCACCACGATCCGTTCGAGGCCATCGAGTTGCTGGCCGAGATCGGCTATCGGAGCGTGGCCCTGACGCTCGACCATGGCCGGTTGAATCCCTTTGCCGATGGCTTTAGGAGCCAACTGGCATCGCTGCGCCGGCTGCTCGAGCGGCTGAAGCTGCGGAACGTCGTCGAAACCGGCGCGCGGTATTTGCTCGATCCGCGCCGCAAACATGAGCCGACGCTCGTTTCGGCCGATAAGGTAGCCCGTGATAGGCGGATCGCATTCCTCAAGGCGGCCATCGACGCGGCCCACGAACTGCAAAGCGACTGCGTCTCGCTGTGGTCGGGCGTGGTTCACGATGGCGCTGACTTTGCAACCGCGCTGGGGCGTTTGGTCTCCGGCCTGGAACCAGCGCTCGACTACGCGCGGGGCAAGAATGTCGTGATTGGCTTCGAGCCCGAGCCGGGCATGCTCATCGACACGATGTCCCGCTACGAAGAGCTTGATCGGCAAATCGGCCATCCGCTGTTTCAATTAACGCTCGACATCGGCCATCTGCACTGCTTGGGCGAGACGCCAATCGCCGCTCAAATTCACCGCTGGCAAAAACGGCTCGTCAACGTACACATCGAAGACATGCGCGCCGGCGTCCACGAGCACCTGATGTTCGACGAAGGCGAAATCGATTTTCCGCCGGTGATCGAGGCGCTCGCCGCCAGCGGTTATCAGAGCGGAATTCACGTCGAGCTAAGTCGTCACAGCCACATCGGCCCCGACGCCGCCCGGCAGTCGTTTAAGTTTCTTAATTCGCTATGGGCTGACTGCGCCCGCAAACCCTGAACCTGACGCTCACTCGACCAGTGTGCAGACGTGTGGCTCGCGCTCGACGTGCGGCAACACCTGGGGCACGTAGATTTCGGTCACGGCCTTGCCTTGGCGGTGCGTTTCCCAGGCGGCTTTCGATTCCCAGCGTTCGACGAGCAGAAACCGCCGCTCGTCGGACTGCGAATGAAACACCTCGAACCGCACACAGCCCGGCTCTTGCCGCGACATGCCCGCCGCGCGCGCCAGGCGCTCGCGGATGGTCTCGACCTGCTCGACGTCATTGACCGTCAGCCACACGTTCAGATGAAACATGGTTAGTCTTCCAGAATCAGGTGATGGCGATCGTGGCGCCACAGCCAGATGCCACCGCGCATGCCGTAATCGTTCGAGACCACTTCCACGTCGCTGGGCAACTCAAATTCGATCTTTTTGGCGTTACCGCCGCCGATAAACAATGTGTCGAAATTGGTCAGGGCGCGGATCGTCGCAATCGCCTTGCGGACGCGTTTGTTCCACTTTTCCTTGCCGGCGGCGTGCAGGGCGGCGTTGCCCAACTGCTGCTCGTAGGTGTCGCCTTTGCGGAACGGATGGTGGGCCAGCTCGATATGCGGCGCGATAAAGCCGTCGTCAAATAGCGCCGTACCAAAACCGGTGCCCAGGGTGATGACCATTTCGACTCCCTGCCCGCGAATCGCGCCCAGGCCCTGCAGGTCGGCGTCGTTCTTCACCTTGATGGGTTTGTTCAGATGCCGCCCGAGTGCTTCGGCCAGATCGAAGCCTTGCCAATCGTCTTGGCCTAGATTCGGCGCGGTGATGATCTTGCCTTTCCGTACGACGCCCGGAAACCCGACCGACACACGATCGTAATGCGGCAGCGAGGCCACCAGCTTAACCAGCGCCTCGACCAGCACGTTGGGCGGCGAGGGGTGGGGCGTATCGACCCGCACGCGCTCGGTGGTCATTTCGCCCTGCTCATCGAGCACCGAGGCTTTCAGGCCGGTGCCGCCGATGTCAATGGCCAGCGTAAAGGCCGGCGAACCGTCTTGGCTGGCAGCCTGGGGGGCGGGCTTTTCGGTTGCATCGCGGGTGGGTGGCATGCTGGGGTTCCTCTGATGGCGGCTGGTCACGGCAGCGTCTTCACGCGGATATTGCGAAACTCGACCCGCGTGCCGTGCCCTAAAAAACCGAGGTGGCCTGTGGTGCGCTGCATGCCCGGATGGGCCTTGAGCACCTCGGGATCTTTCACGTCATCCAGGCTGCCGTCGACGATCACCTTGTCGTTGACCGTAACTTTGATGCGGCGGCCATTGCAGACGATCTCTTCGGTATTCCACTCGCCGGCTTTTTTGGGTGCGCCTCGTTTGGCCGGCAGCACTTTATAGATCGAGCCGTGGTATTGGCCGGGTTCGAGATTGGCGTATTGCGGAGCGTCGTCGTCAAGAATCTGCGATTCCATGCCGGAGTAGGCGGCGTCGCCCGCAAGCGGCGCCCGCAGTCCGACGCCGTTGTTGCCGCCCGGTTCCAGCCGATATTCAAACCGCAGCACGAAATTGGCGTATTCCTTGTCGGTGAACAAATTGCCGCCGCCTTCCTTGGGACAAACCAGCAGGCCGTCTTCGACCACGTAGCCGGGGCCGCGCTTGTTCACCATCTGCCAGCCGCCCAGGTCGTTGCCATTGAAGATGGTCTCGAAACCCGTCTCGTCGGCCGCCCGGGCAAGCGACGCGATACCGAGGGCGCAAGAACAAGCCAACAAAGCGAGCATGGGCAAACGGCGCAATCGCATGAGCATATCTCCGGCAGGTCATTCAGGCGGGGATGAAACTACGCTGAGTCTAATCACCGCGGGCCGGCTTCGCAAACCCGCGGTGCCGTGGATACGAATTCGAGTTGGGAAAGCAAGCGGCGAGAGTTTCTCAAGAAATGTTGCCCAAGGGTCCGATAATGGTGCGCCGCATGGCTGTGCGAAGCGGCCACCGAAGGCGTTCCCTAGAGAGCAACCGGAGATGATGAATGCATGCCGTGGATGATGCCCCGGCCTCGACGCGTAGGCCACTGATGCACGCCCTTGTCCTTGCCGCCCTGTTAGGTAGCGTGGCTGGCTGTACCTATTCGGGGGCCAAGCGCGGCGATGGAAAAACCTACCAGCCCAGCACCGCCGATCCCTACACCAGCGAATTTCAGCATCGCATTCCGCCGGGCGGCGACTAAGTGCGTCAATAGTGATACGTCAACGACACGCTCCAACCTCGCAGCCAGAAGTCGCTGTGCCGACCGAGCGGCACGGGCTGAATCGGCGCGGCCAGCGCGCTGGCGGGATCGGCCAAATTGGCCCGGGTGTCAATCTGGTTGCCCGGCCGGATCAGCCGCGTCCAATATAAAAAGTCATAACCGGCCGAAAACCGCAGCCGCGGAAGCAGTTCGTAACTGAGCATCGCTTGTACCTCGGGCACGACCGAGAACGCATAGAAATAGTTGTTGCGTATATCGGCCGGCGTCGTGGTGGGATTGCCGTTGGGCAGCAGCGACGGCTGCGGGCTGCCAAAGCCGATCGAGTTGTAATGCCCGGCCACGGTCGCCAGATCGTTGGTCTCGCCGAAAGCGATTTTGCCCGTCGCTGTGAACGAAAGCCGTCCCCATTGGCGCATGCTTCGCAGGCCCGTCTGGAAACCGATGAACGAGCTTTGCGTGTGAATGTCGTCGCCGCGATTGATGCCGCCCGCTGCGGTGGACGAGCTCGAAAAGTCGAGCCGCTCATTAAGCTGGATGAAACGAATTCCGCCGAGCACCGCCAGTTCGGCGCCACCGCGGCCGAACGATCGGCGTCGGCGGCGCAGCGCGTTGCCCTCGATTCCCCACAGCGATGTTTGCAGCATTGCGGCGGCGCTGGCGGTTGCTCCGCCCGGCTGCGCAATGACAACGGCGTCGGGCACCGCCGCCCCGGAGGCCTGATTCAAAAATGGCAACGCCAAAAGCTGATGCGGCGTCTGGCTGCTCGTCACCTGGAAATGCGACTGCCGGCCCGGCAAGCCGAACACGCTGAATTCGGCGCCGATCCAGGGATTGAACGTAAACCAGCAACCGCCGGACACTCGCACGCCCGAGAACGGTCCCAGGTTTTGCGAGTGTCCGCCATAGAGCACCGCGGTCGAAGGCGTTCCTAGTCGTCCGGCGTCAGCCGCGTCGCTGGTGGTGAGCAACGGCGCAGGCAGCGGCGCATCGCGCAGATGCCAATTCAAATAATCGACGCGCAGCCAGCCCGTGGCTAGCGGCGCAGGTTCGAAAAATGGGTTGAACCAGGGCGCATCATCGAACCACCCTCGGTACGGCTCCCAAAACCGGCGCGCAGGCGCCCGCGTTGGCTCCGGCGATGGCTCCGGCGATGGCGATGCCCCAGGGGCGGGGAGTTCCTCCACCGGCACGGTCGGGCGGACGGGTGGGAGCCGCTCGGGCACGGCCTGCGCAGAGGCGGCCGCCGCAGAGACCGCCAGCAGCAACCAAGCAGCAGCGAAGCGGCTGAGCGATGTGATCCACGAAGTTCGCGGCATTCTCAAACCGCCCCAACTGAAGCCGATGTTGTGGTGCAGGCGTCCCGCCTGTCTGGCAGGCGGGACGCCTGCATCACAAAGCGGACGCGCCATCGCTGAATTCGTCATCGGCTGTGAATTTCCGGTGCTGCCAGCGCAACCGGACCGGCAGTCACAACTTACGGCAACGGGCGGACGGTTATGCTCACCGCGTAGACTGGCGAAACTTTCGCCACGTGTCTGGCAGGCTGTAAAGCTTGCCAAACCGCTAAAATCGTACTGCTTGCCCCCGGCTCGCCTTGTCGATAAGGTTCTACTGGAGTCTTATTGTCTGGTGTCGGATGTTTCCGGAGACGCGGCTATGACCGAACCTTGCCCATGCGCAGCCGCGGTGCACCATATCCGCCAATCGCGGTGGCTTTTCGCTGTGGTGGCGGCGATCATTACCATGTTCGTCGCCAGCGCCACCGCGGCCCAAAGCGAAGCGCCGCGTGCTTCTCGTGTCCGGCGCACGGCGGCCCCCGCCACCGGAGCTTTGGGAGTCCGCTTGCGCGACCTTGGCGCCGCGGGCGTCGAAATCGCGGCGGTGTTGCCGAACAGTCCGGCGGCGGATGCGGGTTTGCGTGCCGGCGATCGCATTCTGCGGGTTGACAATACGCCGGTAGCCAACAGCCGCGAAGTCATTCGGCTGGTGAGCGCCAGCGGCGCCGAAGTGCAGGTCGAATTGGAGATCGACCGGCAAGGTTTGCGCGGCCCACTCGAAGTGACGCTGGCCAGCCCCGGGAATGTGTTTCGCCGCGCAGCCTTGGGTGTGACGTTCAGCAAAACTTCTTATGGCGGTGCCCGTGTGCTGAGGGTGTTGCCTGATAGTCCGGCGGCCAAAGCCGGACTGCGGATGGGCGATCGCATTCTGGCCATCAACGGCGAAAAAGTGGTAGATTACCGCGAGGCGATCTCGCGCATTGGCCGCAGCCGGCCCAACACCCCGCTGGACCTGCAAGTCGATCGTTATGGCCTGAAGGGCACGCTTTCAGCAACGCTGGCAAGCGAGGCGGAAGTGTTCGCCCCGCGGCCGGCAGTGCGGCCCGCGGCGCCGGTCGTCTCGCCGCCCACGCCCGCCGAGGTCGTCGAAGCGCTCTCACCCGCCATGGTCAACGACCAACGCTCCTACGGCGATTGAGCCGGGCGCCGCCGGTTTAAGGCGCTGCTGCTCTGGGGCGCTGCTGGTAGGAAAGCGGTGCTCGTGCCATACTCAACATGGGCCACGCAATACCGCCAGGAGTCGGCGTCATGAACGTTTCGCTGGGAATCTGTTGTTCGTTCTTGCTCGCAGTGGCAACCGAACCAGGGCCGTCCAACTCGGAGCAGATCACCGCCGATAAAGCGGCGCTGGCGCCACTGCAAGCCTACGTGGGAAGCTGGCGTGGAGTCGGTCAACCGCGTCGCGGGTCGAACCAGGGCGCTTGGACCGAGCAGTCGCAGTGGGCCTGGAAGTTTGACGAAGGCCGCGCCGCGCTGGTTTTTGAGACGCCCGAGGCGAAATATCTTTCCTCCGGCAAGCTTCTGCCTGGCGACGACCAAGGCGCCTTTGAACTGACCGCGCAGCGTCCCAACGCAGGCGGCGAAGCGCGCTTTGCGGGAACGATCGACAACAACGGGCACTTGGTGCTGGTGAGCAAAGGCGACGCCGGGCCGGATGAACCTGCTCGCATTACCATCCGCATGGTGGCCGACGACGACCGGATGCTGGTGCTTTACGAGAAGCGCCTCGCGCAGGCCGACCGGTTCGCACGGTTGGCCGAGGTGGGTTCTACGCGCCGCGGGGCATCGTTCGCCAAAGGCTCCGGCGAGCCGGAATGCCTCGTGACTGGCGGGCTGGGCACGATCGAGGTCTCGTATCAGGGCAAAAAATACTACGTCTGTTGCACCGGCTGCCGCGATTTGTTTAACGATGATCCCGAAGGCGTACTGGCGGATTATCGCGAGCGCAAATCGGTCGAGCGCGAAAAAACCAAGCACGACGCGCAGTAATGCCGCTGCTACGAATCTCCCAAAAGCTGTGAGATCTTTTCCAGCTCGCGGTCGTCGGTCTTGGCGAGCGGAAAATCGGATGGCGTAAAGCCGCCGGCCTCTGGCGACAGGCAATGCTCGATGACCGCCGTCAATCGCTCGTGGTAGCCGGCGGCGAGTCGCTCGATGGTCTCACGGCGATGAACGGCGCGGCTAAAACCAATCTCGATCGACAGTCGGCCGCCGCTGACGAACAGATTGAGTTCCAGCAAGTGGCCACGCCGCGCTCGGGGGCTGCGCAGCAGACCGATCGGTTCACAGGCTCGCCCAAGTGGCGAAGACTCCGCCACGGCGCCATCCCATCGACCGAGATAATTAAACGCCACTTCGGCCTGGGGCAGCGAGGTCAGCAAGTCGCGCACCGCGGCATCCGACGAAAGGTATCGCAGCACACCGTAACCAATTCCTTCGCCGGGTATCCGGCGGAGCGATTCCTTAGTGCGCCGCAGCAGCGTGCCGGGCGGCAGATAGTAAGGAGCGTCGAGCAGCACGGGATAGCCCGCTGTAAACCAGCCGACCGTGCGCGACAGGTCGATGTCGTCGAACAACTCCGCCGCCCGCCCATGCCCTTCGACGTCGATCAAAACCGTGCTATGTCCGCTGAATTCGGCAAGCGTCTGGGCCAGCGCCGCCAGCAGAATTTCCGGCGTGCGGGTGCGATAAGGCGCGTTCGCCTGCTCCAAAAGTGCGGCGGTCTGTGCTTCGTCAAGGGCGACCGAGACCAGTTCGAGCGACGCTTGCAGGTTCTCGGCTTCGGCAAAGTCCCGAGGCAAGCAGCCCGCTTCCGCATGGGCAATGCTGCGCCAATAAGGCAATTCCGCCGCGATCGCTGGTGATTGACTGTATTCGAGCAGTCGGCGCGACCAGTGCTGGAACGAGGTCGTCTTGGCCGGCAGCGATGGCGGCTCCCCATTGCCAAGGCTCGTCCAAAGCGACGTCAGGTCGTCGAGCAACACGCGCCAGGAAACTGCATCAATCGCCAGATGGTGTACCACCAACAGCAGCCGGCGACCATGCTCGCCCAAGTCGAACCAGCCCGCACGTGCCAGCGGACCGTTTTCCAGGTCCATGCTGCCCTGCATCATCGAAGCCGAGTGTTCGAGCGCGGCGATCTGTTCAGCGGCTGGCAACGGCGAAAGATCGAATCGTTTCAGTGGCCAACTTCCCTCGGTGGCAGCGTGCCACTGCCGCCAACCCTTTTCGTCATGAGCGAACCGCAGCCGCAAAGCGTCGTGATGCGATGCCAGGCGATCGAGTGCCTCCGGCAGCACCTCGGCAGAGAGGCAATCGCTGATTCGCAGCATCACCGCCTGATTGAAATGATGCGGGTCAATCGGCCCGCCATCCAAAAACCAGTGCTGAATGGGGCTCAACGGCGCCTCGCCCGACAGCTCGCCCTGTTCGGCAATCACCGCCGCCGCCGTTCCCTCAACGGCGGCTAATTCGGCGATGGTCTGATGCTGAAAAAGCTGCCTCGGGGTGAAGCTGAGACCCGCTTGCCGCGCCCTCGCAACCACCTGAATGCTGAGAATCGAATCGCCGCCCAGCTCAAAGAAATTATCGTGAATGCCGATAGACTCGATGTTCAACAAATCTCGCCAGATGGCAGCCAGCGTCTCTTCGCATGCGGTGCGAGGCGCCACCGGCGTCGGACGTTCGCCGTTCGTTTCCGCCTCGCACGCGATGGCCGCCGGCAGCGCTTCCACATCGAGCTTGTGATGCCGGTTGAGCGGCAAACGCGCCAGCCGCACCACCGCCGAGGGAACCATCGGCTCGGGCAATTTGCCGCGCAGCCACTGGCGCAGGCCTTGCGGCGAGGGCATTTCGCCGTTGGCCGGCGCCACGTAAGCCACCAGCCGCTTGGCACCGCGCTCGTCTTCGCGGGCCACGACAGCCGCCTCAGCCACCGCGGGATGGGAAAGAATCGCCCGTTCGATTTCCCGCGGCTCGATGCGCCAGCCGCGCAGCTTGATCTGTTCGTCGATGCGTCCCAAGAACTCCAGATTGCCGTCGGCGTGGCGGCGCACCAGGTCGCCCGTGCGATAGAGCCGCGCGCCGGGCGGTTGCGAAAAAGGGTGCGGTACAAACCGTTGCAAGGTCTCGTCGTCGAGTCGATAATATCCGCGCGCCAGCCCCATGCCGCCAAGATACAACTCGCCCGGCGCTCCAGCCGGCACGGGCTGCCCCCGCGTGTCGAGCACCCAGGCCTCGGCGCCGGCGATCGGTTTGCCAATCGGCAGCCGGCGATTCTCGGGCCAGGCCGTGAGACTGCGCGGCACTTCGTACACCAGGCTGGTGATGGTCGCTTCGGTCAGGCCATATTCGTGCAGCAAGCGAACGCGCCCCGCGGCAAGTGCGAGCCATTGGTTCAGCATTTCCGCACGCGGCGGCTCGCCCCCGATCACCAGCACGCGCCAATGCTCGAATAGCGCGGCATCGGCGGCTTCCCACTCCAACAGACACTGCTGCAACAGCGGCGGCGGAATGTGTGCCACCGAGACGCGGTGCCGCCGGCATTGGTCGAGGATGGCCCTGCCTGTCAGCTCGTTGGTCGGTGGGCCCAAGACCAGCGTGGCGCCGCGAAGGAGCGTGGGAAAGATCTCTTCGGCGGCCACATCGAAGGCGGGCGAAATCATTTGCAGCACGTGGTCGCCGCGGCCAAGCTCGTACAGCGAGGCCATCGCGCGAGCATGATTGGCCAGCCCGGCGTGGGTAACTTCAACCCCCTTGGCGCTTCCTGTGGAACCCGATGTGTAGACGATGTACGCCAGATTGCCGGGGCCGATCTCCGCCGGCTGCTGTTGC
Source organism: Pirellulales bacterium (assembly GCA_025927475.1). Lineage (GTDB taxonomy): Bacteria > Planctomycetota > Planctomycetia > Pirellulales > JAICIG01 > JAICLL01. The sequence goes on from JAICLL010000055.1 coordinate 9,433, forward strand.
GGGGCCCGCGCGATGGACTCGGCATCGGCGTCAAGCAAGATTTCTTCTGCCCGGTGCGGCGGCAAGCGGTCGGCGGCCCGGCTCGTGGTGATGATTGCCCGTGCGTCGATGTTGTCGAGCATCGACGCCAGTCGCTCGCTCGTTTCGGCGGCATCGAGCGGCACATAGGCGCCGCCCGCCTTCAGCACTGCCAGCATGGCGATGACCATCTCGATCGAACGGTCGAGGAAAATTGTCACCGGCATGTCGCGTGCCAACCCAAGCGCTTGCAGGTAATAGGCCAACTGGTCTGCACGCTGTTGAAGCTCTTGATAGCTGATCTGCCGGCCGCCATGCACGATGGCCGTGGCGTGGGGCGTGCGGTCGGCCTGGGCGGAGATCAGATGGTGAATTCGCTCAGACGACTGCATAACCGGCGAAGCAGGCGAACACGCGAGTTGGCGGCCTTCTTCGGCCAGCGGCAACGAGGTGATCGGCGTATCGGGCTGGGACGCGACGCCCGCCAGCAGAAGTGTCAGCGCGGTGCAAAAATGCTCGATCGTGCCCGGCTCAAACAGCTCGGCGTTGTAAACGACCGAAGCGCTCAAGCCTTCTGGTCTTTGCTCGACGACCAGTGCCAAATCGAACCCGCCGATGCGGGTATGGTCGATTTGCACCTCGCCGATGGAAAGGCCCGCCGCTCGGGCGCCTTGCCAGGGCAGGTTTTCGAACACGAACATCGCATTGAACAATGGCGAGCGGCCTTCGGCCCGTTGCGGCGCCAGTGCATCGACAATCGCGGTCAGCGGCGCGTCGGCGTTTGAGAAAGCGGCTAACACGGTTTCGCGCACCCGCGCCAGCACCTGACGAAAGCTGGGATCGCCCGACAGATCGGTGCGCAGCGCCAGCGTGTTGACGAAGTAGCCGATCGAGCGCTCAAATTCGCGGCGCGGCCGGTAAGAAATGGGCGAGCCGATGCAAACGTCGTCCCGGCGGGCCCAGCGCGCCAGCAAGCTTTGGAATGCCGCCAGCAACGACATGTAAAGCGTCGCATCGTGCTGGCGAGCAAAACGGACCAGCGCGTCGGTCAAGTGCTTCGAGATGGTGAACCGCTTCTCGGCGCCGCGATAAGCCGACGATTTGTGCTCTCTCGGCGCAGCGGAATTCGTAACGCCCGTGCGGGTATCCTCCGGGGCATCGCTTAGACTCTGCCCCGCCCACCGCGCCGGCAAGAAATCCGTCGCCAGTTCCAAGGGAGTCAGATCTGCGAGTTGCTGTTTCCAGTAGTCGAGCTGCCGCTGAACCGCCTGGGTGCCGAGGCAGGCGCGCTGCCAGACGGCAAAATCGGCGTAGTGCAACGGCGCCGGCGGCAGGTCCGCGGGGCGGCCGGCAACTTCGGCCCGGTACAACGCGGCAAGTTCATCGAGAAAGATGCTCAGCGACCAGCCATCGCAGATCAAATGGTGTATGGTCAGCGTCAGCAAATGCTGATCGTCGCCTATGGAAGTCAGCGCAGCGCGCAGCAAGGGGCCTTGGGACAAGTCGAATTCGCTGAGGTGCTCCGTGACGGGGTTCGCGGTCGCTAAAGGTGCGCACAACTCCGTAGCCGTAAGGAGGGCCGAGCGCAGCGAGTCCCACCTTCGTGGTCCCTCCAGCGGTTTGCTGGCGAAATGGTGCGACTCGCGGCGCGCGGCCCACCCTACGTCGAGAATCACCTGCGATGGCTGGCCGTCGCGGGCACGGAATACGGTGCGAAGCGCCTCGTGACGCTCAACGATGGCGTGTAAGCTTCGTTCGAGTGCGGCCCGGTCGAGCGGCCCGCGCAGCCGCAACCTGGCCGAGAGCAGATAGCGCGGCGCCGGTTCAAGCTGCTCCAAGAACCACAGTTGTTCTTGAAAGCTCGACAGCGGCAGCGGCGCAGCCCGGTCAGCGGGGGCGACCGGCGGCAGGTCAGCAAACGGCTCTTGTCGGGCGGCGCCATCCAGCCAGGCGGCCAATCGCGCAATCGTCGGCGACTCGAACAGCACGCGAATCGGCATCTCGACGCCAAACTCGGCTTGAATTCGCGCGGCCAACTGCGACGCCAAGAGCGACTGGCCGCCGACGTCGAAAAAGCTGACGTGGATATCGCCCGGATCGAGTCCAAGCACCTCCGACCAAACCTGAGCCAGTCTGCACTCGGTCGGCGTGCCCGGCGGGACCGCCGTTCTGGAAACCACTTCCGCGGCTGTTCCGTCACCCAACGTGCGCAAGTCATCATCGCGCCATTCATAGACGGCGCCCAATGAACCCGCCAGGAAAAACTCGCGGCACGCCCGTCGCCGTGTTTTGCCGCTGGAGGTTTTGGGCAGAGTGCCGGCGGGAATCAGGCAGACGGCCGAAACTGCGACGCCGTGCCGCTCGGCGATGCGCGCGCGGATAGTCTCGGCGACTGCCGGCAGATCGGCTTTGCGCGGGCGCATCACTTCTTGCACGATGACCAGCCGCTCTTGTCCCGAAACATCGACCGAGAACGCGGCGCCGCCGTCGAGCTTCAGCGCGGCATGCGACTCGGCCACCGTCTGCTCAAGATCGTGGGGATAATGATTGCGGCCGTGCAAAATAATGAGGTCCTTCAGCCGGCCGGTGATGAACAATTCGCCGCTGTCCAGAAAACCGAGATCGCCGGTCCGCAGAAATGGCCCCTCGCCGTTCTCCAACCGGGCGGCAAACGTCTCGGCCGATTCCGACGGTCGATTCCAATATCCATCGCCGATGCTCGGGCCACTCACCCAGACCTCGCCCACCTGGCGCTCGGGCAACGAGCGGCGAGTTTGCGGATCGACGATCACGACGCGCTGGCCATCCGCCGCGTGACCGCTGCCGACCAGCCTGGTAGTCCCGGCCCTTGTGGCCGGCTTGGGGATCGTTGTTCCCGACGAGCCCGGCGCAAGGCCGGGGGCTACCACGTCCGGCACAAGGCCGGGGGCCACCTCGGGGGCGAAACCAACAACAGCTCGATCGTGCTCCAGCGCCGCGGCGTCGAACCATTTGACGACGGGAAGCTCGCCCTCGGCGCCGCCGCTTACCATCAGCGTCGCTTCGGCCAGGCCATAACAGGGATAAAACGCCTCACGGCGAAAACCGCACGCGGCGAACGTTTCGCTGAAGCGATCGAGCGTCTCCGGCCTCACCGCTTCGGCGCCGTTGAGCGCTAGCACCAGACTGCTCAAATCGAGTGTCGCACGCTCGGCTGCGCTGACCTTGCGGACGCACAGATCGTAAGCAAAGTTGGGCGCGGCCGTCGTTGTTCCCCGGAACCGTGAAATGGCATTCAACCAGCGATAGGGCCGCTGCATGAACGACACCGGCGAGAGCAGCACCGCGTGCCGGCCGCTAAAGACCGGTTGGAAGGTGACGCCGATCAGACCCATGTCGTGATAGGCGGGCAACCAGGAGACCGCCACCGCGTCTTCGCGATCGACCATCCGATGGATGAGCGTCAGGTTCGCCATCAGGTTGCGGTGCGAGATCATCACGCCGCGCGGCTCGCCGGTCGATCCAGACGTATATTGCAGCAGCGCCAGCGAGTCGGTGTTTGTTCTGTGCTCCGGATTGAAGCTTCCGCATGCGTCGCATTCGTCCGTCGCCAAAGAAGATTTCAGTCCCTCTGCCTTGGCGAACAGCGGCCCGGCCCAGTTGAGTGTTTCGCGTGTCGCCAACAACCAGGCCGCGCCGGCATCGGCCAGAATGGCTTGCAACCGCGGCAGGGTGCGGTCCATGCGAAAAGGGTCGGGCGGATAGACCGGCACGGCCACCACGCTGGCGTATAGGCAGCCATACAGCGCGGCGATGTATTCCAACCCCGCGTCGTAAACCAGCAATGCCCGCTGACCGGCGGCGCCCTTGGCGGTGAGCACCTCGGCAATGGCGCGTGCCCGGCGGTCGAGTTGGTGGTAAGTCCATGGCTCTTCCTGCTCTTCGCCATCGACCAGAAAGGTGAACGCCGGCGCGTGCGGCTGGCAGCGGGCGCGCCAAGCCAACACATCGGGCAGCGTGGTAACGTCGCAAGGTAAAAGTTGCCGGGCGAGGTCGCGCAAAACGTCTGGGGGCATGAAGCTGTCTCAGGGGCGGCGGCTCACGCGGCCGGCCAAGGCGCGCGGCTTTGGCAAGGGTCGGCCTCCAAACCGCTAAGCCGACGCATCGAACGAAGCCGGTCGCATTCCTAGCAACCGGGCCGGCGCTGGCGGATCATCCGCCCGCCCGACGGGGTAATAGTGACCATTATATCACATTCAGCAGAGGCTTGCGAAAAACACGCCCTTCGCGCGTGGGCGGCAATTCGCAACATACCATAACAACCGCGGTTACGGCATCGCCGCAAATCATCCATCGCCGCTTATGCAAGCGCCCGCCAAGCCGTGCCCTGTCGGGTCTTCGCGCACTAACGCGGGCCGCGTAAAATTGGGACTTACGTCGGTCCATTGTTCCGGATCTCATCCACGCAAGGTCAAACCCATGGCTCAAGCGGGGTCGCTCGCCGAGAGTGGCGGAGCGGAACATATCTGGCGCAAAACGCTTGTCCCGTTCGCGCCCAAAACGACGCCTATCGCAGTTCCGGTCCGAGCTTCGGCACCGCGCGACCGCGAAACTCGGCCCGCTACTTGTTTCTACGCGGCCGGAGGCACGTTGGTTCACCGGCTACCCCATGATGCATTAAGCTAAGGCTGCGCCCACCCGGGTCGTGCGCACCGGCGGGCGGACGCGTCTCGATGGTGTCGGCACCGCGCTATCGCATTGAGACGCCGGAGCAAAGCGCCCCATGACGCCGAAAACCGTTCAAGATTCTGCCCAGCCGCCGGGCCAACGCAGAAGGACAGAAAGATGGCTGACAGACCAGAAAAATGGGAGGCTCGGACTCGGCGGCTGATTGGTTTGCACCACCCGCGACGGCCTTTTTCTGTCATCAATTTTTCTGTCACGCCATCGGCAACGCGCAGCCGATCGCCCTCCAGGTGGTGTCCGAAAGCCGGCCCTCTCCCTGTTTCCTACCGGACGAGTGGCTATGGGTCGCTTTACACGTTTTTTCGCCGTTGTTGCCGACCCCAGACGGGAAGCTTCGCAAGCGGGGGCGGTGCCAAAATGGTCTGAAGCAGTGGGCGGATGGCCAATCGCCCGGTGAAAGCGATGCCCGAGATGCGTCGCCGTCTGCACCCAGCCATCCGCAACCGTTCCAAGATCGGTTGCCGGCCCGCGGGAATCCCCCCGCGCTTGTCGCTGCGCACCTGCCGCCGCGTCCAGTCGGGCAACTCCAGATATTCATCCAGATCGAGCGGCAAGAAGCCCTGTTGCGATGCTGGATACGGCGAGGCAGGCCTCTCGGCGACGGCGCAACGAGGCAGCGAGCGAGCGCGGATCAGATGGAAGGTGACGGAGCGGAACAACGCGTGAACCGCCCGGCACGAGGCCGGGAGCTACCGCGCGGAGAAGGGGGCATCGGCACTCAGCGGGGTGTACACTGGCGATTTTGTAGCGTTGCGAGCCCATGGTAGATGGATTCTGGCCACCGGTGGCCGGCGTGAGGCGCTTGCAGCTTGCTGGTTTGCCCTGCACAATACGCTTCGTTCGTTCGCACGCGGCCCCAGGTCCTGTCCAACGCGGCTCTGTAGCATATCGAGGCGCCCATGCTCGCGCGGTTGCGCACGTTTTCGCTGCTGGGAATCGAGGCCCTTCCGGTCGAAGTGGAGGTCGACGTTTCCGACGGGGCCTTGCCCAAGACGGTGTTGGTTGGCCTGCCCGAGGCCGCTGTCAAGGAATGCACCCACCGCGTCGAGCGGGCTTTGGTCAATTCGGGCTTCATCCGCCCGCAGAATCGCGTGGTCATCAACTTGGCCCCGGCAGACCTGCCCAAGCAAGCGGCGTCGTTCGATCTGCCCATTACGTTGGGCATTCTGGCGGGCAGCGGGCAATTGGCCTCCGACCGGTTGCAAGAATATGCCGTGGTGGGCGAACTCGCCCTCGACGGCACGATGCGTCCCGCCAAGGGCGCACTGTCGATGGCCATCACCGCCGCTGGGGCAGACGGCTTGCGCGGCATTTTGGTTCCCGGCGAGAACGCCCGTGAAGCGGCTGTTGTGGCCGGCATCGATGTGATCGCCGTTTCTAGCCTGGCCCAAGCCGTCGGTTTTCTCACCGGGCAGATCGAAATCGAGCCGACGCCGCCCCGGCTCGACGAATGGTTTCAAACCTACGCTCGTTATGAGATCGACTTCGCCGACGTCCGCGGTCAGGAGATGGCCAAGCGGGCGATTGTCATCGCCGCGGCGGGGGGCCACAACTTATTGATGCTCGGCCCACCAGGTTCGGGCAAAACCATGCTCGCGAAACGCTTGCCGACCATCCTGCCCGATCTGACGGCGGTCGAATCGATCGAGACGACGCGCATTTATAGCGCCATGGGGCTGTTGCCTGCCGGGCAGCCGCTGTTGGCCACGCGGCCCTATCGCAGTCCGCACCATACGATCAGCGACGCGGGGCTGGTGGGCGGCGGCTCGACGCCCACGCCGGGCGAAATCAGTCTCAGTCACAACGGCGTGCTCTTTTTGGACGAGCTGCCCGAGTTCAATCGTCGCACGTTGGAAGTGTTGCGGCAGCCGTTGGAAGACGGCACCGTGACTATCAGCCGAGCGTTGGCCAGCACGACATTTCCGGCGAATTTCATTTTGATTGCGGCCTTGAATCCCTGTCCGTGCGGCTATCGCAACGACCCGCGCCGCGCCTGCCATTGCACGCTGCCGCAGATCGAGCGCTATATGGCCAAGATCAGCGGGCCGTTGTTGGACCGGATCGACATCCACCTGGAAGTGCCGGCGGTGCCGTTTCGCGAGCTTTCGAGTGGCAGCCCCGGCACCAGCAGCGCGCAGATGCGCGAGCAGGTAGTGGCCGCCCGAGCAGTGCAGACCGAGCGTTTTGAAGGTTCGCGGACGCGGCTGAATGCCAAGATGACCTCGCGGCAGGTGCGCCAGCATTGCAAACTCGACGAAGAATGCTTTAATCTGCTACGCGCGAGCGTGAACGAGCTGGGGCTGTCAGCCCGGGCGCACGACAAGGTTTTGCGCGTGGCCCGCACGATCGCCGATCTCGACCGCAGCGCGTCGATTCTGCCGGCGCACATCAGCGAGGCGATCAACTACCGGATGCTCGACCGGAATTTGTGGAGTTAGATGCTCTTGCCCGGCGGTGCGTGTCGCCGGTAGAGTGCATTCATGCACCTCGTCTCTCTGCTTTTGTTGCTGGCGACGGCGCCGGATCCGGCGGCCGATACGGCCCTGGTTTGCCCGCGGGCGTTGCGACCCGCCATGCAGGAGTGGATCGACTATCGCCAGCGGCAGGGACGGCGCATTGCCCTGGTAGACGGCGAGCTGACGCCCGAGGGGATTCGTGGGCAGATTCGGCGCCTGGCCCGCTTGGGAAGTCTGCGGGCCGTGGTGCTGGTGGGCGATGCCGATGTCGCCGATACGAGCATGCGCGCACGCAGCGTTCCCACGCATTACGCCAAGTCCAAAGTCAATGTGCGCTGGGGTTCCGAGCCGGAAATCGCCACCGATAATTGGTATGCCGATCTCGATGATGACCATGTGCCGGAATTGGCCATTGGGCGGTTGAGCGCCGATTCGCCTGAAGAGTTGGCGGTGGTGGTGCGCAAGATTCTGGCTTATGAGCGGGCTGGCGCGGACGAATTTGCGGGGCAAAGGCGAGACTCGCTGCGCTCGCCCCACCCCACGAGTGCAACGAATGCATCCGCTGCTGCTCATGATGATCTTTGGCGGCGGCGAATCAATCTGGTGGCGGGGCTGGGCGGTTTCGGAGCGCTGGCCGACGCCGCGCTGGAAGCCGCCGCCAAGTCGATCCTGACCGAAGGTATTCCGCCGGCCTATGCCACCACCATGACGCACGCGGCTTGGCGCAGTCCCTATTGCCCGCCGCCGCGCCGCTTCAGCGAGACCAGCGTCGACCGGTTGAATGAGGGCTGCCTGTTCTGGGTTTACCTAGGTCACGGGCATCCATGGGCGCTGGACCGGGTGCATTTTCCGGACGGTGAACATGAGATCTTTACGATCGATCAGGCGCCGCGGCTAAAGGCGCAGCACTGCCCGCCCATCGCTCTGTTTTTGGCGTGCTACACCGGCGCGTTCGACGCGCGGCGCGATTGCCTGGCCGAAGCCTTGCTTCGCGCGGCGGGCGGGCCGGTGGCCATCATCAGCGGCTCGCGCGTCACGATGCCCTATGGCATGAGCGTGTTGGGCATCGGACTGCTCGACGAGTGTTTTGTGAAGCGGCGCGAGACGCTCGGCGACGTGCTGCTTTATGCCAAACGAAGCATGGCGCTCGATCCCCGCACCGACGAACGTAAAAAAAGCCTCGACGCGCTGGCGGCGCTGCTGACGCCCGCCGGCGCCGACCTGGCCGACGAGCGGATTGAGCATCTGCATCTCTTCAATCTGTTGGGCGACCCACTGCTGCGATTAACGCACCCTGCGGAAGTGAAGCTTGATGTCAACCCAGCGGCGAGCGGCGGCCAATTGCTGGCGATCTCGGGCGAGTCGCCTGTCGCCGGGCAGGCGTTGGTCGAATTGGTCGTGCGACGCGATCGGCTGGCATTTCGGCCGCCGAGCCGCGCAGCCTATCAGTCGTCGGCGGAATCGGACCAAGAGTATCTGGCCACCTATCAGCGGGCCAACGACGGACAACTGGCCGCGGTGCGCGTGCCCGTTCGCGGGGGTCGATTTCAGGCAGCGCTGAACGTGCCCGACGACGCCCGGGGCGCGTGTCACGTGCGGGTCTTTGTGCAGGGCGACGGCCAGTACGCGGCAGGCGCCGCCGATGTGCAAGTGTCGGCTGCCAAGCGCAGCGAGCGCTCCGCGCCGTAGACGCGCGCGTCAGTTCGCCGTAAGATGAAAGGCGGCTTCCGCCGGCGCCTCGACGCCGCCCCCCCGCAATACCATGCTTTCTGCAGAGACCAGCTCCATGCCCGAGTATCCCAAGTTCTTTCGAGTTCGGCAAAAATTCGAAGCCCCGCGTGTGGCCGACATTGCGGCGGCGGTTCAATCGGAATTGGCCCGCCTGAAACTGGAGCAGCACATTAAGCCCGGCCAAACCGTGGCCATCACGGCCGGCAGCCGGGGAATTGCCAATATCCATCTGATCATTCAGGCGGCGGTCCGGTTTTTCCAGAAGCTGGGCGCCAAGCCGTTCATCGTGCCGGCCATGGGCAGCCACGGCGGCGGCACCGCTGAAGGCCAGCGCGGCATTCTCGAAGGCTACGGCATCACCGAAGCGTTTTGCGGCTGCCCGATCAAAGCCAGCATGGAGACCATCGTCGTCTGCCAGACGGCCGAGGGTTTTCCGGTCCATTTCGATCGTCACGCTTCGGAGGCCGATCACGTATTGGTGGTGGGCCGCGTCAAGCCGCACACCGACTTCGTCGGCGATGTCGAAAGCGGCCTGATGAAAATGATGCTCATCGGCCTGGGCAAGCACGAAGGGGCCAAGGTCTATCATCGAGCGATTCTCGATTACAGCTTCCCGCAGATCGTGCGGAGTGTCGCGCATCGTGTGATGGAACGATGTCACATTCTGGCCGGGCTGGCGATCTTGGAAAACAGCTATGACCAGACGGCCAAAATTGCCGCGGTCGGCGCCGATGAATTGGAAGAGCGCGAACGCGAGCTGCTCGTTCAAGCCCGCAAATGGATGCCCAAGCTTCCCTTTCCTCGCGTCGATATTCTGCTGATCGACGAGATGGGCAAGAACATCAGCGGGGCGGGCGTCGATACGAATGTCATTGGCCGTAAGCACATTTACCACCGTGCGGCGGACGACGAGTTTCCCAAAGTGAAGCGGATTGTGGTCCGCGGCCTGACGGAAGAGACGCACGGCAACGCCTCGGGCGTCGGCCTGATCGAGTTCTGCACCACGCGGCTCCTAAAACAGATCGACCAGCGGATCACGCGCATCAACTGCCTGACCAGCGGCAACGTGGCCGCCTGCATGCTGCCGGTCAATTTTGACACCGACCGCGAGATCATCGACGCGGCGCTGCCCACGATTGGGTTGACCGAACCGCCGCACGCCAAGATTCTTTGGATCCACAACACGCTGGAGTTGGCCGAGGTCGAATGTTCGCAGGCATACTGGAACGACGCCCGTGAACGCGATGATCTGGAAGTGCTCTCGGAGTTGCGAGATTTGCCTTTTGACGTGCAGGGCAACCTGCCAAGGCATGTGTAAGCTACTCAGCACATTAGCGGAAGAGCAGGATAAACCCTTCTTAGCGTCTCCGTTGTCATGCAAAGGCCGGTAAGCTAGAATTGGATGGGTTGCTGGCGAGCCAAGAGCCCTACGATGACCATGTTCCATTACCTGCACCACGGTTTGTGCGTGACCCTGTCGGCGGCGTTGCTGCTGACCAATGGGTTGCCGATGGCGGTGCAGCACTCCCATCCGGTCGGAGCGAATCTCAGCCACCATACTCACGATGCGGGGTTGGCATGGGATGCGAGGCGGGCAAGGAATGACACAGCGGCGGTACACCAAGAGCGCGTTGCACTGTCGCCGGCTTCGTTGACCGAGGTGACCGAGCACATCCATCTACTTTGGCTGGGCATCGAGTTCACGCTGCCCGCGCCCAAGGGACACAAGCCGGATAGCAAGCTCTCCGGCTCTGGAGCCGGCATGTTGGCTCGGCTAACCGACCAGGGCGCCTCGGAGGCGAGTCCCGCTCTCTCACCTCTGATGCTCGCCGATGCCGCGTTGATTGGCGAGGCGGTCTGCGATGGCTTCTCACCAATCGTTCACATGGGTCCTTCGCGCGACGTGGCGTCGTTGCCGCTGTGTGATACCGCGCGCCATGCGCGCTCCGGCGTGCAATTGGCCTGATTGCTTTCCACGCGCCGCTTCTCGTCGTGGCGCATGCCATGTGCGGCGGCGCTTCTCAACCGGCGGCAAGCAAGCGTTTTTTGAGGGCACTAGCGCGCGATGTGATGCGCCGGTGACCCACGGATCGAACGGCACGACGGGCGTCTGCTCTCTTTACGCGGCGAATCAATGAACCACTTGTTGTTCTATCTGACGGCGATGATGGCATTGGCGATGCTCGCCGGCTGCCAGCCGGTGGGGTCGTCGGCCATGTGCGACTCCAATGACACTGAGAACATCGATCCCGATGACGTGCCTATCACCGAGGCCGATGTGGCGATGCCCGGCGATTACGGTGCCGCTGTCGAACGACTTTCGGAGTTTCGCGATGCCATCCACGGAGCAATCACGAGCGGAGATCACGGTCGCGCTCATCGGCCGCTCGACGAGGCTGATATCGTGCTGCGGCGGTTGCCCGAAATTGCGCGCGACAGCGGCGTGCCGCGCCGCGATTGGGAGCAGGTCGTCGTGGCCGGCGAGGATCTCAATGAGCTGTGGGGCGAAATCCATTCGGCCATCGACGCACATCAAACGCCTGATTACGCCGCCCGGCAAGAGGCGATCGACGAGGCCCTCGAGCGATTGCAGAGCGTTCCCCGCGAGTCCCACGTTTCCCAGCGGAAAGCACGGCAGGAAAATCCATGAAAAACACACTGCACGCCGGATTTCTCGCTCGGGCCAGCCGGGGCGTCGCCAAGGCTCTGCCCCAGCCACCGGCTGAAAACCCAAACTCCAAAATCCAAAATCCAAAATCGCCGGCCATTCTCGCATTGTGCCTCACGCTTCTCCTGCGCGGCATTGCCGGCGCGCACGACGACCATGAAGCGCTGCCGAGCAAAGGAGCCACCGTGCAGGGCGACCTGGTGTTGCTCTCGCCGACCGCCGAAAAGGCGATCGGTCTGACGAAAGCCAAGGTCACGCTCGAACCGTGGCGGCATATCGTGGTGGCCAACGCCGCCGTCGAAGCTCCCTGCACGAGGCATGGTTACGCCTCGGCCATGATTGCCGGCAAGATCGAACGCCTCGAGGCGCGGCCCGGCGACCACGTCGAGCAGGGCCAGCAGTTGGGCAGTATTCAAAGTCGGGAACTGGAGATGCTGCAAGCCCGGCTGTTGCAGGCGGCAACCGAGCACGATTTGGCCATCCGGCTGCTCGATCAGCAGGAAAGTCTGGCCAGCAAGGGCGCGGTCGCCGAGAAGAACTTGTTTTCGGCTCGCGCCGACTATCGCGAAAAAACGGCCAACCTGCGACTGACCAGAGCGAAGCTGCTGGCGTTGGGGCTTTCCGCCGAAGCCATCGAAACCGTGATTGCCACTAAGGAGCCGATCCGATCGCTGCCGATTCTCAGCCCGATCGCCGGCAGCATTTCGCTGGCCGATGTTCGGGTCGGGCAAATGGTCGAACCGGCGGAGCACCTGTTCCATATCATCGATCTGACAACGGTGATGCTGGTCGGGGAGGTGCTCGAAAGCGACGCCTGGCGAGTGCGTGAACATCAGCCGGTGCGCGTGGTGTTGGCTTCGTACGAGGACAGTCCGCTCTCGGGGCGGCTCGATCATGTGGGGCTGAAGCTCGACGACCGGCAACGCACGCTGTTGGTCCGCGCCGACCTGGAAAATCCGGACGGTCGCATTCGGCAAGGCATGTTTGGCCGCATGGAGATTGAAGTGGGCAACGAGCCCGAGGCGATTGTCTGTCCCGCCGAAGCCGTGATCCATCGCCCGCATGGCGACTACGTGTTTGTCGAACGTGGCCGCAATCACGGCAAGTATGAGCGCCGCGCCGTGCGGGTTGTCCAGCGCCGCGGAAATCGGGCGGAGATCGAAGATGGGCTCTTTCCCGGCCAACGCGTCGTGACCGTCGGAGCGTTGGAACTGGCCGCTTTGGTCGATCAGCTTGCGGACGGACACCATGCACCGATGACGCCGGATGCTGTCAAGCCGATGAAAGCGGTGGCACGCGTCGCCTCGCTCACCAGCGGCGACGGCCAGCGCATCGTGACGCCGGGGCGCATCGAAACGCCCACCAGCGGCAAGCAGTTTGCCACCTCGACCGTCGAAGGCCGGCTGGCCAGCATTCGGGTCGAGCGCGGAGATCGCGTGAAAGCCGGCCAGGTTTTGGCCGAGATCGACAGCCTGGAGCTTCGCAATCTGCAACTCGATTTATTGGCGGCCCAGGCCCGGCTCGATTTGACCCAGCAAACGCTCCAGCGACTGGAGGGATTGCTCGATCAAAAGCTCTTGACGCAAAAAGAAGTTTGGCAGCTTCGGTCAGACGAGCGCACGCTGGCCAGCCAGATTGACAGTCTCGGCCAGCAGTTGGCGTTGCTCGGTTTAGACGCCGCCGAAATCGAGCGGCTCGCGAAGCTCGATTTGACAGCGGCGGACTCCAGCGAAGGGTTGACCACGCTGTTGCCGGTTCGCGCGCCGGCCGATGGCCTGGTGGCCGAATTTGAGTTGGGCATTGGTCAGGTCGTGCAGCCCGCCGACCAACTTTTTGAGTTGCAAGACCCCTCCACCATGTGGGCCGAAGCCAAGGTTTATGAGCAAGACGCCGCCCGGGTGCATGTCGGCCAGCGGGTGACCGTCACCGTCGAGGCCGATCCGGGTTTGGTGGCCCGCGGCAAAATCACCCGCATCAGCCCTGTGGTTGCCGCCCAAGGCCGCGTGTTGGCGTTGTGGGCGGAACTCGATAATCGCGAGTTGCGATTGAAAGAAGGCATGTGGGCGCAAGTCGCGATTGAGATGGATGACGAACCGCCGGCCGTCGCGAGTTCGGAAGAAGCTGCCGTAGCCGGCGAGTGATGAAGCCATGAAAAGCAGCTCCGTAGGGTGGGCCGGGCGCAGCCAGTCCCACGTTTTGCCACAAGATCGTTGCCGCGTCGCGTTGCCGCCAGAAGGTGGGACTCGCTGCGCTCGGCCCACCCTACGGTTCATCGATCCATCATCCCACTATCTCTTCCGCATCACCTCATCCCCTCCTGCTTTGACACGGCAGAAAGAGTACCGGTGTTTTGGGAGCAGATGCGGAATTGGTGCGGGGATGAGGAGATGTAAGAATGTTTAATCAGCTTATCGCTCTGTCGCTGAAGAACCGCTCTACGGTGCTGGTGCTTGCGCTGGCGCTGTTGCTGTATGGCGGGTTTCAAGCGGCCCAATTGCCGATCGACGTCTTTCCCGATCTGAACCGCCCGACCGTCACCATCATGACCGAGGCGCACGGGCTGGCGCCGGAAGAAGTCGAGACGCTGGTCACGTTCCCCATCGAATCGGTAATGAACGGCGCCACCGGCGTAGAGCGGGTGCGCTCGGCGTCGGCCATCGGGCTGTCGATTGTGTGGGTTGAGTTCGATTGGACCACGGATATTTTTACCGATCGGCAGATTGTGCTGGAAAAGTTGCAGCTTGCCCGCGACCGGCTGCCGCCGACCGTCACGCCGCTGATGACGCCCATCGCCTCGATCATGGGCGAGATCATGATCATCGGCCTCCGGTCCGAGGGCAAAACCAGCCCGATGGATCTGCGCACGCTGGCCGACTGGACGGTGCGCCCGCGATTGCTGGCGCTGCACGGTGTGGCCCAGGTGGCGGTGATGGGCGGCGAACTCAAGCAATATCAGGTGCTCACTTCACCGGCGCGCCTGGCCGAATATGGTGTGACGCTCGATGAACTGACTCGGGCGGTGCAGCAATCGAATGTGGTCACCGGCGGCGGGTTTTTGCTGGCCCGTGACCAGGAGTCGCTGATTCGCATCGTGGGCCGGGCAGACAGCCTGGAAGATCTGCGGCAGACGATCGTTAGCGACCGCGGCCCAGCCCCGGTCACCGTCCGCCAGGTGGCCGACGTGGTGCTGGGCGGCCCGGTGGCACGCGGCAATGGCAGCGTGGGCGGGCAGCCCGCCGTCATCCTCACCGTGCAGAAGCAACCGCGGGCAGACACACTGCTGCTCGACAACATGATCGAAGAGCGCATCGCCGAGATGCGCGAAACGCTGCCCCGCGACGTGCAAATCGACACGCAGCTTTTCAAACAAGCGACCTTCATCGAGACGGCCATCCATAACGTCGAAGAGGCCATCCGCGATGGCGCTCTGTGGGTGGTGGTGGTGCTGTTTCTCTTTTTGTGGAACCTGCGGACCAGCGTCATCACGCTGGTGGCCATTCCGCTTTCGATCGTCATCACGGCGTTGATCTTTCGTTGGTTCGGCGTCACCATCAACACCATGACGCTAGGCGGGCTGGCCGTGGCCATCGGCGAACTGGTCGATGATTCGATCGTCGATATCGAGAACATCTATCGCCGACTCAAGGAAAACCGCCTGCGGCCCACGCCTGAAAACCCGCTGCGCGTCATCTATCACGCCTCGGCCGAAGTGCGCAACAGCATCGTCTATGCCACGCTGATTGTAGTTCTGGTGGTGCTGCCGCTGTTTTGGCTGTCGGGCTTGGAAGGGCGGATGTTCGCTCCGCTGGGGCTGTCGTATCTCGTGACCCTGCTGGCCTCGCTGGTGGTTTCGCTCACGGTGACGCCGGCGCTTTCCGCCTACTTGCTGCCGCAGGCTCGTGTGCTGGCGGCGCCGCACGATCCGTTTCTGGTGCGAGGACTCAAATGGCTTGACCGGCGGCTGCTGCACTTCACGCTGCGGCACGCCTGGCTGGTGTTGTTGGTCGTGGCCCTGCTGGTGGCGGCCAGCGTCGGTTCGATCGCTTGGATGGGCGGCGAGTTTATGCCCGACTTCAACGAAGGTACGCTCACCATCGAGGCCACGGCTCCGCCTTCGACCAGCCTGGAAGAATCGGATCGCATCGGCACGCTGATCGGCAAGATGCTGCTAGAGGTGCCCGAAGTCACCCGCATCTCGCGCCGGACCGGCCGGGCCGAGTTGGACGAGCACGCCGAGAACGTCAATCACTCGGAGTTCGACGTGGGCCTGGTCCAGCCGCAGGTGCCCAAGCCCGGCTGGTGGAATGCTGTGATGCGCGCGGTGCCAGGGCTGCGGCGGTTTGGCATCGAGCGCGTCGGCAGACCGCGCGATGAGATACTGGCCGAGATCCGCGACAAAATCACCGAAATGCCGGGCGTGGCGTTCAACATCGGCCAGCCGATTTCGCACCGGCTCGACCACATGATGTCGGGCATCCGCGCTCAGATTGCTGTCAAGGTGTTTGGCGCCGATTTGGAAGTCTTGCGCGAGAAGGCGCACGATGTCGAGCGGCTGATGGCTCAGGTGCCGGGCGTGACCGATCTGTACGTTGAAGCGCAGGTGGAGATTCCGCAGATCCGCGTGACTGTCAAACGGGCCGAGGCGCTGCGCTATGGTCTCACTCCTGAAGAAATCGCCCATGCGCTGGAGACGGCGTTTCAAGGCCGCACGGTGTCGCAGGTGCTTGAAGGGCAGCGGCTGTTCGACCTGGTGGTGTGGTTCGACCGCTCAGCCCGGCACGACGTCGAGGTGATTCGCAGCACGCCTTTGAGCACGCCTTCGGGCGGGCGGGTGGCGCTGGGCACGGTGGCCGACGTGAGCGAAGCCACCGGGCCGAACACCATCAATCGCGAAAACATCGTGCGGCGGATTGTGGTGCAATCGAACGTGGCCGGCCGCGACCTGGCCGGCGTGGTGGCCGACATTCGCCAGGCCGTCACGCGAGAGGTCGTGCCCACGCTGCCGCCCGGCTACTTTATCGAGTACGGCGGGCAGTTTCAGGCCCAGCAAGAGGCCAACCTGCGGCTGGCGATTCTTTCGGCCTTTTCAGTGGCCGGCATTTTTGGGCTGCTGGTCAAATGCCTTGGCTCATGGCGCGGGGCGGTACAGGTGATGGTCAACATACCGCTGGCGGCGATTGGGTCGGTGGTGGCGCTGCTGTTGACCAACCATCCGACCGCCGAGGTCTTGGCGCAGACCTCTTGGTGGGATCTGCCGCGCGTTTGGGTGAGCGCCACCACGCTCTCGCTGGCGCACTGGGTGGGTTTTATTACGCTGGTGGGCAT
This sequence comes from Pirellulales bacterium, assembly GCA_025927475.1. Lineage (GTDB taxonomy): Bacteria > Planctomycetota > Planctomycetia > Pirellulales > JAICIG01 > JAICLL01. The sequence continues at coordinate 26,356 of JAICLL010000055.1, forward strand.
CGTCTGCCGCAACGGCATTATGATGATCTCGCACTATATCCATCTGATGCGGCACGAAGGCGAAAAGTTCGACGAACACATGATCGTGCGCGGCAGCCTCGAGCGGCTGGCCCCGGTGCTCATGACAGCCGCCACCGCCATCATCGGGCTGGTGCCGCTGGCGCTGGGCGCGGGTCAAAGTGGAAAAGAGATTTTGCACCCGCTGGCGGTGGTGGTGATCGGCGGCCTGGTCAGTTCGACGTTGCTCGACCAGGTCGTCACGCCGGCGTTGTTTTACAAGTTCGGCCGCAAGGTGTACGAGCACGAGCCGGAGGCAGTGGAGGAGATTGAGTTGATTTAATGACAACAATCTTGCCCGGCAGCCGATTGTTTGCCCCGACGAAGGGCCGCGGAGATAAGCGATTGGATTGACGGTAAGGAATCGATGCTAGACAATGGCATTATGGTCTAGTCTCCAGAACGACGAATGAGGTTTGCTCATGGCTACGATCTCGCCTGACTTAGAACGTTTTGTGCAGCAAGAGGTCTCCAGTGGTCGATTTGAGGATCGCGATGCCGTAATCGCGCATGCATTGGCTCTCTTGCGCCGAGACCGCTCCGAAACAGTCGCGGGCATTGAGGCAGGACTGGAAGATGTCGCCGCTGGGCGTGTGCAGCCCCTTCACGTTGCGTTTGACGAGCTCCGTCGTGAACTGGGCGTTCACGAACGCGCATGAAGTATCGCGTTGTCATCACAAGTACCGCCCGACGGAATCTTCGCGCGTATTGTTTGCATGCAGCTCAGCATGCGCCGCTAACCGCCCAGCGCTGGTTGAATCGGATGGACACCGCTCGACCCGACGAACTGTTCGAGGAGGACCAAGAAGGGAACGGAGATGCCTAATCGCCAGCAGCTCGGCGGGGTGATTCATACTTATCAGAAGTACGACCCCAAAAACATTCCCAGCCCCACGCAGCCGCCGCCCGATATGGTGTCGGGCGCGTTCGAGCATCTGTTGGCCTATGGCAGCCTGCGCGAACTGACCGAAGAAGAACTGGCCCGGGCGATTCATCTCGATCCCAGCCAAATCGCCGGGCTGGGACCCAGCCTCGAAGCGCTGCGCGAAATGCTCTTGGAGCGCAAGCGGCGAATTCTGGAGAAATATGAGACGAAGCAGGTGCGCGAAACCGCCCGCCGCGAATACCGCGAGTCGGGCGAGCGCATCCAGCCGCCCAAGCCGCTGCGGCGGCAGTTGGAACGCGCCTTCGAGCAAGAACAATTGCGCGAACTGGAGCAGCTTTGGTATCGCTCCGGGGGAGAGCGCTCGCCTTTTGCCGCTGGGCTGCTGCCGCTGATCGACAGACTCGGCGAGAAGTATCAGGTCGATGAGCTCGCTGCCAAGTACGAATTCACCGGCCGCACGCCGTTGACCATCGAGCAGGCGCTGGCCGTCAAGGACGAACTGGAAACCATCGACCGGCTGCTCAAGCAGCTCGAAGAGGCGTCCAACACGGCCCAAATCGCGGTGATCGACATCGAAGAACTTGCGAAGTACGCCGAGCCGGGCCAGATCGAACAGCTCAACGCCTTGCAACAGCAGATCGAAGACTATGTGCGCGACATGGCCGAACGGCAGGGTCTGGAACGCACCCGCCGCGGTTTTCAACTGACGCCCAAGGCGTACCGAATCTTCCAAGGCAAGCTGCTCGAACGCATCTTCAGCAAACTGCAAGCGTCACGCAGCGGCCGGCATCAAGTACCGGTGACGGGCGAAGGGGCCGTCGAACTGGAACGCACCAAGGGGTATGAGTTCGGCGACTCGGTGGCCAATATGGACATACCCGCGTCGTTTACCAACGCCCTGATTCGCGGCGGGCCGGGTTTGCCCGTGCGAATGAAGCCCGATGATATTGTGATCCACCGCACCCGCAACACGCCTAAATGCGCCACCGCGGTGGTGATGGACATGAGCGGCTCGATGCGTTACGGCGGGCTGTATGTGAACGTCAAGCGCATGGGGCTGGCGCTCGAAGGCCTGATCCGCCGCGAGTATCCGGGCGATTTTCTGCGGTTCATCGAGATGTACACCTTTGCCAAGCTGCGGCCCGCCGGAGAGCTGGTGCATCTGATGCCGAAGATGGTGACGATTAACGACCCATACGTGCGGCTCAAGGCCGACATGAGCCGCGACGACCTGAGCGAGCTGCACATTCCGCCGCACTTCACGAATATCCAGCACGGCTTACAGCTTTCGCGCAAGCTGCTGGCGGCCCAAGACACGCCCAACCGGCAGATCGTGCTGATCACCGACGGACTGCCGACCGCTCATTTCGACGGCTCGTGGTTGTACTTGCTCTATCCGCCCGATCCCGCCACGGAGGCGGCCACGCTGCGCGAAGGTCAGCTCTGCCGCCGCGACGGCATCACGATCAACTTGTTTCTATTGCAAAGCTGGTCGCAGTCAATCGAGGACGTGCGCTTCGCCCACCGTCTGGCCGAATCGACCGGCGGCCGGGTGTTCTTCACCGCCGGCCGCGACCTGGATCGCTATGTGGTGTGGGATTATGTGGAGCGTCGCAAGTCGATTGTGGGGTAGCACCGGTGATCGAAACCGTAGATCGGCCGCGCGAATTGTATCTTTCCGCTCGCATTTGCGGAACATAGGATAAGACGGGGAAGTTTGCCAGCGCCATTTCCGGTGGCGGAGTAGGAGAAATAAAAATGACCGTTTCGAATTGGACTGAAGCCGATTCCGCTCGCGCGAAAGAGATTTGGTCAGAATACCTGGGTCAGCACGATCTATCGGATAAAATCGGACAGACTGCCGGGATCGAGCCCACCAGCGGCTGTATCTGGTTTGGCGAATCAATTCAAGATGTCGTCTCACAGCGCGATGCCGATGGAAGTAGCGCGCCGATGTACTTCGTCCGGGTTGGGTCGACCACTTACTATCGGAAGGGAGGACATCGTTGGTCCAGGGGGTTGTTACAGAGGATGGTGTGCCGGCGATCGAGATTCAAGTCGGCGGCCGCCTTTGGCAGGCGATCGTCGATACGGGATTTAATGGCGATCTCGAGTTGCCCGAGCGATTGCGGTCGCATGTGAACGCCCAATTCATCGGCCGCACGACTTCCCTGCTCGCAGCGAGCCAGCAAGTTGAGGAAGACATCTATCTTGTCGATTTTCCTTTTGACGGCCGTCTTACGCTGTCGCAAGCGACGCTGGTCGATGGAGACGAAATCCTGATTGGCACTCGGATGCTGCGCGAATATCGACTCCAAATCGATTTTCTGGCCAAGACGGTTCTGATTGAAAACGCCTAACTCGCCTAGGTTAGCCGTTCCAAAAACCCGAGCCGGGATGTCGTGCGCTACGTCAACTTCCCACGCGCCTCGATTGGCCAGATATCGATCAGTCGCCCGCCGCGAAAACAATAAAACTGATCGTGCAACACCGTCGTAAGATCGGCATAGCCGGGCACCAGCTCCAAACGATCGCCAATCTTTAAATTCTGAGCGGACGGATCAAGCTCCAGCTCGCCGTGCTCAGCCGAGAGGCGCACGATCCGCACGTCGTCGCGACCCACTACCTGCGGCGATTGGAAATCGCCGTGCATCGTCTTGCGGCCCGCGTCGATGATCGCGCGTTGCGGTGCCGGCCGACTGACAACGGTGGCCACCACCGTCAACGCAAAATCCAACTCGGGCACCTGGCATTTGTGCCGATAATAAGCGTCCATGAAGATCGCGCCGCCGGCCTGGATCTCGGTGATGCCGGGCTGACGCACCGAATGCAAATACGAGCCGGTGCCGGCGCAGGAAACAATCGGGCAGGCAATGTCCGCCGCCTCAAGCTCTCGCCGCGTTGCCGCCAAGGTTTCGAGCGCTTGGGCGATCTTGTCGGCTTTGCCCTCGCACTCGGGCACGGTGAGCAGATGCCCTTCGTAGCCCATGATGCCGACCAACTGCAGGCCAGGAAGTGATTTCAGCTCGCGGGCCAGCGCCAAAGCCGGTTCACCCGGCGCGACTCCGACGCGCGCCAAGCCGATATCGACTTCAATGATCACCCGCACGCGCAGGCCAGCCTCGGCCATTGCCCGGCTGAGCGGTCTTGCCTGATCGAGATGATCGATGCAGACGATCGGATCGGCGCGTCGGGCCAGTTCGGCCAACCGCCGGAGTTTCTGAGGCCCGACAATCAGATTGGCGATCAGAATATCGCGCACGCCGCCCGCCGCCATCACTTCGGCCTCGGCCAGCTTGGCGCAGGTCACGCCGAGGGCGCCCGCCGTCAGCTCAGCACGCGCGATGGCGGCCACCTTGTGTCCTTTGGCGTGGGGTCGCCAACCCACTCCGTGGCGGCGGCACGTTCCGACCACCGCGGTGATATTGGCCTCCATCACGTCGAGATCGAGACACAGGGCCGGCGTATCGAGCTCGGCCTTGGCAATTCCCAGCGGGTAAGTCATAACCGCCAGTGTAAAGTCGCCTTCCGCTCCGCGAAAGAGGCTTTCTTTCGCTCCCGCGAAACACGATTATTCTTCGCCGTTGCTGCCCACCGGAGCGTGCTCGGGCTCTTCTTCATCATCGACGCTGACGACCTGGTCGATGCTGATTTTCAACAGGCGGATTTTGTTGCGCAGGCTGCCGCGGGTGATGCCCAGCATCTTGGCGGCCTGCGACTGGTTGCCGCCGGTGTGGCTCAAGACCCGCGTGAACAGGTATTTTTCGAGCTGTGCCAGCGAATTGGCATACAGGTCATCGCTGCCGGTCTCCAGCGAATCGTCGATGAAATGCTCAAGCTGCTTCAGTCCGCCGGCACGCGGCCCGCCGCCCGGCACCATGATTCGCCGTCCGCGGCGGACTTCCTCGGGCAAGAACTCGGGCACCAACACCTGTCCGGTGGCATGCAGCAAGGCCTGTTTCACCACGCTCTGCAACTCGCGGACATTGCCCGGCCACGGATATTTGAGCAGCAATTCCAAGGCGTCGGGCGAGATGCCTTGTACGTCTTTGCCCAGGTCGCGGCTCGATTTGGCCAGAAAGTGTTCGAGCAGCATCAGCACATCGTCGCCGCGATCGCTCAGCGGCGGCAGCTTGATGGTGTATCCGTTGAGGCGGTAATAAAGGTCGGCGCGGAAATCGCCATCGGCGACCATCTTTTCCAGGTCGCGGTTGGTGGCGGCCAACACACGCACGTCGGTCTCAATGGTCTCGCCACCGCCCACACGCTCAAACCTTTGCTCTTGCAGCAGCCGCAGCAACTTGCTCTGCACCAGGGCGGTCATATCGCCGATTTCGTCCAGAAACAACGTTCCGCCCGAGCATTGCTCGAAACGCCCGATGCGCTTGGTGTCGGCCCCGGTGAACGAGCCTTTTTCGTGGCCGAACAGCTCGCTTTCCAGCAGCGTTTCGGGCACGGCGGCAATATTGATGGCCAAGAAGCGAGAGGCTGCCCGGTCGCTGTGATGATAAATCGCCCGGGCCACCAGCTCTTTGCCGGTACCGCTTTCGCCGCGAATCAGCACCGTCACATTGTGCGGCGCCACCCGGCCAATCGCTTTGTAGACCTCTTGCATGGCCGGACAGCGGCCCACGAAGACGTCGGATACGTCGCCTTCGGTCTCGGCGGCTTCGGGCACGCGCACCGGCACGCTCATGCAGTGGCGAATTTGAATGGCCTGATCGACCAAAGCCCGCACTTTGACGAAGTCGAGCGGCTTGAGCAAAAAATCGAAGGCCCCGCGCTTCATGGCCTCGATGGCGGTGTCGCTGCTGCCGCCGGAGGTGATCAAAATCACCGGCACTTTGGGATCGGCGGCCGAGATCGCTTCGATGGTCTCCAGCCCCGACTGGTCGGGTAGCATGATATCGAGGATCACGACGTCGGGATGCCGCTTTTGAAACAGTGCCAACCCCTCGGCCGCCGCGGGGGCGGTGAGCAGATGAACATCGCTTTCCTTGAATACCTGCTTAAAAACGTGCAACACCGACCGGTCGTCATCAATGACAAGGACGGAAGGCACGATCAGATTCTCCTACGGTCAAAAACAAAAGCCCTTGGCACAGACAACTCGGTCCCAAGGGCTCACGTAGCCGACGCGGTAAAAAACGCCGGCTTGCAGTCTAGGGCCGTGCGCCGCGACTGTCAATTCGGGGGAGCAGGGGTCGGGGTTTGGGATTCAGGGATTCAGCATTCGGGATTCAGGGGCCTAGCCGGCTGACGATTCTCGATGATTTGCCCGGTGGCCGGGGCAGAGCCTTGGCGATGCCCCGGTCCGGAACGAAGAACTTGTCAGCCGCAATCCCTGTAGCAACAAAATCACGGTCACTGTAGTGCGGCCTGCGAAGTGACTGACGAGGCCGTCTCGCACGCGCGGTCGTCATTTCTGCGCCGCGCGCTCCCACACTTCTTCGATGGTTAGCCCGTTGCTGAGTTTGCCGTTATGATACCACTTATCGCTCTCGACTTTCCACGTGAATGTCTGCGCCTTCCCTTTGATCAACGTGAAGTCGGGGCCAAGCCCATACTCTGGCGTCTCACGATACTCCTCGCCCTTGATCGTATAAGGGCCGCCCGCCGCCCGCATTACATTTCCGTCATTGTCGTAGGTCACCCACATGAACTCGGTCGGGGTGATGTGCTTCAAGGTCGTGACACCTTCGGGGAATTTGTGCTCCCTGCCACCGTATTTGGCCGACACTTGCCGCCAAGTGCCGATGAGTCTGTTTACGGACTTAGCGTCTGAGCGTCGCTCTTCGGCGGCGGCGGTAGTTACCGAAATCGCCACGATCGCCCCTAGAAGTCGAATCGCAGTTCTCGACACGGCGTAATCTCCTATGCATGAATTTGCTCGATGACAGAACGCGGCCATAGTATAACAGGCGTTCGTCGCCGACAACGGGCTTTTGTGGCACTGCTGGCTCAAGAGCAGCAGAGCGAGAACGTCGCCGAACGGTCCAGGCTGGCTGCCTATCCGTGCTTCCACACCAACATCGCCAGCGGCGGAAGGGTGACGGTGAGCGAATGCGGTCGCCCGTGTACGGCAATCGGCACCGTCTCGGCGCCGCCCATGTTGCCCATGCCGCTGCCGCCGTAATACGGCGCGTCGCTGTTGACGATCTCGCGCCAGTAGCCTCCGGCCGGCACGCCGAGGTGGTAATTGTGCCGCGGCACCGGCGTGAAATTGCAAACGACCACTACGCCCGTCGGATCGCTTTTGCCGCGCCGCAAGTAGTTGATCACGCTGTGTTCGCTGTCGCAGCAGTCGATCCACTCAAACCCGCCCGGCTGGGTGTCGAACTCGTACAGCGCTGGTTCTTGGTGATACAAGCGGTTCAGATCGGCCAGCCAGTTGAGAATGGCTTGATTTTTCTCCACCCCAAGCAGGCCCCAGTCGAGTTGCCCTTCGTGGTTCCACTCCTTGCGCTCGGCGAATTCATCGCCCATAAAGAGCGTCTTCTTGCCTGGCACGGTGTACATGTAGCCGTAGAGCAGCCGCATATTGGCGAATTTCTGCCACTCGTCGCCGGCCATTTTGTTCCAAATCGAGCCTTTGCCGTATACCACCTCGTCGTGCGAGAGGGCCAGCACGAAATTTTCGGAATAGGCGTACATGGCGCGGAAGGTGAGCGCCTTGTGCTCGAACTTGCGATAGACCGGGTCTTTGGCCATGTAGTGCAGCGTGTCGTGCATCCAGCCCATGTCCCACTTCATACCGAAGCCCAGCCCGCCCACATACGTGGGCCGTGAGACCATGGGCCACGAAGTCGATTCTTCGGCGATGGTCTGCACATCGGGATACGCCTTATAGATCTGCTGGTTCATCTGCCGCAGAAAAGCGATGGCGTTCAGGTTTTCGTTACCGCCGTGCTCGTTGGGGATCCACTCGCCCGGCTTGCGCGAGTAGTCGAGATAGAGCATCGAAGCGATGGCGTCGACCCGCAGCCCGTCGACGTGATATTTATCGAGCCAGAATATCGCGCTTGACATCAAAAAGCTGCGCACCTCGCTGCGGCCGTAGTTGAAGATAAAACTCTTCCAGTCGGGATGAAAGCCCTGCCGCGGATCGGCGTGCTCATACAGGTGCGTGCCATCGAAGAACGCCAACCCGTGGCCGTCGGTCGGAAAGTGCGAGGGCACCCAATCCAGAATCACGCCGATGCCGGCCTGGTGCAGTTCATCGACCAGGTACATCAGGTCTTGCGGCGTGCCATATCGGGCGGTGGGCGCGAAGTACGAGGTGGTTTGATATCCCCACGACCCGTAAAACGGGTGCTCCATCAGCGGCAGAAACTCGACGTGCGTGAAGCCCGCTCGTTGCAAGTGCTCGATGAGCGGCTGAGCCAGCTCGCGATAGGTCATAAAGGCGCCGTCGGGCCGGCGGCGCCACGAGCCCAGATGCATCTCGTAAATCGAGATCGGGGCGTCGATGGCATTGCGGGCGCGGCGCACGGCCATCCAATCCTGATCGCGCCACTCATAATCGAGCGGATGAATGAGCGAGGCCGTCTTCGGAGGAACTTCGCCATGAAAGGCAAACGGATCGGCCTTCTCGACCTGATAGCCGCCCACGTTGGAAATGATGCGGTATTTGTAAAGCGCGCCCGCGGCCAGGCCGGGCACGAAATTCTCCCAAATGCCCGACGTGCCGCGCGAACGCAGCGCATAGCTGCCCTGCCCATAGGCCTCCACCGACACCTGCCGGGCGTTGGGCGCCCAGACGGCAAAGAAGGTGCCGGCCGTGCCCTCGACCTCCCCGGGATGCGCACCCAGTTTTTCATACAGCCGGGCGTGCGTGCCTTCGTTAAACCAATAGAGGTCGTCGGAGGTGAGCAAGCTTGCCGGGCCGACGGTCGACGGGCGCGGCAGCGTGGCGGTGGATGGAGTGGCCATGGTGTTCAAAATGCAAAGTTTGGAAGTTGTTCTGAGGGATTGGTGGGGGGGGGGGAAAAATGTGGATTCCCCCGGCGGGTGTATTCCGCGGCAAAGCCCACGAGCAGCCCCCCCCCCCCCCGTTAATATTAATAAGAAAAAAACGGGTGGG
>JAICLL010000012.1 GCA_025927475.1 Pirellulales bacterium
CACTTGCTGCACGCCGCCCGGGCCGACCTGCTCAGGCGGCTGGGCTTGTTTGCCGACGCGGCGACGAGCTACCGGCGGGCGCTCGGGCTGGTCACCAACGACAGCGAGCGACGCTTTCTCGAACGCCGGCTGCGCGAGGTGGCAGCGGCGCAAAGATGAGAAAGGCGAAGGTCTAACCAATCAGGGTTGTACGCCCCACCGACGTGGCATTACTACCGTGTAGCGCAACCACGTCGGCTGAGTTGTCGAGTATGGTCGTCGATGGGATCAATGGCGGTGGGGTTTGCGCCACCCGCGGCATTTCTCTGTCAGCAATTTTTCTGTCATTCCATCGGCAGCGCGCTGCCGATCACCCCCCAGGCGGCGAAAGGCCGCCGACGCGTTCGATACCCGCCTGAATCTTCCGCCGTCGATCATCGGTTCTAAGCGGCAAAGATGGTGTCTTGGGTTTCTGTTTTCCTACTTCTCCATCCGTCATTGATCCACGATTCGCCAAGGAGCAATAGCGAGATCGTCGAGATGACCAGCGTTGTCCCAAGAAGAGACGTCGCCAGAAGCATGCGGACCAGTCGCCATTTAACACCCGGCAACGGCTCGGTATTGAGCACAGACGCTCTATGGGGCATTCTCGAAAGATCCGCATCTCACGTAAGCGAGCTGACTGAATCGCTTGATTATTGAATCGCTGACGCACACCCATCAACGGCTGCAACTAGATAAGTCTTTGACTCATAACGAGTTATAATGCTCCATCGGGCGTGGTGGAATTTTCTTGCAAAGGCGGTCGAAGTTGGTACAATCCAAACGTCGCCTTCAGGTGACATCGGCCCGCCAGGTACCTGCCCCGCCTGCGCGGGCTGTTTTTTTTCGGCGGTTTTTTCGCTGCCCGCTATTTTTTTTCGACGCCCTGAAGGCGATTGTAAGCGTGGCTGAACTGATTGCCCAAGGTCCGGAGCCACACCAACGCTGGCGGCGGTCGCTGCGCGCGGGCGAACGCTTCCTGTTGGGACGCGATGCCGGCGCCTATGCCACCCCCTGGGACAAACACGTCTCGCGCCGACATGCCGCGCTGCGCTGGAACGACGGGCAGTTGTTCGTCGAAAAACTGCCCGAGGCCAAGAACCCCATCTTTCTGGCCGGGCAACCGCGCGACGGTTTCACGCTGGCCGCCGGCGAGCACTTTGTCATCGGCGAGACGACGTTTACCGTCACCAGCACCACCGTCAACTGGTCGCCCGACGTCCGCCAGCCTGTCGAAGAGCAGACCTTCAGCGTCGAGTCGCTGCACCGGGTGCGATTTCGCGATGCTGACCAGCGGATTGAGGTTCTCAGCCGTCTGCCAGAACTGATTGCCGGCGCCGTGAACGAAACCGAGTTGTTCGTGCGGCTGGTCAATATGCTGTTGGCGGGCGTGCCGCGGGCGAGCGCGGTGGCGCTGGTGGCGGTTGAAGAGCCCTCGAATGCGGCGGCCAAAGTGCGCGTCTTGCAATGGGACCGCCGGTTGGAGGCGGGTGAGCCGTTCCGGCCCAGCCAGCGGTTGATTCTCGAAGCGGTCCACCGCAACGAGAGCGTGCTGCACGTCTGGGAGGCCCAGCGTGACACCGAAGCGGCCCGTTTCACCGTCAGCGCCAACATCGACTGGGCGTTTTGCACGCCGGTGCCGGGGGAAGCCTGCCGCGGCTGGGGCGTGTATGTCGCCGGCCAATTTGCCGCGCGGCTGCCCGGCGCCGACGAACCCGACGACGTGCGCGAAGACTTAAAGTTCACCGAGTTGGTAGCGGCCACGCTGGCTTCCTTGCGGCAGACGCAGGCGCTGGAGCGCAAGCAATCAGCGCTGCTCAGTTTTTTCTCGCCACAGATCCTCGAGGCGATCACCCAGGAAGACGCCGAAGTCGTGCTATCACCGCGAGAGACCGATGTCTCGGTGCTGTTTTGCGACCTGCGCGGTTTCTCGCGCGAGACCGAGCGGCACGCGGGCGATCTAATGGCGCTGCTTGACCGCGTGAGCCAAGCGCTGGGCGTGATGACGCACCATATTCTCGCGCAAGGAGGCGTGTTTGGCGATTTCCAGGGAGACGCGGCGATGGGCTTCTGGGGTTGGCCCATCGAACTGCCCGATGCGGTCGAGCGCATCTGCGCCGCGGCGCTGGCCATTCGCTCCGCGTTCGAGTCGGCCGCGCAGCAGCCTAACCACCCCTTGGCCGATTTTCGCATGGGCATTGGTCTGGCCACGGGCCGAGCGGTGGCGGGTCGCATCGGCACCGCCGACCAATCGAAAGTCACGGTATTCGGTCCGGTGGTCAACCGCGCCAGCCGGCTGGAAGGCATGACGCGCATTTTGCACACGCCCATCCTGCTCGACGACGTAACCGCCCGAGCGGTGCGCGACCATGTGCGGCCCGAGCTGGCCCGGTCGCGGCGGATCGTGGTGGTCAAACCGTATGGCTTCGAGACACCGGTCGAGGTGAGCGAACTGCTGCCGCCCGAGAGCGTCTATCCCGAGCTGACCGACGAGCACATTCACTTTTACGAAACCGCGCTGCAAGCTTTTGTGGCGGGCGACTGGGGCGAGGCGGTCGAACTGTTGCACAAGGTGCCCGCCAAGGACCGCGTGAAAGACTTTTTGATGATCTACATCGCCCAGTATAATCGCACACCGCCAACGGGCTGGGACGGCGTGATTACGCTCACGCAAAAAGGATAGGCCAGCTTTTTGGCGGCTTTGGCATGCCACGTGCATCACACTCGGCGGCTTAGAACCGCCCCCGTACTCAATCGGAGCATGACGCCATGATTGAACTCGATCGCCTGCGATACGATTTGGTTCACAGCGTACCCGCGGCCCGTGAAACAGGTAGTCAACCGCCGCAAGCAGGTTCCGCTCCGCCCTGGATGGCGACGCTGGCCGGTACGCTGTTGGCCGGATATGGTCTGACGCGCTCGCGCGGTTTCGCGCAGCTTGGTTTGCTTTCGGCCAGCGCCGGCTTGCTTTTTTATGGCTGGAGCCGCAGCCAGCCAACGACGCAACTCGACGGCCCGCCGCTTGAACCGAGCGATGACCACCCGCTGGACGTTGCCGGCCACGGCTCGTTTCCCGCCAGCGATCCGCCTTCGCTGACTCCCCGGACATGACGGTCTCGACGGAACGTGCTTCGGCCGCCGCGGCGGCGTCCGCGGCCGCCGATCGAATGCTTTCATTCCTGCGCGGCGACGATACCATCCGTGCCGAGATCTTCGGTGTGGAAGGATTGGAAAACCACGCTCGGAATTTGGCTGCCGCGGACCGCGTGGGCCGGGTGAGCGCTTATCCGCTGCATCAGCGTTTTCTGGAAAACGGCCGCGAGCTGGCTGAGACGCATCGACGGATCGTCGAGGCCACCACGCGCGAAGAAACGATCACGACCGATGCCGAGTGGCTGCTCGACAACTACCACATTATCGAAGACGCGCTGCGCGAGATCCGTCAGGATCTGCCGCACGGCTATTACGCGCAACTGCCCAAGCTGATCGATGCCCCGATGCGCGGCTTGCCTCGGGTCTATGCCATTGGCATTCACCTGATCGCGCATACCGATAGTTGTTTGGATGAAACCAACGTCACGCGCTTCGTCGAAGCCTATCAGCAGGTTTCGCCGCTGACGATTGGCGAGCTATGGGCCGTGCCCATCATGCTGCGGCTGGGGCTGCTGGAAAACCTGCGCAATCTTTCGCGCAAAATGCTGGCGGCCTGGAGCGAACGGACGCGGGCCGCGGCTTGGGCCGAGCGCTGGACCGCCGTGCGCGAAACCGCCGAGCCTACCGTAGCGTGGTTGGCCGAATTCATCGCGCAGGAACCGGCGTCGGGCTGGTCGGATGCCTTCGTGGTCAGGCTGATGGAGGCGCTGCGCGATCAGGGCGAAGAGGCCGTCCAGGCGGCCGAGTGGCTGGAAAAGGCCATCGACGAACGGGGAACGGCCTTCAGCGAAGTCCTGCGGCGCGAGCACCAGCGTCAGGCCGCCAGTCAGGTTTCGGTGGGCAACTGCGTGACCAGCCTGCGCGTGCTGTCGAGCATCGATTGGTCCATATTCTTCGATCGCACGAGCCTGGTCGAAGCGATTCTTTGCGGCGATCCCAGCGGAGTGTATGCTCTACAAGACTTTGCCACCAAAGATCGTTATCGCCGCACCGTCGAGCATCTCGCCCGCCGTTCGCATTGTAAGGAAGAGGCGGTTGCGCGGCGCGCGGTGGAGCTGGCCGAGGCGGCGCTGGCGGTGAGCGCGGCGCGGTCTTCATCGAATTCCGCTCCGCAAGAGAGCGTCGTCCCGCAGAGCGAATGCCAACCATTGGGCCAAGCCGGCCACAAGGGCCGGGGCTACCCGCCAGATCAAGGGCGTGGCGGATATCCGGCTGCGGCCCACGTCGGTTACTATCTGATCGGTCCGGGGAGATTCGAGTTCCGTAGCGAGCTGGGCTATCGGCCGACTCTCAGCGAGCAGTTTCACGAGGCGGTGCTGGCGCACCCTGAGTTGGTGTACTTCGGCTCGTTGATCGTGATCACCGCAGCTCTGCTTGCAGGCGCGCTTGCCGGTGGTCGCCTTCTGGGCGAGGGTTGGGCCGCCTTGCTGGTCATGGCTGCGGCAGCATTGCTGCCTGCCAGCGAGCTGGCCTTACGCCTCGTCCATCAGATGGTAACCTTGCTTGTTCCGCCGCGGGTGCTGCCAAAGCTCGATCTACGGCAAGGCATTCCGGAGCGATGTGCCGCTATTGTAGTGATGCCAAGCATGTTGGTCCGCGCCGACAGCGCCCAACTGCTGGCTGAGCGGCTGGAGGTTCATTATCTGTCGAATCCGGACCCGCATTTGTGGTTCGCTCTGCTCACCGATTTTGCCGATGCGCCCAACGAGCACCAGCCCGAAGACGCGGCCTATGTCGACGATGCGTTGAGGCGCATTGCCGCGCTGAACGAGCGCTATTGCCGGCACGGTCCGCCGAGGTTTTTCCTGTTCCACCGCCGCCGCAAGTTCAACCCCGTCCAGAATGGTTGGATGGCCTGGGAGCGAAAGCGCGGCAAGCTGATCGAGTTCAACCGTTTGCTGCGCGGCGCGCGCGACACCAGCTTCACCGTGTCCAGCGGCGACCTGCGGCAGTTGCCGCGCATCCGCTATGTGATCACGCTCGACGCCGACACGCAATTGCCGCGCGAGGCCGCCCCGCGCCTGGTGGGCACGCTCGATCATCCGCTCAATCGGCCCCGCTTCGATGCCGCCGCCGGCCGCGTGGTCGAGGGTTATGGCGTGCTGCAACCGCGCATCAGTTTCGATCTGGTGTCTGCTCATCGCACGCGTTTTTCGCGGGTCTGGTCGAAATCGGCGGGACTCGATCCCTATACCACCGCCAGCTCCGATGTTTATCAAGACCTGTTTGGTCGGGGCAGCTACATCGGCAAGGGCATCTACGACGTCGACGCCTTCGAAGCGGCGGTCGGAAACACGTTTCCGGAAAATCAGGTGCTGAGCCATGATTTGATCGAAGGCAACTACGCGCGCTGCGGACTGGTGAGCGACATCGAACTGGTCGATGATTTTCCGGGTCGCTACCATGCTTACGCCCGCCGCGAGCACCGCTGGGCGCGTGGCGACTGGCAGTTGCTGCCGCGGCTCTCGGCCGCTTTCGCGTCGAACGATCGCACATTTGCGAAGCAGAACACGACCTTGCCGCTGGTCGAACGCTGGAAGGTGCTCGACAATCTGCGCCGCAGCCTGGTGCCGCTTTCACTGGTGCTGCTGCTCGTGTTGGGCTGGACTGTGGGGCCGGGCAGTGCCTGGTTTTGGACGTTGGCGGCCTTGGCGGTGCCCGCGTTTCCGCTGATCCAGGTTTTGCTGCGCGCCGGTCGGCAGCCCGCCCGGCGCGAGCTTGCCATCACCGCGGCCCAGGTTGCGTTGGAAATCATTTTTCTGGCCGAGCAAAGCTACCGCTTAGCCGATGCGATTGCGCGCACACTTTATCGGCTATACATAAGCGGTCGGAATCTCCTCGAATGGGAAACCGCCGCGTCGGCCGAACAGCGGTTGGGCGATCAGCAGGCCGCTTATTGGCGGAGTATGTGGCCCGCCCCAGCCTTGGCAGCCTCGCTGTGCGCCATCGTCTTGCTCGTTCAACCACGCGGCCTGTTGATCGCGGCGCCCTTGCTAATCGCCTGGGCGGCTTCACCCGCGGTGGCCTGGTGGATGAGCCAGCCGCCGCGCCGCCGCGAAGCACCGCTGAGCGCGCAGCAGCGTCAATATTTGCGACGAACCGCCCGCAAAACCTGGTTTTTCTTCGAGACGTTTGTCGGTCCTCAAGACCATTGGCTGCCGCCCGATAATTTTCAGGAAGATCCGAAAGGGCAGATTGCCCATCGAACCTCGCCGACGAACATCGGACTTTATCTGCTTTCGACGCTCGCGGCGCACGATTTCGGATACCTGGGGCTGCGCGATTGCATCGAACGGCTGGAGCACACGTTCGACACGCTCGATCAACTGCCCAAGTATCAAGGGCACCTCTTCAATTGGTATGACACGCAAACGCTGGCCGTGCTCGATCCACCGTATGTTTCGACCGTCGATAGCGGCAACCTGTTGGCCAGCCTTTGGACGCTTGCGGAAGGTCTGGGCGAAAAATTGGGCCGCCCGCTCGACGTGGGCGCCTGGGCCGAGGGTCTGGGCGACGCCCTGCATTTGGCGGAAGAAGCGTTTCGCACGCTTGCGCCACGGCCTCACCTGCCCGACGACCTGTTTGAGCGGTTTGCGGCCGCGTTTGCATCGGCCCGCGCGGTGTTAGCGGAAGCGCCTAGCGATGTCTCGGCCGCGGGCGCCTGGCTTTCGGGTTTTCTGGAACAGCTCGAGGCGCTCAATCGCCATGAGCAGTCGCTGGCCGCGGCGGTGCGCGAGACGCCCGAAGCGCTGGCTCGGTGGCTCGATCGTCTTCAGACGCAGGCCCGCTCGCTGGCCGGCGATTGCGCGCCGTGGGGCAGCCCGCCCGCTCAAGCTAATGAACAACGTGGGCAAATCAATAGCGGGGACACCATCGGTGGCGGTCATGCACCAACCCAAAGCGCAAGCGACGCAGACTCGCACGCAGCTTGGAAAACCCGCATCGACGCGCTGATCGAACGCATCGAGCGATTCGGCGAGCGGATGCGTTTCAAGTTCCTTTACAACGAGCCGCGACATTTGTTTTCGATTGGCTACAACCATGCGCTGGGCAGACTCGACAACGCGCACTACGATCTGCTGCCCAGCGAAGCGCGGCTGACGAGCTTTCTGGCCATCGCGCGCGGCGAAGTTCCGCGGAAACATTGGTTTCAGTTGGGGCGGCATCTATCTCGGGCAGGCGGCGGCACATTGCTCTCGTGGGGCGGCACCATGTTCGAGTACCTCATGCCGAGGCTTTTCTTCCGCCGCTACCCAAACACGCTGCTTGATATGAGCTGTCGCGGGGCGGTCGCCCGGCAGATCGAGTATGGCCGGCAAAGCCGCGTGCCGTGGGGGGTCTCAGAGTCGGGCTTCAACGCGCTCGACGGCAATCTCGATTACCAATATCAGTCGTTTGGCGTGCCGGGGCTTGGTTTGAAGCGCGGGCTTTCGCACGACCTGGTGGTGGCGCCGTATGCCACCGCGCTGGCCTTGGCGATTGATGCGCCGGCCGCAATCCAGAATCTGCACGTCTTGGCCGCGGCGCGGGCCGAAGGGCCGTATGGCTTTTATGAAGCCGTCGACTACACGCGCGACCGGCTGATGGAAAGACACCGTTCAGCAATCGTCCGCTCCTACATGGCGCACCACCAGGGAATGTTGCTCTTGGCGTTGTCGAACTGCCTCGACCACGGACGGATGACGCGCCGCTTTCACGCCCGACCGGAAGTGCGGGCCACGGAGCTACTGTTGCAAGAGCGTGCCCCGGACGGCGCTCCCTACGTGGAAGCGCACGGCGACGAGGCCACGCCGCCGGCAGTGGTCCGCGACTTCGTGCCTCCCTTGACGAGGAGAATCATGAGTCCCGACACGCCCCATCCGCTCACGTTGCTGCTTTCGAACGGTTCTTACCGCGTGCTCGTGACCAACGCCGGCTCGGGTTACAGCGCCTGGCGCGATCTCGACGTCACGCGCTGGCGCGAAGACCGCACGTGCGACGCCTGGGGACAGTTTTGCTACGTTCGCGATCTGCGAACCGGCGCGCTTTGGACATCGGGCCATCAGCCGCTCTGCCGGCCCGCCGACCGTTACGAAGTGCGGCTGAACATCGACAAAGCCGAGTTTTACCGTCGCGATGGAAACATCGAAACGCACCAGGAAATTACCGTTTCGCCGGAAAACGATGCGGAGATCCGCCGCCTCACGCTGACCAATCACGACTCGCGCAGCCACGACCTTGAGCTAACCAGTTATGCCGAAATCGTGCTTTCGCCGCATCGCGCAGACCGCGCTCACCCCGCCTTCGGCAAGCTCTTTTTGGAAACGGAATATCTGGCCGGCACTCGCGCGCTCGTCTGCCGCAGACGACCGCGGGCCGCCGATCAATCGCCCCATTGGGCCGTGCATGTGTTGGCCGTCGACGGGCCGATGCTCGGCGAGGTGCAATACGAGACCGATCGCTGCCGCTTTTTGGGACGCGGCAGAACGCCCGAACGACCGCAAGCCATCGAGCCGGGCGCCGTGTTGTCGGGCGCCACCGGTCCCGTGCTCGATCCGGTTTTCAGCTTGCGCTGCCGGGTGCGGCTGACGCCGGGCGCCTCGATGTGTATCGCGTTTACGACCGCGGTGGCCGTCTCGCGCGAGGAAGCGCTGAGCCTGGCCGATCAGTATCACGATTTTCACAGCGTCAACCGCGCGTTCGAATTGGCTTGGGCGCACAGCCAGGTGCAATTGCGACACCTGCACCTTTCGTCGGAAGAAGTGCATCTATTCCAACGACTGGCGTCGCAAGTGGTGTATGCCGGCAGAACCCTGCGCGGCTCGCAAAAGGCTCTGCTGGCCAATTGTCAGGGGCAGCCGGGCCTGTGGCGGTTCGGCATTTCGGGCGACAAACCCATCGTCTTGGCGCATATCGGCCAAAGCGAGCAGCTTGCCTTGGCTCGCCAGCTTCTGGCGGCACACGACTATTGGCGCTTGCACGGGCTCGAAGTTGATCTCGTGATCGTGAACGACGATCCGAGCGGATACTTGGATGAGTTGAACGAGCAACTGCTCGCGTTGATCCGTGCCAGCGATTCGCATGGCTTGGCCGACAAACCAGGCGGCGTGTATCTGCGGAAGGCCGCCCAATTGAGCGACGACGATCGCAATTTGCTCGCAGCCGCAGCGCGGGTGGTGCTGGCGGGCAGCCGCGGTTCGTTGGCGGCCCAGGTCGATCGCCGCACGCGCGCGCCGCAGGTGGTCGAGCGTTTCGCGCCCCGCGCGCTGGCAGGCCAGCCTGCGGAAGAGAGCGATCCGCTTGAGGCGGCCGGCGGCTCGCTTCAGTTCGAAAATGGTCTCGGCGGCTTCACGCCCGACGGCCGCGAATATGCGATTCGCATCGTTCCGCGGGCCGGCGAGATTGACTTGCCTCCGGCGCCCTGGATCAATGTCATTGCCAATCGTCAGGCCGGGTTTTTGATCTCCGAAACGGGCGGCGGCTATACCTGGGCCGGCAATAGCCAGATGAATCGCCTGACGCCGTGGAACAATGATCCCGTCTCCGATTCGCCCGGCGAGATTGTCTATCTGCGCGATGAAGCCACCGGCGATGTTTGGACGCCCACGCCGCTGCCGCTGGGACGCGACACCGCTACCACCGTCCGGCACGGGCAGGGTTACACCACGTTTGAGCGGCAAAGCCACGGCATCTGGCATGAGCTGACCGTGTTTGTGCCGGCCGAGCAGCCGCTGAAACTCGTGCGTTTGAAGCTGCGAAACGCGACGCGTCGACAACGCCGGCTGGCGGCGGTTTTTTACGCCGAGTGGGTGCTGGGCGGCAGCCGCGACGACGCCTCGATGCAAGTCATCACCGAGCTGGATGCCGAGAGCGGCGCGCTGCTGGCCCGAAATCCATTTGGCGGCGACTTTGCAACGCGAGTGGCTTTTGCCGATGTCAATCGCCGGCCGCATTCGGTAACCGCCGACCGCACGGAATTCTTGGGACGCAACGGTTCGCCCAGCCGGCCGGCTGCCTTGCAGCAAACGCATTTGTCGGGCAAAACCGGCGCGGGACTCGATCCCTGCGCCGCACTGATGGTGGAGGTCGAATTGCCGCCCGAGGGCGAGCAGGAGATCACCTTCTTGCTGGGCCAGGCTGAGACCGTGGATGAATGCCGGCGGCTGCTCGCCGAGTATCGCCAGCCGGCACAGGTGCAAGCATCGCTGGACGAAGTGTGCCATTGCTGGCACAAACTGCTGACCACGATCGAAGTGCGCACGCCCGATCCCGCGCTCGATCTGCTGGTCAACCGCTGGCTGCTGTACCAGGTGCAAAGCTGCCGCGTGTGGGGCCGATCGGCGTTCTACCAGTCGGGCGGGGCTTATGGCTTCCGCGATCAATTGCAAGATTCGATGGCGCTGGTCTATGCCAACCCGTTTGAAGCGCGCGAACATCTGTTGCGCGCGGCCAGCCGGCAGTTTCTGGAAGGCGATGTTCAACATTGGTGGCATCCGCCGACAGGCCGCGGCGTGCGTACCCGCTTTTCCGACGACCTGCTCTGGCTGCCGTTTGTTGCCGCACATTACGTCTCGACCACCGGCGACGCCGCTGTGCTCGATGAGCAGGTCTCGTTCTTGCGCTCCGCGCCGCTGCGGCCCGAGCAAGAAGAAGATTACGGGCTGCCGGAGGTCGTGCCGGGCGCCTCGCTCTATGAACATTGCGTCCGCGCGCTCGAGCATGGCAGCCGCCGCGGCCAGCATGGTTTGCCGCTCATGGGCACAGGCGACTGGAACGACGGCATGAACCGTGTAGGCGCCGGCGGCAAAGGCGAGAGCGTTTGGGACGCTTGGTTCTTGCTGGCCATCTTGCCGACCTGGACCGAACTCGCCACGCACCGCGGCGACGAGGAGCGGGCGGCCAAGTGGCGCCATCTTGCCGCGGAGCTGCGCGAGAGTATCGAGGCCCACGCCTGGGACGGCGGTTGGTATCGGCGAGCGTATTTTGACGATGGCACACCGCTGGGCTCGCAGGAGAACACCGAGTGCCGCATCGACGCTATCGCCCAGGCCTGGTCGGTTATTTCTGGCGCGGCGCCCGATGGGCGCGCTCGGCAGGCCATGGACGCCGTCGATCGCTTGCTTGTGAAGCCCGACAAGCGGTTGATCATGCTGCTCACGCCGCCGTTCGACCAGGGGCCGCTCGAGCCGGGCTACATCAAGGGCTATCTGCCGGGCATCCGTGAAAATGGCGGCCAGTATACGCACGCGGCCACCTGGGTGGTGGACGCGATGGCCCGGCTGGGCCGCGGCACGCGCGCCGTCGAGCTTTACGACCTGCTCAACCCGATCCATCATGCGCAGACGCGCGAGGACGTCGAGCGCTATCGCGTCGAGCCTTATGTGGTTGCCGCCGATATTTACAGCCAGCCGCCGCACGTGGGCCGGGGCGGCTGGACCTGGTATACCGGCTCGGCGGCCTGGATGTATCGCGTGGCGCTGGAATCGATCTTGGGTTTCCGCTTGCAGGGCGACCAGTTGCGCATCGAGCCATGCATCGCCGCCGATTGGCGCGAATACACGATCACGTATCGCCGCGGTTCAGCCACCTACATCATTCGCGTCGAGAATCCCGCCGGTGTTGAGCGAGGCGCCTCCACCGTAACCATCGACGGCCAGCCTGCCGCGGACGGCATCATTCCGGTGGCGGACGACGGCCGCGAGCACCAGGTAGTGGTGCGGCTGGGGTGATTTTGGATTTTAGATTTTGGGTTTTGGATTGGCGAGGTACCGAGAAGTGCGTGGCGTGCAACTTCGTTCGCCGGATCAACGGGACAAGTCGTAGGCGCGCAAAAAAAGCCGTCCGAGCGGCGGCTCGGACGGCTGATCGTGGATTCCGGTGCGTGGAAAGCGCGCTTAGCGCTTCAACTGGCTGCGAATCTTCGGCGCCGCGGGATGGGGCAAGAGAGCGTTGTTCTTGCCTACCGCCGCCGGAACCGGAGCTTCGACCACTTTGCCTTCGGCGTGCGTCAGGTCGGCCGTTTCATGCACGCGGCCATTGGTGTCCCACCAGCGCCAGCGGCCCGTCGGGTTGCCGTCGGCATATTCGCCCTGCGTCGAGCGTTGGCCGTTGGCGTGCCACCAGACCCATTTGCCGGTCTGCTTGCCGCTGTCGTAGGCGCCTTCCAAGGCCACCTGCCCGTTCTGGTACCACCAGAAGAATTTGCCGATTTGGAAATCGTTGCGATATTCGCCCTGCATCTGCTTCTGGCCGTTCTGGTACCACTGCGTCCAGGCGCCGTGCTTCTCGTCTTTGCCCTGCTTGATGTAGCTGGCCAGCTTGGCGTTCCACCAATCGTCGGGCGTCTGCACGATCTCTTTGGCATAGAGATACATGCCTTCCGACTTCTTCTGCTTGTTGCCGTAATAGTCGATCTTCGGGGCGAGCTTCCGGCCGGTTTGATAGGTGTCCTTCACGATCTGGCGGCCGTCGGCGTTCCACTCGTTGTACTCGCCGTCAATCTCGCCGTCGCGATAGTCGATCTCGCGCATCTTGCGGCCATTGGCAAAATACCAAACGGCCTTGCCGTCGCGGTTGCCGCCGGTAAAGTGCCATTCGCTGATCTTGCGCTGCTTGCTGTCGTAGATCGCCCACTTGCCGTTCAGCTTGCCGTTCTGGAACGTGGCCTGCGAAATGAACGGCCCGACAAACTGCTGATAGGGAATTTTCTGCAGCAAATCGAGGTCGGCGTTGCCGCGATACCAGCGGTTCCAGGTGCCGTCGCGCTCGCCGTTGCGATAGTGACCTTCGGCCAGCACGGTGCCGCGCTCGTCGAACAGTTTCCACGAGCCGTGGTTCACATAGTTGCCATCGGCGTCCTGAGTCACCTCGCGTTCGATTTTGACGCTTCCATTGGGGAAACGCTCGCGGATGATCTCAACCTCGCTCGACGCCTCGGACGACCGGTCGGCGCTCGACTCCTCGTCGGCCGTCGCCAGATCGTCGCGATATTCTTCGGGTTCGCCGGCGGCTTCGTTGGCCAGCAAAGCGGTGGCGGCCGGGTCACGGCCGAATTGGGGATAGCCGTACTGGGCGCGGGCTGGAATTGCTTCCAGCGACAGCACCAGGCAAGCAGCTAACGGAACTAACGGAAACGCCGGATAGCGAGCCATTGCGCACTCCTTTAAGCAACAAACAAATCTGCGGGGCCGCCGGAACTCCACGGTTAGCTACGTTTATCGGCTCCCCATGTGTGGGAGCTTCGCGTTTTTCAGCCGTTTCACCGGCCGAAAATGGTTTTGGGGGGCTTTCGCCCGCTGATTCAGGGAGCGTGGGAAGACTGGGCGAAATGTGCTGGTTTTCGTAGAATCGGGAAGTACGGAGTGCCAGGAAGGGAATGAGGCCAGAGCGAGAAGGGGATGCAATGGATTCAGAAACCGTTCGTCAGCGGATCGACGAGCTGAAGGACCGCGACATGGTGATCCGGCAACGAGCGGTGGACGCCCTCCGCCAACTCGGGCCGGAGGCCAAATCGGCGGTGCCGGCCCTCACGGCCGCCTTGCGCGATTCATCGTGCGGGGTGCGTCGCCGGGCTGCCGAGGCCCTGGGAGCGGTGGGCGCGGAAGCCCGTTCGTCGGTGCCCGCACTCACGGAGGCCCTGCGCGACCGCATTCACACCGTCCGCGACGCCGCCCGTGCCGCGCTGGAGAAAATCGGCAAGGCCTGAAAGCTGTGGGTCTCCCGCATTTGCTTCACGGGTGCTCAAACGACAGCCGATGGCCGTACAGCGCCTCGGTGATTTTGGCCCAGGCGTCTTTCAGGCTCAGAGCCGGAAACTCCATTTTCTCCCGATCGGTTTCGCCCAGGCCCAGCCGGCCGGCCTCCCAAAGATGCCGCACCGCCTGTGGGCTGAAACCCAACAAGCGCGCTCCCACGATGTCGGCGGCCACCGCGTCGCGGCTGGCGATGGCGATGCCCGTCTCGACCGCATGGCCCATCAAGGGGCCGGTGCCAATCATCGCCGGATGCCCCACCGTCACCGCCAGGTGAATCGGGAACCGCTTGGCCATCGACGCGATGAACGAGTGCATGTCGTCAAAAAACGACTGCTCGTGCTTTTCCTTCGAACGGGGGTGGCCGTAGTAATCGGCGGCAGGATACGACATAGCGATGTTCTTCAGCGCCAGCGTGACCGTGGCGGTGGAGTGCAATTTGAGCTGATTCACGGCCACCAGCGTTTCGTACTCCAGCACGCGCGGGTTGACGGTCACCTTTTGCTGCGGTCCGCGCACGTCTTTCTCGGGCGCGTAGGGCAACTCGACTTCGACGAACGGCGGGCGATTATGATCGAAAAACGTCGCACCCTCTTCGCCGACCACGTCCATCAGGCCGGCGATACGAAACACGTCGTCGGTTTCCGCCGCCCCGGCGCCGCCGGTGACCACCAACTCTTTCGGACCAAACTGTTTCAAGTGGCGAAGCACGGCTCGCAGCGTATCGGGCTGGGTGACGCCGGTGGTGTCGCTTTTCGATGCCCAGGTGTCGTTGGGTTTGACGGCCACGAGCTTGCCCGAAATCAGGTCGTTGAGCTCCAAATGTCCCAGGGCCTGTTCGATGGCCTGCTGGATGTCAG
Source organism: Pirellulales bacterium (assembly GCA_025927475.1). Lineage (GTDB taxonomy): Bacteria > Planctomycetota > Planctomycetia > Pirellulales > JAICIG01 > JAICLL01. The sequence goes on from JAICLL010000012.1 coordinate 14,765, forward strand.
AATGGTGGGTAATTGCGACTTTGGCCATGTCGGGCTGCCTGGCTGGCGGTTGGGATGGGCGTGAAAGCTGCGAAGAAACAGGCGGGAGCAATTGGCGCGCCCTCGACTGCCGTGCGCCGGGATGCCACAATCGAGTCGTATGCTGATACCCCAGTTCTCACTTCGGGCGATTCTGGCGGCGACCGCCGTGTGCGGCTTTTTTTCGTTGATTGGGGCGGCGGCCCTGCGCGGCTCGCCCTCGGCGGCGGCGATCAGCCTGGCGCTGTTGACGCTGGTCGTGATGCTGGCAGTTCACGGGCTGGTGTTTTTCGCGGTGTGGCTGTTTTCGCTGATATTGCCCGGCCGGCGCGCCGCGCTCGGGCAGTCCCCCTTTGCGCCGCCACCATCACATTCACCCGAAAACCGCACGGTGCAATCATGATCGCGTGCTTGCCGATTGATCTTGGGTGGCTGGGGCAGAGGCTTGGCGATGCCCCGGCTGATTGCCTGCCGGGCAAGCAAGCTGTTTTGATCGTCGACGACCTGGAACACGATCGCCGCCCGATGGTGGGACTCGCTGCGCTCGGCCCACCCTACGGCATTTTCCTCCTGCTAGCCTTGTGCTTCACTGCGGCCGTGTGCCACCCACGGTCGGCTTTCGCCCAGACCGGCGCGAACATCACCACCAAGGGAAACGGCCTGTCGCTCACGCTCAGCACCCAATGGCTCGACGGCGGCGGCTATCGACCGTTGCGCGTCGAGATTGTCCCGGCGGCGGCGCCGGTGGCCGACCGTACCGTACACGTCGAGTTCACGGGCAAGAGTTGGGCCTTCCGCAGCCGCGAGATCTTGGTGAGTCAGGACATCGAAGTGCCCGCCGGCAGCACGCAGGTTGAGGCCACGCTCAGCGTGCCGCAGCATTTCACCTGGCAGCAGTTTCAGTTGGAAGTCTGGGTCGATGGCCGCTATTCCAAAACGCTCTCGCAGAAAAACATCGGCATGGTCGGTGGTGTTTGGAACGGCTGGCAAGAAGGAATGCCCAACATTTTGGTGGTGACTGCTCCAGTAGCTTCCGCTGTTTCGCTCGTCGGTCCCGCGCCGACCGGGCCTGCAATGACCGTGGTCGTTGCCGATCCGGGCAGCGGCGAACTGGCTAAGTTGTTTCCCGAGAATGCCAATGTTCAGGCAGGCTATCGCACGGCCACCACCATCGCCCAGCCCGCGAACACCGCCGCGCCCGCCGTTCCGCTCTATACGCTGATGGCGGTGCCGCTCGACCTCTTGCCGCCGCGCTGGATCGATTACACCAGTCTCGACCTGGTTTGTATTTCGCTAACTCAGCTTGAGCAACTGGCCGCGAAGCATCCCAGCCGCTGGCAGGCCCTCCGCGACTGGACCGCGGCGGGGGGAAACCTGATCGTCTCGGGCGCCGGTGCAAACTTCGAAAACCTCAGCAGCCTCGATCGTCGACTCAACGAGCGCAGCGCTGGCCTCCGCAATCCAAACGGCAACGAGGCGGCAACTCCGGCCCCTCCGGCGAGCGAGTGGCACAAGCCAAGCCCCGCCGATGATCTGGGCCGATTGAAAGATGCTCCCGCGCAACCGGCCTCTGGGAACGTCAATTCATTTGGCGGCTACGCCACGCCCGCACCTGCATCGGCTGGGGCGCCAGGAACCACGCCCCCGGCGGCGGCGACCACGGAATCCGCGCCCGCCGAAATTCCCGCCAGGTTCATGCTGCGTCCGCTCGAATTGGGCATGATCGTCGCCACAACCTCCGACAATGTTTTCAAAGAACCGAAGCAACACTGGGCCTGGATGCTCAATTCGCTGACGGCCGATCGCTGGATGTGGTATCGGCGGCACGGGCTTTCGTACGAACGCAGCAATCCAAACTTCTGGGACTGGTTAATCGCGGGCGTGGGGCTGGCGCCGGTCAGCGAATTCCGCATCTTGATCTCGGTGTTTGTGCTGGCAATCGGCCCGCTGAATTACTATTGGCTCAGGCGGCGCGGCAAATTGCACCTGCTGGTGTTGATTGTGCCGCTGGCGGCGCTGGCGGTCACCGGCAGCTTGTTTGGCTACGCGCTCATCGCCGACGGGCTCGATGTGCGCGTGCGCTCGCGCAGCTTCACGCAAATCGACCAGCGCGCGGGCCGGGCGGTCTGCTGGGCGCGCAACTCGTACTACGCGGGGCTGGCGCCGTCATCGCTCGTCTTTCCAACGGACGTGGCGGTGTTTCCGTTGGCAATCAATGAATCTGACGAGAGCGACGCTCCGTATCGACATAGCGTGCTGTGGACGGACGACGAGCAACGGCTGGTGAGCGGTTGGCTCGCCTCGCGGACGCCGACGCAGTTCATTACGGTGCGCTCGCGGCCCAGCCAGGCCGGCATCAAATTCGGCCGCACCGGCCGCGGACCCCAGATCGAGAATCGCCTGGGAACGCGAATCGTCCGATTGCTGCTGGCCGACGGCGATGGCAAGCATTACCGCGCGGCGGGCGTGGAAGCCGGCGCTCGGGCCGAGTTGCAACCGGTCGAGCCGGCCAGCGAAGAAGTCGAAATCTGGCAAGCGGTCATGGACCATCGGCCGGGCGTGCCCATGGGATTTACGCCACAGATGGATTACGGATTCATCGGCCGCCGCCGCGGTTGGTATTACGGTCAGAACACCAATTTGCCGGCGCCCAGCCAAGACACGAGCCGGCTCGAAGCCGCCCTGCGATCGGCCATCGTCGGCCCAAGTGGACGCTCGGTGCATCTCAAGCCGACCGGTTTTCCGCTGTCGCCGCGCAGCTACCTGGCCGTCGTCGAGCGTTCGCCCGAGGTGGAGTTTGGCGTCAGCGGCCCGCGCGAAGAAAACAGCCTGCACGTCGTCGTGGGGAGCTGGTGATGGTAAGCATGCACCCCATGATCGAGCTGCGCGGGCTGCACCGCTTTTTTGGCCGCACCCGCGCCGTTCACGATGTGAGCTTTGCCGTGGCCCGCGGCCAAGTGTTTGGCTATATCGGCCCCAACGGCGCCGGCAAGACGACCAGCATGCGGATTCTGGCCACGCTCGATCAGCCGACCTATGGCGACGCCCTGGTCGATGGCTTTTCGGTGGTCAACGATCCCGATCGCGTGCGGCGGCGGCTCGGCTTCATGCCCGACTACTTCGGCACCTATGCCAATGTGAACGTGCGCGAGTATCTTGACTTTTACGCGCGGGCCTATGGCCTGCGGGGCAACGAGCGATTGCGGGCGTTGCGGTTTGCGATGGGATTTACCAAGCTCGACACGTTGGCCGAAAAACCGATCAGCGGTCTGTCCAAAGGAATGAAGCAGCGGCTTTGCCTGGGCCGGGCCTTGATTCACGATCCGGCGGTGATGGTGCTCGACGAACCGGCGGCCGGTCTGGATCCGCGTGCCCGCATTCAGCTTCGCGAGATGATTCGCGAATTGGCCGCTCATGGAAAAACGGTCCTGGTCAGCTCTCACATTCTCACCGAGTTGGCCGAAATGTGCGACTTGGTGGGCATCATTGAGCAGGGCCGGCTGCTGGCGGTCGGCAGCGTCGAAGAAATTCAGCGCGGCCAGCAGGTGCACCAGGTGAGCCGCGTGGTCGTGCGGTTGCTCGACGAAGCTGCGAACCTCGCCCATTGGCTCAATCCGCAAGCGGGCATCAGCGAGCTGCGTGTCGACGGCTGCTCGGCGGCCTTTCTGCACGATGGCGACCGCGCGGCCCAGGCCGCCTTGCTGCGGGCGATGATCGAAGCTGGCTTCCGCGTGGTCTCGTTCGGCAGCCAAACCCGCTCGCTGGAAGACGTCTTTATGCAGGTCACCGAGGGGCATGTGCAATGAAGCTGACGACCACCAGCGGAGCGCAGGCGCTGATCGAGATGCTTGTGGCGGCCGGCGTGCGTTATTTGTTTGGCAATCCGGGCACGACCGAGCTGCCCTTGATGGACGCGCTGGCTGCCGATCGCCGTCTTCAGTATTTGCTCGGCTTGCAAGAAGTGCCGGTGGTGGCCATGGCCGATGGCTATGCCCAGGCCTCGCGCTCGCTGGGCGTGGTCAATCTGCACATCAGTTGCGGTTTGGGCAACGGCATGGGCATGCTCTATAACGCCTATCGGGCTGGCACGCCGCTGTTGGTGACCGCCGGCCAACAAGACCGGCGGCTGAAGTTTGAAGAGCCGATTCTCTGGTCCGACATGGTCTCGGTGGTACGTCCCTGGACCAAGTGGGCGGCCGAAATCGAGCGCCTCGAAGACCTGCCCAGCGCCGTGCGCCGCGCGATGCAAACCGCCCTGACGCCGCCCACCGGTCCGGTGTTCCTTTCGCTGCCCATCGACCTGCAAAGTGAAGTGGGCCAGCTCGACCTGACGCTGCCGTCGCTGCCCGATCCGCGCGTCCGTCCGCCGCGGTCCGCGCTGCGCCGCGCCGCCGAGCTGCTGGCGACCGCCCGTAACCCGGCCATCCTCTCTGGCAGTCGCGTGGTCGAGGCCGACGCGGTGGGCGAGGTGGTGGCGCTGGCCGAACGGTTGGGCGCCGCGGTCTTCACCGAATCGGGCACGACACACGGTCGCCTGGGCTTTCCCGCCGATCACCCGCTTTATGCACACGCCCTGCCGCTGTGGTCGCCCGAAGTGCGCGACCGGCTCAACGAGTTCGACGTGCTGCTGGTGGTGGGCATGGATCTGCTGCGGCAATACGTCTATTTCGAGCCGGCCCGCGCGTTGCCCGAGCATCTCAAGCTAATCCATCTTGAGCACGATCCCTGGCAGCTTGGCAAGAACTATCCGCTGGAGGTCGGCTTGATTGGCGATCCCCAGGCCGGATTGGCAGAGCTGGTGTCGTTGGTGGACGAGTTGCAGACGCCGGCAGCAGCCGAAGCGTCACGAGCGCGCTGCCGGACGCGCGGCGATGCCCGCCGGGCAGCACAGCGGCAGCTTCGCGACCGGGCCGAGGCCGAAAGCGGCCGGCGCCCCCTGACGCCGTTGACTTTCATGTCGAGCCTGGCTCGCGTGCTACCCGAGAATGTGGCGGTCATCGAAGAGGCGGTCACGACGACAAACACTTATTTCGAGCGTTTGGGCGTGTTGAAGAACACGTCGGGCTATTTTGCTCACCGCGGCTGGGCGTTGGGCTGGGGTCTCGGCTGCGCCTTGGGCGTCAAACTGGCCTGGCCCGATCGCCCCGTGCTGGCGCTGCTGGGCGAAGGGGCCGCGATGTACGGCATTCAAGGGCTTTGGACCGCCGCGCGCTATCGGCTGCCCGTGACCTTTGTGATTCCCAACAACGCTCAATACCAGATCCTCAAGGTCGGCGCCCAGCAGTTGGGACTGCCGCAAGCCTTGGCCGGTCGATACGAGGGCTTCGATCTCACCGGGCCAGAGCTGGACCTGGTGGGGCTGGCGCGTTCGTTGGGCGTCGACGCGCATCGGTTGACCGAACCCGACGAACTGAGCCAACGTGTCGCCGAGTCGTTGGCCGGCGATGTCCCTCGGCTGTTCGAAGTGCCCATCGAGCGATCAGCCCCGGCGAAGCTGAGCTATTGATACGTTGAAAGCCCGGCGCGTGAGCGAGGCTTGAGCGCGCACTCAATAATTCGCGCCGAGTTGCTTGCTGCCGTAAAGCGCACGCGTTTCAAGCTGCTGCAGCTCTTGACGCAACGGGCCTTGCACGCGTTCCAGCGAGCGGACGATCAACCGGTATTCCGGCGATTGATGATCAAAGTCGGCTTCGCGGAATCGCCGTGCCACCGTTCGCATCCGCCGCAAGGCGAGCTCATTGCGCCCCGACGCCAGATCGGTCAGAATCCACCAATAGTGATAGGTCAGCGTGCGGGGCGATTCTAAGCTGGCCTGGTGAAACGACTGAGCCGCCTTGGCATATTGCTGCTTCCAAAAGTGGCGCAAGCCGGCGGCGTAAAACCAGCGTCCCTGCGCTTCGGAAGGCTCGACCACGGCCAGTTCGGTGCTCTTGGGCGTGACGCTCAGCGCGATGAAGCCCGATTGGTTGGCCTGCTCGGCGCCTTCCGGCTCGCCACGCACCCAAACCGGATTGCGCCGCATCAGCCTGCCGCAGAGTGACTCGATTGCAACCTCTTGACCTTCCTTGGCAATGCGACCGCGCAAGACCAGGTTCAGGCCGCCGGGCTGGTTCGGATCGGCTGCATAATACCCCTCGGCCACCTGGCAGCCGCCCAGAGCCGGATCGGTCTCAACGGCCAATTCGAGCTCGGCCATCAGCCGCGAAAAGGGGAATAGCCGGTCATCGCCCGCCACTACTTGGTAGTTGCCCGCGGGCAGCCAAGCCTGGAGAAAGCGATCGAGCAGCTCACGCTGGGCCGAGGCGTGCGTCGCATCGAGCGCGCGGCGCACGCTGAAACTGCCGGGCGTATCGCCCGACGGATCGGGCTGATGTTCGATATCGAGCCAGGCCCCGCGCAACCGCGAATCGGTGCGCACGGTGTTGGCCATTTCGCGTTCCAACACATTGAGGTCAAAGGCGGGCTTCTCCGCGGGCGCCGGCGGTGCCGCCGCCACGTTTTGCAAGGCCGCCAGCGCCAGGCAAATTGCGGCGCACCGCCAGCCGCGGGCGACGGAAAGAGGCGCGCGCATAAGCTTTCCCTTTTTTGAACTCGGAAGGATCGACAAGGTGCCCTTCCAGCCTATTTCGGGCTGGAACCAAATGCAACGGTCTAGCCAGGCTGCCACTGCTTGATCGCCGAATCGGCCGCCTTCACTAGCGGCGTGTAGCGCGGGTGCCGCGATTCGTGATACGGATCGTTGCGGGCGGCGTTGAAGCAGCAAATCAGCGACCAGCGCGGGTGAGGCGAGCGGTTCTGATCGGAACGGTGTAGCAAATTGCAGTGAAAGAACAGGGCGTCGCCCGGCTCGGCCTCGATATAGCGCAGTTCCAGCCGCCCGAGCGCGGCTTCGACGCGCTGCGGGTCGGCGCCCGTCTGGTCGCCCGACTTGCCGTGATCGATGCGGCCCATCTGGTGCGAACCCACCAGCACCTGCAAACAGCCGTTGTCCTTCGTGGCCCGATCGACGGCAATCAGGCAGCTTGCCAGCAGCGGATAAAGACAGCCGTTGTTATACCAGTAGCCGTAGTCCTGATGCCATTCCCACGCGCCGCCGACATACGGCTCTTTGAGCATCATCTTGGTGTGATAGTGGTAGACTTCGCCGCCCAGGAGCTGCTCCATTCGATCGACAATCCGCGGCGAACGCGAGAACATGCCATACAGGTCTTCGCTGGGCTGGTTCCAGAGGGCCAGCCGCGTCTCGCGCCCGGTCGAGTCTTTGCGGCCATAGGCGCTGGCCAACAGCGATTCGTCGTGTTTGGCGTAATCGAGCAGCCGCGTCATTTCGTCAGCGTCGAACAGCGCACGGAGAAGCAAGTATCCGTCGCGCTCATAGGCTGCTTGTTCTTGAGGAGACAACAGATTGGCTGTCATTGCCTGGTCCCTGTCATTGCCTGGTCCACAATGGGGCACGCACCAAACTCTCGCACATCATGATTGATGATAGCGAAGCCAAACGTCACTTCTGCAGAATCAGTTTTCCGCTACGGGTCTGGCGCAGGCGATAGGTCTCGCCACCGTGGTCGATCAGCACCTCGACCGCGCCCTGCAGCAGATCTGACGACGAGATAACCCGCCGCTCTGCTTGCTCGGCAGGCGCCGGGGCCGCGTGAATCGGCCGCTGTCGCTCGTTCGAATCCACCAGCATTCTCATTTCCGTATTTTGCGAACCGCCCCGTGAGAATATCCTTGTTGAGACTGTATGTCAACAAAATTGGCAGATGGGGGTTTACATCCGGTTGGCCGGCCACTAAAATGAGCACAAATGAGACAAAGTCTCATTTTAAAGTGAGCCAGCCAGCCTCCCGCCCTTGCCAGGGGCCTTCTGCCAGCCACGCTCGTCCCTGCCCGTGGTTTCTTACGCAAAGGAGGTTCTCGTGTCCCGAAATCGTATGCACCGCCGCGCCGCATTCACGCTTGTCGAATTGCTGGTGGTAATCGCTGTGATTGGAATTCTGGCGGCCTTGTTGCTGCCTGCCGTGCAGGCGGCCCGCGAAAGCGCTCGACGGACCGAGTGCATCAATCACCTCAAGCAGGTTGGCATCGCGTTGGCAAGTTACGAATCGGCGGTCAACGCGTTTCCGGCCGCGGGCATGTATTTGCAGACTCCGGGAGAGGCTTTATCGGTGCATTACGCCCTGCTGCCCTACATTGAGCAGGATGGACTGCGGGCGCAGATGCAGAGCGCGGCAGGGCAGGCCGCCGCCAAACACCAGCGGATCGCCATTTATCTCTGCCCCAGCGATCCGAACACCGGGCCTTCGCCTAGCGGCAGTACGACGCGATATCCCATTAACTACGGTTTTAACTACGGCAGTTGGATGGTCTACGATTGGGGCCTCCGGCAGCCGGGCGATGGGGCCTTCAGCGTCAACTGCGCGCACCGGGCCAGCGCCTATGTCGATGGCCTGAGCAATACGCTCTCGGCCGCCGATGTCAAAGCTTTGACTCCTTACTTGCGTGACGGATTGATGCCCAACGCGGCAGGCGCTCCGCGGCCAACCCCTGCCGAGATCGCCGGCCTGGGTGGCGCCTTGAAGACCAACGGCCACCTCGAATGGAACGATGCGCGGGCCATCCATACGGGTCTAACCACCACCTTTCCGCCCAACACATGGGTGCCTTATGACAATGGCGGCGCTCTGCTCGACATCGACTTCGATTCGAACCGCGAGGGCAATACGCTCAGCGGCGTTACCTACGCCGCCGTGACCGCCCGCAGCTATCACCCGGGCATCGTCAATGCCTTGTTCATGGACGGGTCGGTTCGAGCGATCCGTTCGGAGATCGCCGCGCCGGTCTGGCAGGCATTCGGCACTCGTGCGGGCGGCGAGGCATTAAGAGACGATTAAGCCGATCGCGCCCCTCGCCCAAACACCCGCCAAGGCCGGCCATAAAGCATGGCTTTTTAGAACAGAAAACTCGCTCTGCAACCCGTTCGCGGTCAACATTTTTCTGTTCGGCGGCTGGTGAAGAACCGGGTCAGCCGCAATCCAGTTGACGCATCTTGCTTTGTGGCAAGTGCTTAGGACGCATTCCCTGCGTTTTTGCCGCAGTCGTTAAATTTTGCATCAACGGAAAATTATGTGATGACAAACGCGACGTTAGCCGTTAATCTAATGGTGCCGGCTAGGTTGAGTTTTCCTTGTTTCTCGCGTACGCGGAAGGAGTTTTTTCAATGAAGACACGTGCATTGGTTTCGCTGGCGGTGGTGGCGCTGCTGACTGCCAGCCTGTATGCCGCTGAAAAGGCGGACTTGAAGGGCATCAAGTGCCCGGTGTCGGGCAAGCCCGCCGCTGAAGATCACTCGGTCAGCTATAAAGGCGCGAAGGTTTACTTCTGCTGCCCCAACTGCCCAAAGGCGTTCGAGAAAGACACGGCCAAGTTCGCCACCAAGGCCAATCACCAGTTGGCGGCCACGGGTCAGGCCAAGCAGGTGAAGTGCCCGCTGAGCGGCGAAGACCTGAAAGACACCACCGCGATTGACGTCAGCGGCGTCAAGGTTGCCTTCTGCTGCAACAACTGCAAAGGGAAGGTTCAAAAGGCCACGGGCGATGAACAGATGGCGCTGATCTTCAGCGACAGTGCGTTCAAGAAGGGCTACGAAGTCGAGAAGGAATAGCCTCGCCATCTGGCGAAGCCCACCTTCCCGTCGGCGTTCGAGATCTCTCAAGGCGTCCCAGAATCTGGGACGCCTTTTTTTGCGATTTAAGGTCTCAGCGCTAGCTTCAAACAATCGTCGTGCTTATCGCGGAACATGGTGTAGGCCCGCGGGGCGTCGGCCAGCGACAACCGGTGCGAGAAGACGAACGCCGGATCGACCTCGCCTTTTTGCCAGTGATCGAAAAGCCGCGGAATGTATTTCTGCCCGTGCATCTGGCCCATCCGTAAGCGCAACGCTTTGTTCATGGCCACGCCCAGCGGAAACTTGTCGACCAGGCCCGAATAGACGCCCATAATGGCCAGCGTGCCACCCTTGCGGCAGCATTCGATCATCTGCCGCACCACGGCGACGCGGTCGTTGACCATCATCAACGCCTGTTTGACGCGGTCGTAGGCATGCTCGGCCAGGTCGCTGCCGTGCGATTCGAGCCCCACCGCGTCAATACAGGCGTCTGGCCCGCGGCCGCCCGTCAGCGCCTTCAACGAGTCGGAGACATCGACTTCGTTTTGATTGAGCGTGATGGCGCCGCTCACTTCGGCGGCTTTGCGCAGCCGCGACGGCAAATTGTCGATGGCAATCACTTTGTGGGCGCCCAGCAGGGCCGCGCTCTTGATGGCGAACTGCCCCACCGGCCCGCAGCCCCACACGGCCACCACGTCGCCCGGCTTGATCTCGCATATGTCGGCCCCCATATACCCGGTCGGAAACGCATCGGAACAGGCCAACGCTTGTTCGTCGCTCATTCCCTCGGGCACGCGAAAGCTGCCCACGTCGGCATACGGCACGCGGATATATTCGGCCTGGGCGCCGGCATAACCGCCGAACATATGCGAATATCCAAAGATGCCGGCGCTGGCATAATGAAACAGCTTCTCCTGCATCCAGCCGTTGGGATTACTGTTGTCGCAGAGCGAAAATTCCTGGTTGTGGCAGTGCCAGCAGCGCCCGCAACCGATAATCGACGAAACGACCACGCGATCGCCGCGGTTGACTTTGCGCACCTCCGCTCCGGTCTCGACCACCTCGCCCACAATTTCGTGGCCCAGAATGTCGCCCCGCTGCATCGTGGCGATGTAGCCGTCATACAAATGCAGATCGGAACCGCAGATGGTGGTGACCGAAATCTTGACGATGATGTCTTGCGGGTCGAGGATTTTGGGATCGGGCACTTCCTCGACACGGACCTTTTTCGCCCCGCACCAGCAAACCGCTTTCATGATTTCCTCCTTGGTTCGGGAATCCGCGCGTTGGAGGATGGCCTTCCTAGGACGTCGACTCGGTTCGTGGACGGCCTAGGAAGGCCATCCTCCAATCGCGCAGCTAAGCCTTCGTTGCATGATGACAGCGCACTAGCCGCACCGACCGTTGGGCTGCCCTTCGATGGTGGCGACCGTTCCGGCCTCCATCATTTGCTTGAAATGCCGCAAATCCTCTTGCACTTGTTGGCCCGGCGACTCGCCAAATAGCCAGGCGATGGCGGCGCCCGCCTTGCCCGCCGGTGGGTCGTACTTCAATACGACCTTCACCTCGGTGCCGCGGTCGCCCGGGGCGGGCGCGAAGTGCACCGAGCCGGCGGTATCGACGGCCGAGCCTGCGATCGACCGCCAGGCGATCAACTCATTCTCGCGCTCGTTGATGATCTCGGCGTCCCACTCGACGCGGCTGCCCAGCGGGCCACGGGCGACCCAGTGCGAGCGCTGATTGTCGCCGCACTTGACTGACTCGAGATGCCGCATCACGCGGGGCAGGTTCTCGAAGTTGCGCCAGAATTGGTACAGCACGGCGGGTTCGCGAAAGATGGTGAGATTCCGCTCGATTTTGACGCCTTGTTTGGCTCGCACGCCGGTTTGCGGGGCGTGGGACCGGGCCGTGTTGACCCCCATCGCCGCATAGGCGCTGCAACGCCCGGTTGCGCCGCGGTAGACCAGGCTGCCGCCAGCCAATGCGCCGATCAAGCCCGCCAGCGAACCGCGAGAAAGTCCGTACAACGCCAGCGCTCCGCCCCCCAGCAGCGAGGCGATGCGCTCCGCCTGACCGACGTTGGTGTGTTGGGTGTCTTCGTGCGGCTGGCGACGAGCGGGTGTAAACCGGCCGGTTTCCGCAAAAGGTTGCGCCGTGGCCATGATTTCGGTCCTCCTGGGGTGTGCGACGTTTCCGATTCTCCGCAGCTAGTTTCCGGTTCTCCGCAGTTAAAGCAAAGGATATGCCGCCCGGTTGTTGCCGCCGCTTCCATTTTCCGCGGCTCAGGGACTAGCAAAATTCTTGCCCGGCGACCATGCTGTTACCCGTCGCCAAGCAACGCAGATCGTGACGTGTCTGCGTGGCCTGTTGGAAAAGAGCTGGGCGGTCGATGGGCGATCGAACGCCATTCTGAGGGAAGAGCTGAATATGCCGATCGAATTTCGCTGCGGTCAATGCGGCAAACTGTTACGCACCGGCGATGAGACCGCGGGAAAACAAGCCAAGTGCCCGTCGTGCGGCTCGGTGCAGCCGATTCCCGCGGCGGCCGGCGGCGATCCGTTCGCGAGCCCGCCCGCGCAAGGCGCGTTTGGTGAGATGCCCAGCCGGCCCCCCGGCCAAGGGCCATTCGGTGAGCTTCCGAGCCGGCCGCCCGTGGGCTCCGACAACCCTTATGCATCACCGCTCTCAACCGCTCCGGCGCTCGAATACCGCACAGGTTATTCGGGACCGCGAACCGGGCCGCCCTGGGAGCAAAACGGACCTTCGTTCGGATCGTTCGTGGAAACGATTAAACTCGTTTACTCTTCAGTGGGCTTGTTCTTCACCAGCATGCGGCGCGAGGGTGGTTTAGGGCGGCCGCTGGGGTTTGCCGTCATTGGCGGGAGCGTCGGGGGCCTGGTGGCGGTGTTCTTCAACCTAGGCATGCAAGCTCTATTGATGATGGCCGGCGCGCAAAACGGCCCCGGAGTCGCGCCGGGCCTGGGAGCGGGATTCTATGCGATCTTGATTGTGATTGTGGTCGTTTTGATGCCCCTCGGCATTGTTCTGCAAACCTTTATCATCTCCGGAGTGTTTCACGTCTGCTTGATGATTCTGGGCGGCGCCAACCAGACGTTTGAGACAACCTTTCGCGTGGTGTCATACAGTTCAGGCAGCACATCGCTATTGTTGCTGATCCCATTCTGCGGACAATATATCCAAGGCATCGTGAATCTCGTCTTCGCTGCGATCGGCCTGATGCACGCGCATGAAACCTCGGGCGTCAAGGCTACGTTTGCGGTGTTGCTGCCAATCTTGTTTTGCTGCGGCGGAGCAATCCTGTTTTATGCCCTGATCATCGGGGCGGTGGTCATGAACGCGAGGTAACTCTCTACACGTGCGGGCACGGGGCGGACGCTCCTGTTTAGCTACGCAACCTGAATCATGCCGATCGAATTTCGCTGCGGTCAATGTGGTAAACTTCTGCGCACTGCCGATGAGACCGCGGGCAAACAGGCTAAATGCCCATCATGCGGCACGGTGCTGCCAATTCCCACGGCTCCGACCACGCTTACGTCGCAGCTTCATGGCGGCGAGGTCATGGTCAGCCCGTTTGCTGGCAGCCTGCCGCCGCCCTCGCCGGGGACGGGCGGAGAGGTGAACCCATACCAGTCGCCCGCGTCGGCGTTGCTGGGTCCTGCCGAATCGTACTACGCGCCCGCGCCTGGCACGCGAACCATTCGCTCCACCAAGATCGACATCGGCGACGTGATCCGCGGCACCTGGGAAATCGCCACCAAAAACACCAATCAGTTCTTGATGTGTTTTTTGGTGTTCTTGGCATGCGCCGCCCTGAATTATGCGGCGGCCTTCGTCCAACAAATCATTCTCTTCGGCGTGCAGGCGGCAGGGCCGCCTGTCAGCGTCTTCATGGCGGTAAACATCGTGCTCTCGCTTTTGGGAGGAGTGTTTCAACTGTGGCTCAATGCCGGGCAGACTCTCTATTTCATCCGCACGGCCCGCGGCGAGGAAACGCCCTTCGGTCTTGTTTTCTCTGGCGCTCCGTACCTGGTCAGAATCGTTCTCGCTAGCCTTTTGCTGGGAGTAGTTGCCCTTGGCATCGCCTTGATTTGCGCAATTCCCGCCGTTATTGCCTATTGGGCAAGCCAAGAGCCGGCCATGGGCGTCTTGGTATTTATAGTGCTGCTGCTAGCGCCCGCCCTTTATCTTGGCGTGACGTATTCGCAGTTTCTGAATTTGATCATTGATTTTGATCTCGGCGTGATCGACTCATTGCAAACGTCGAGGCAAATCACGGCGCACAACCGCCTGTCCTTAGTTGCGCTTTCGCTACTGGCGACGCTCGCAATGGGAATCAGTCTCGTTCTCTGTTGTCTTCCATCGCTGTTCATGATTCCGTTCGTCACGCTGGGCGCCGCGGTGGTTTACTTGAAAATGTCGGGACAGGTTACTGCCGAACAGTTGCTGCGGCAGCCACCATTCGCCGCGCCTGGTCATCTGCCAGAACCGCTGCGGTAGCCACCAAGGCTACAGCCACAGATGCAGCCGCCCGCCGAGCATGTCGGGCAGCGCCTGGGCGACGTATTGCCGCACCTGCTGCGGGTGATAGCGCGTGCTGAAATGCGACGCCACCACCAGCTCGTTGCGAAACCGATCGCGGCGCTCGATAAAATCATCCAGGTGCATGTGCCCGAACTTGTGAATCTTGTCTTTGCGGTGCCGCGGCGCCACAAACGTCAGCTCGGTGATCAACACCTGGGCTTCGTACATGGCCGGACAAACATCGAGCCCCTCGGGCGAGCTGTCGCCAATGTAGGCCACGCGGGCGATCCGCCGCTCTTCGGTGACCTCGGCGCCCGACAGGCGCAGGTCACGGATCTGGTCGCCCGAGAGCGCCTGATACTCGGCCTTTAGCTTGCGCCGCCGCTCCCACACGATAAAGCCCAGCGACGGCACCGTGTGCTTGGTGGCCGAGACGGTGACCACCAGCTCGCGCGAGAGCTCAATTTCGTCGCCCGGCCGCGTGGGCTTCAGCGTACAGGGCATCCGCCCGCGATCGAGCCGCACGAAGAGCTTTAAGATCCGATCGACGTATTCCACCGCCGCTTCGGGTAAATAGATCGTGGGCGGTTCCATTTTCATCATCCGCCGCCGGGCGACGTACACCGGCAGGGCCGCGATGTGATCGAGGTGCGTGTGCGACACCAGCCAGGTGGGCGTTCCCATGAAGGCCCAAGGCTGGGCGCCCAGATCGAAGCCGACTTTTAACTCGGGAATGCGCCAATACGTCTGCACCGCCGCGCGCGAGTAGCCCTCGATCGTCAGGTCCTTGTGAACGTGCGATTTGACCGGCAGGTTGTTGATCATCAGTGGCTCGATCGGGGCGGTGAAGAATGTACCAGTGTAGGGACCATCGCCCGCTTGGCAACCGCCGCGGAGGGCCTCCATGCGCCGGCAGCAGCTTGGACGCTAATCGCGCGGCGCGGGTTCGCGGCCTTCGCCATGCGCGTAGGTCGCCGCGGCGGCGGGATCGACCCTCGGATCGGCATCGCCGGGCAGCAGCCAAATCTCGCCGTAAAGCTCGCTCTGCTCCGAGCGCACGCCATGATGCCGCACCAATTCGAGCACGGCCAAAAACATGCCGATCAGGGCCGACTTGTGCATGCCCGGCTCGAACAAGTCGCCCAGGGCCAGCCGCCCGGCCGCCTTCAGCCGCTCGTGAATGCGCGACATGTGGACGTGGATCGGCGTGTCGTCGTAAACGATGTTCGAGGGAATCGCCACATGATAATCGCGCAAGATGCGGCCAAACGCGCTCACCAGGTCCCAAAGCTCGAGCTCTTGGATCGGCTCGTCGGCCAGGTTGCGCTCGCGGGCGGGCAGGTCGTTCGACAGCCGCGGAAAACGCTCTTGCCACGCTCGGCCCCGCTCTTCGAGCAAGCTGGCGGCGTCTTTGAACTGCTTGTATTCCAACAGCCGCCGCACCAGGTCTTGCCGGGGATCTTCGAGCGTCTCCTCTTCTTCTCCGCCGCGGGGCAACACCATCCGCGACTTGATCTCAATGAGCGTGCTGGCCATTTCCAGAAAATCGCCCACGGCGTTCACATCGAGCTGTTCGAGCACCGACAGATGCTGCAGATACTGCTCGGTGATCGCCGCGATCGGAATGTCGACAATCTCGACCTCATGCTTGCGCACCAGGTAGAGCAGCAGATCGAGCGGCCCGCGAAAAACGTCGAGGTTGATGCGAAAGTCCATGGGAGGGTTTGGGGTCAGGGGGCGGAGTTCAAGGGGAATGTTATCACCCATCACCGCAGCGGGACAGGCGGGCCAACCCTTGCATCGCCTTGCCACAAGCGCCGATTGACGATGCCCGCGCTGAGTGAACGGCGGAATCGGTATTTGACCGAAGATACGGCAAGTCGCCGTTGCCGACCTTCGACCCTTTCAGGTCGAGCACTTGCAACGCGGGAAGCGCCGGCAAATGCGACAACAATGGCTCCGCGGCTGCTGGTCCTGTGGGGTCAAAGGGAGTCAACACGATACTGAGCGAACGATTGAACGCTTGCGGCTCATGACAGAAAAATGATTGACACGAAACGACGCGGTGATGCTACGCCCATCTGTGGTCGCCGTCTGCTTCGATATGGGAACCACGGATGGCACTAATGGGCACGGATAGGAAATTCGTCATTGCCGGGAAATAACGAAACCCCGCCGGGGCATCGGCAAACCTCCGCCCCAGCCACCGGCGGGCGATGTGCGCTTACGGCACCGTAGACATCACGCTCCGCGCGGGATGTTCTTGCCGGCCGTCATTTCCCGGTTTTGCCTTTTGACTTTCCTCGGGACCATCGCCAGTCGTTCTGTCGCGCGTTCACAAACCTTCGTTCAGCCCCTGCAAATCATCAGGCAAGAAGCGGCCGTCTTTGCGGACCAACTCGCCGTTGAACCAGATTTCGCCGCCGCCCCAGTCGGGCGTTTGAATCCAAACGAGGTCCCAGTGGACGCGGCTGCGGTTGCCGTTGTCGCACTCGTCGTAGGCGTTGCCCGGCGTCAGGTGAATTGAGCCGCCGATCTTTTCGTCGAACAGCGTGTCAAGCATCGGCTGCTTGATGCGATGGTTGCAGCCGATCGACCACTCGCCGATGTACCGCGCGCCCTCGTCGCTGTCGAGCACCTGGTTGAGCTTGTCGGTCTCGCCCGTGCAGACGGCCCGTACAATCTGGCCGTCGCGAAACTCGAACTCGACATCGCGAAAAATGGCGCCCTGATAACGCGAAGGAGCGTTGTAGCGAATGGCGCCCTGCACGCTATCGCGAATCGGGGCGGTAAACACCTCGCCGTCGGGAATGTTGCGTTGGCCGTGGCAGGCCCGCACGTTCATGCCGCGAATCGAGAAGCGCAGGTCGGTGCCCGGCCCTACCAGTCGCACCTGGTCGGCCGCCAGCATCCGCCGCACCAGCGGCTCCTGATCGCGGGCCATCTGCTGGTAATCGGCAGTGCATACATCATAATAAAAATCTTCAAAAGCTTCGCTGCTCATGTTGGCGGCCTGGGCCATCGCGTCGGTCGGGTAGCGCAGCACCACCCAGCGCGTTTTGCTCACGCGCACCTGGCTGTGGACCGGCTGCCACCAGAGCCGCTGATACAGGTCCATGCGTTCGATCGGCACGTCGGCAAACTCGCTGGAGTTGGCCGAGCCGCGGATGCCGATGTAGGCGTTCATCTGCTCCATCCGCGTTTTTTCCAGCTCGCCGGCCACTTCGAGGCTGGTCTCGCTGGCAGCACGGTAGAGCGAACGCAGCACGGCGTTGTTTTTCCAGCTTACGAATGTGTGCGCGCCGCGCTCGGCGGCCAGCTCGACCAGCCGGCAAACCAAGGCCGGCTGCGGCAGGTCGATGGCCTCGATCAGCAGCTTTTCGCCCGCGCGAAGCTGGCAACTGTGGTCGATCAGAAGGTGGGCCAGACGGTCGAGTCGAGGATCGTGCATCAGGGGCTCTTGGGGTTGGTCAGCCGGCCCAGAAACAAGATGGCGCCGGTTCGGTTGTCACGAATCAAGAACAGAAACGGGTGATCGGCGCGGAACACCACGGGCGGGTCTTCGCTTGGCGGCTCGGCGGCGGCATCCATCATTACCGCCGTTGCGGCCGCGGCTTCCGTTCCCTCTTCATCCACATTGACGAACGCGGCGTGGATCACCGCGTAAAGTTTCAGATCTTCAAACGACGTCATGCCGGAAAAATCGGCGTCTTCGCTGAAGGCCCGCGTCATTCCCAGCGCTTTTAAGGCATCTTTCAGCGGCAGTTGCGACGTGATCTTAAACCTTGGCAAGAACACTTCTACCCGGCGGGGCTTGCCGTCGGCGAGCCACCGGTCCAGTTTCTCGGCCGTCATCGTTTCTTCCAAACCTGCAAGCCCATCGGCCTGCTTCGGCAGCAGCACCGCCATCGACAGGTGGTTGCCCACGTAGGGCAGTTCGAGCAACTGCGCGTCGTCGGTTTCGGCGTACGAGAAATGCTCCAGTTGCCGCATCAGGGGCGCGTCGGTCTGCTCTTCGCCGGAGAGGTGGAAAGGCGCGTCCTCCGTGGCTCGCTTCCAAAACTCGTCCTGCCAGGCGGCCTTGAAATAAATGGCGTTAGTCAGCACCAGGCGGGTGAGCGGCTCAATCATGTTGGGCGAAATCAATTGGCCGATCTTGCCCTCGGTTTGCTTGCCAATCCAATCGTTGATGGTCCGGGCAGCTTTGTCGGGGCGATTGAAATTGACCTGGGCGAGTCCCGCCCCATATTCGTCTCGCGTCAACTTCACAAATTCTGGGCGGAACGGATAGCCCTCCAGACCCCACAGCCGACTGGCCATGCGCAGTTGGTAGCGCTCGCCGTTGCTGTTGAGAATATGGACCAGCTCGCCGACTCCTTGGTGCACCTGCTCATCGGGTGCATCCAGATGCAGCACCTGGGTCATCTCCTCTTTGGTCTGTCCGCCCGCCCCCGCGTAGGTCATGGCCAGGGCGGCCGAGACGCTGGCCGGCGAAAAGAACAGGTTGCCGTCTTTCTGCCGCAACTGACCGTAAAGGTCGAACGCAAACTCATTGGATTGAATCGCAACCTTGCGAGCTTCCTCGGTGACGGTGATTTCCGCCGCGTCAAACACGCGCGGCGGCGGCTCGGCGGTGCAGGCGCCCAGCACGGCTACGACGACCACCAGAGCCGATCGGAGCGGAAGGGAAACGGTTTGCCTCATGGAACTCACTCCTATCAACCGGTTGATGGCTGCCATCGCTCCATTTCATCCCAAGGCCAAAGCGGCCTGGGGATGTTTCGGTAATCGTACTTCCAAAAATCGGCAGGCGCGCAGCCGGGGGCTTGCACCACCATGATCTTCGCCGCCCGGCTTTGATAGGCCGCCCGAAAACCGCAGGGGCTTTTGGCGACCAGCACGCTGGCCGCGAACGGATCGAAGCCGGCGGCTTGAAAAAATTCGGGCGCGAAATGTGGCCCGCTCTGCGAAGTCAACAGCATGCAGACATTGCCGCGCCGCAAGACCGCCGAGCGGCCCAGGTCGACGGCCAGGTTGCGGGCCAAATGCCCCGAGATCGTAAACCGAGCATCGAAGAGCCGCTCGACGGTGGCTTCGATGTCGATGGGCCGCGAGAAGCGCCTGTCGCGCACGCCGCCCAGCGAAGTCTTGAGCATGCCGCCCATGCCCGCCTTGGCCGCGGCTTCGACCACCTGGGGCGAAACCAGCGGCACGAGCGCCGGTCGCGGCCAGTCATATTTCAGCAATTCGGCGAGCACCCAGGTGCTGTCGCCCGGCGCGCCCGAGGTGGTCGAGTCGGCACTGTCGCTTAACACCACCAGGCCGGAGGTTTCGCGGCGCGCGGCCGCCACGGCCTCGGCCAAGGGCGTCAGTTCCGGCAGATAGTCACGGCGGCGGCGCCACAACTCCGTCGCCACTTGTCGGCACGCCGTGCCGGCCAGGTCCGGGCGGTTGTCGGTCACCACCACGACGCTCGAACCCAGCTCGGGAATGTCGAGCCAGGGCTGCACGGTCGCCAGCCCGGCGGCCAGCACTTCGCTCTGGCGCTCCAGCGCTTGCAGCCGCTCGCGCAAGCCATAGCTGACGCTGGCCGGGTCTTGCGTGTTGGCCCGTTCCGCCGGCGCCACCATCGGCAGTTTTTCAAACGCGGTGGTGGGTTTCGCGCCGTCGATCAACATGCGCCGCAAGAGCCGAGCGCCGCGCTGGCCCGTTTCAAACACGTCGATGTGCGGAGCGGTATGAAACAGCACTAGCGCGTCGGCATGATCGACCATTGCCCGCGTGATGTTGGCGTGTAGATCGAGCGTGGCGACGATCGGCGTGCGGCCGGCAATGCGACGGGCGGCGGCCAGCAACTCGCCTTCGATATCCGGGTGCCGGTCGGCCACCATCGCCCCGTGCAGCGCCAGCAGAATGCCATCGACCGGCATTGCGCGCTGGAGCGACTCGACGAACTCAGCCAGCAACCAATCGAATGTATCGACAGTGACGGCGCCCGAGGGCCAGGCGGGCAAACGCACCGTGCCAACAATTTCTGGCCGTTCCGGCCAGGCCCGCAACGACTGAATAAAGCCGCCCAGCTCGTTGGTGTCGGCCATCTGCTCGACGAGCTGGCCGCCGCGCAGCACGCCGAACTGATTGAAACTCTCGCGGGTTGTCGGCAGCGGATTGAAGGTGTTGGTTTCTTGCCAAAGTTGACCGATCGCGATGCGCATGGAACAGGGGTCGGGATTCAGGATTCGGGATTCAGGGAAAAGTGGTGGCTGGGGCAGAATCTTAGCGATGCTCCGGCTGCTTCCGCGCAAAGGATGCGCATCATAATAACGGACTGAACCCCCCATTGTACGACCGCGGCTTCGTCGGCCCGGCTCGGACCTAAACCAGTCCCGGTATCGGCTGCCCGCCTTCGGTGACAATCGGAATCGGCCGGCCTTGCGGATTCACCCAATGCGCGTCGAGATCGATCCGCAGATGGCGGAAGACCGTGGCCGCAAGATCCGAGGGACGCACGCGTGCGTCTTGAATGTCGTAGCCCTTGCGATCGGTGCGGCCGATCACTTGGCCCGAGGGCAATCCACCGCCGGCCACCAGCATCGACATGCAGTTAGTCCAATGCCCGCGTCCGCCGTCGGGCGAAAGCATCGGCGCGCGGCCAAATTCGCCGAGCATCAAAACCAAGGTCGAGTCCAACAACCCTCGCTGGTCGAGATCGGTCACCAGCGCGTGCATGGCACGGTCGATGGTCGGCAGAATCGGCGTCAGGCCCTTCACAATGCCGCCCCAGGGAGGCACGTTGTCGCCGTGATGGTCGAAGTACCCCCAGCGCCCGCTCACGAGTACAAAGGTAACGCCCGCCTCGACCAGCCGCCGAGCGAGCAGCGCCTTCTCGCCCACGCTGATGCGTCCATAGGCGTCGCGCACCGCGTCGGTTTCTTTCGACACATCAAAAGCTTCTTTCACGCGACCAGCAGCCACCATGTCGAAGGCCATCTGCTGATAGCGGTCGACCTGGTGCATGGTGGCGGCGCGGTCCAGGTCGCGGCTGAGGCGATCGAACTGCCGCCGCAGCTCGGCGCGATCTTGCAACCGCGGCACGGTCACGCCATCGACCGGCGCCAGCCGCCCGGCCAACTGGCCCCCCTGCACCGGCTCGAACTCTTGCCCCAGGTGGCCCGCGCCCCACACGTCGGCCTTCCACGAATCGGCCAGTCCGACAAACGCGGGCAGATCGGCGGCGTTGGGACCTCGGAACCGGGCAACCACCGAACCCATCGACGGATATCCGCCGCCGTCGTTGCCGTTGTCGGTGCGACGGGCCAGCGCGTTGCCGGCCTGCATGGTGATCGGCGTGTGATTGCTGGCCGAGCAATCGACCGAACGGATGATCGATAGCTTGTGCATCAGGCTGGCTTGCAGCGGCAGATGCTCGCAGACTTCGATGCCCGGCACGCTGGTGCCGATGGTTTGATACGGCCCGCGGATTTCGTGCGGGGCGTTGGGCTTGGGGTCCCACATGTCGATATGGCTGGGACCGCCCGAGAGCCAGAACAAAATGACCGCTCGGCGCTCGCCGGCGTTGGCTTGATCGGCGGCGGCCGACATCCGCAGCGTATCAGCAAGTGACAGGCCTGCCAGCCCGGCCAGGCCGGTCTGCAAAAACCAGCGCCGCGAACCGACACGAATCAAGTCGCTCGGCGGCGGGCAAAGCGGGTGAACGACGCTGCCGCGCCAATGATGTGCGGCATGGGCATGAGAAGCGTGCAAATCGGCCATCGTAAAGGCTCCTGCACCGCGAGGGAGGGACCGCAGCCGGTAGTAGACGGCAAACGGGCCGAACGGTCAAGAGTTGGTGGCTGGTAAAGAGGACGCGGGGACACGGAGATGCGGAGACACGGAGACGCGGGGATAAGGAGATACTTATTTGCCCGTGCCCTCGATTAGCCGCCGATGTACTTGGCATACACGGTGCGGGCGGTGGCAATGTCGTCAGTGCCGCCGATGATCGCCCGGCCATCGGCAAACACGGTGAGAGTGTAGCCGTCGACTTCCAGCCGCAACAGAAATGGATTGCGCGTCACACGACCTACGCCGGCCAGCTTCTCGGCCAGGGCCGCCAGCGATAGCGCGGCACCGCCGGGCTGGGCCAACTGCACCGCGTTGCGCCCGCAGAGCACCGCGGTGTGCGTGCCGCGCTCGCCCGATAGCCAGATGAATTCATGCCGCACGCAGGTCGGGCAATCGGCCCCCTCGCGCAAGCCGCCGGCTTTCATCGGCAGCAGCCGGTTCTCCCACAGGTCGAAGACCAACAGCGAGCGCTGCACCGCGTCGCGCCGCCCGCTGAGAATCTTCAGCGCTTCCATGGCCTGAATCGAGGCGATCACGTTGACAATCGGTCCTAAGATGCCCGCCGTGTCGCAAGTTTCGGTGGTGCCGGGCGGTGGCGCTTCGTGAACCAGGCAGCGCAGACAGGGGGTTTCTCCAGGCAAGATAGTCATGGTCTGCCCGCCCGCCCCGATGCAGCCGCCGTACACCCAGGGAACGCCGAGCTTGACCGCGGCGTCGTTGAGCAAAAACCGCGTCTCGAAGTTGTCGGTGCCGTCGACGATGCAATCGACGCCTTCGAGCAGCTTGAGGATGTTCGTGTGATCGACGTCGGCCACCATCGGCTCGATTTCGATTTGCGAATTGATGCGGCGCAGCTTGTTGGCGGCGGCGATCGCCTTGGGCAGGTTTTGGGCCACATCGTCTTCGTCAAACAGCACCTGCCGTTGCAGATTGCTGGTTTCGACAAAATCGCGATCGACAATTCTCAGCCGTCCGACGCCGGCGCGGGCCAGCGCATTGGCCAGCACCGTGCCCAACGCCCCGCAGCCGCACACCAACACCCGGCTGGCCAGCAGCCGCCGCTGCCCCTCTTCGCCCAGCTCGTGAAAACGAATTTGCCGCGCGTAGCGATCGAGGTTCATCATGGACGTCGGCATACTCTTGCTTGGGTTTCCTGGCTAGCCTATCGCGCTGCGGTGGCTTGCCGCAATACTCAAGCAGCAGCAGACTGCCGGCGTCTCGATCAGTCGACGTTGAGCCGGCGCTCGCGCACGGCCAACGCACCGACCGCGTTGGCGTGTTGGCGCCAGCGATGCTCCAACTCGGCCACGCCGTTGAGGCGATAGATGTCGCGGAGAGCTTGTTCGTAGCCGCGCTCGACGCCCGTCTGCACGAATTGAACAAACTGCTCCGGAGTGCCGCGTTCGACCAGGTAGTGCACCAGGCTGGCGCTTTGGCCGTAAAACGCCGCATGGCGGTCGGGCGACGGATAATCTTCCATCGCCAATAACTCAGTCAGCCGGAAACTGCCGCGTTGCGAGTGGGCAATCCACAGGTCGCGCAGGTGCGCGTCTTGTTTTCCGGCCGGATCGGCCAGCACCGCCATGCCCTCGTCGGCCCAAGCCGGCACACGGCTGCCCGGAAACAGGTCGGCCAAAACCAGATGCGTCAGTTCATGGGCCAGCACGCCGTCGAACCAACCGGGCTGGTCGGCCCGAATGTCGATCCGGCGAGCGATGACCGCGTCGTTGGCCACGTCGATGACGCTGCTGCCCAGCGTCTTGCCGCCGCCGGGCACAGCACGCAAATAAGCCGCCGGCGTGCCGTGAAGGATGACATCGCACTTGGGCTGCCAGGCAACTCCGCCGGATGGCTTGCCCGACCACTTTGCCGTCAAGCGATCGCGCAACTCCTCGACCGCACTAAGCGTCTTAGGCGGCAAGGAAAACTTGCTCCGCGCGCAGAAACGGAAGTTGGCCGTTTCGATGATGCTCCAACCAGCAGCCGCCGATTGGCAGGATTGCGAAGCGGGCGTTTCCGCGCCGCCGGCATCGCTGAACAGTGCCCCACTGGCGATGAACGCCAGCGAAAAAAAACGGAGTGACATCATGCCGTGCCGCCCAAAAGAAAAAGGTCGGTGGCCGATGCTATTGCGGCCACTTGGGCAGAACACTATTCAACAAACGTGCCGAGATGCCGAAGCAAAGCAAATATTGGCCGGTAGCGGTTCACAAGGCCTTGATGCGGTGGGGTTTAGGCGCGAACCATTCCGGCCAGAGAGGACCGTCGGGTCGCCCGCAGGTCGGGCGGTTCTGCCAGAACCGCAGGCAGCCGCTGCGGAAAGAACAGGCGGTCTATTCTTCCTGCTCGCGGAGCTTTGCCAGCACGCTGTAGTCTTCCAGCGTGGTGGTGTCGCCCACCGTTTCCTTGCCGGCGGCGATGTCGCGGAGCAGCCGCCGCATAATTTTGCCGCTGCGGGTCTTGGGCAGGGCGCTGGTAAAACGGATGTCGTCGGGCTGGGCCAACGCGCCGATCTCTTTTCGCACGTGCCGCTTTAGCTCTTGCCGCAGAGCATCGTCGGGCTCGCCGTTTTTGACGGTGACAAACACCGCCACGGCCTCGCCTTTGACTTCGTCGGGGCGGCCCACGGCGGCCGCCTCGGCCACCCGCGGATGGCTGACCAACGCGCTTTCGATCTCGATCGTGCTTAGGCGATGCCCCGAAACGTTCAGCACGTCGTCGATGCGGCCCATGATCCAGTAATAGCCGTCGGCATCGCAGCGGGCGTTGTCGCCGGCCAGATAGTTGTGGCGCGACTTGCTCCAATACTGCTCTTGATAGCGCGCGTCGTCGCCCCAAATGCCGCGCAGCATGCCGGGCCAAGGCCGCGTGATCACCAGCCATCCGCCGCGCCCCGCCTCGACCGGATGTCCGTGTTCGTCGACGATCGCCGGCACCACGCCCGGCAGCGGCTTGGTGCAGCTTCCCGGCTTGGTGGCGATGGCGCCGGGCAGCGGACTCATCATGATGCCGCCGGTTTCGGTTTGCCACCAGGTGTCGACGATCGGGCAGCGCTCATGGCCGACCTTGCGGTGATACCACATCCACGCTTCCGGATTGATGCCTTCGCCCACGGTGCCCAACAGCCGCAGGCTCGACAGATCGTGGGAGTCGATCCACCGATCGCCCCATTTAATGGCCGCGCGAATCGCGGTGGGCGCCGTATAAAAAATGCTGACGCGATACTTTTCGATCAACTGCCACAAGCGGTCTTCTTGCGGCCAGTTCGGGGCGCCCTCATACATGAACACGGTGGCGCCGGCGGTGAGCGGCCCATACACGACGTAGCTGTGACCGGTCACCCAGCCGCAATCGGCCGTACACCAGAAGATGTCTTCCTCGCGCAAATCGAACACCCATTCGGTGGTTTTTTTGACGAACAGGTTATAGCCGGCCGAGGTGTGCTTAATGCCCTTGGGTTTGCCGGTCGAGCCGCTGGTGTAGAGAATGAACAGCGGATGCTCGCTGTCGAGCGGCTCAGCCGGGCAGTCGGGCGAGGCGTTTGCCATCAGCTCGTGCCACCAGAAATCGCGGCCGGGCCGCATCGCGATGTCGTTGCCCACGCGCCGCAGCACGATGCACTTCTCAACGGTGGGCGATTTCTCAAGCGCGGCGTCGACATTGGCTTTCAAGGGCAACTTTCCGCTGCGGCGCCAGCCGCCGTCGGCGGTGATGACCAGCCGGGCTCTCGCGTCGTTGTTGCGGTCGGCGATTGCTTCGCTGGAAAAACCCCCGAAGATCACCGAGTGGATCGCCCCGATGCGGGCGCAGGCCAACATGGCAATGGGCAGCTCGGGCGTCATCGGCATATAGATTGACACCACATCGCCCGCTCTGATGCCCAGCGACCGCAGCACATTGGCAAATTGGCAAACTTCGCGGTGCAATTGCCGATAGGTGAGCACACGCGTATCGCCCGGCTCGCCCTCCCAGACGATTGCGGGCTTGTCCGCGCGCGGCGGGTCGGCCGAGGGCGCCAAATGCCGATCGAGGCAATTGTAGGAGACGTTGGTTTGCCCGCCGACAAACCATTGCGCGAACGGCTCGTTCCATTCGAGCACTTTGCTGAAGGGCTTGAACCAATGCAGTTCCTTGGCAAGCTCGCCCCAAAAGCCCTCTACGTCTTGCGCGGCGCGGTTCCAGAGTTGCTCGTAAGCCTCGAGCGAGCCGATGCGCGCCCGCCGAGCGAAGTCGTCGGGCGGCGGAAACCGCCGCGCCTCTTGCATGACCGTGTCGAGGGAACCGCTGCGCGACGTTGGCATGGTGTGCTGAGCCGACGAAAGAAAACACGGGACGTGCCGTGATTGTAGAACCGCCCAAAACGGTCGTCAACGCGGCGGCTCCGTTCTCAGCGTTGGGCAATCTGGCAGCCCAGACGGCTACATCACTCGCCAGAGGTGCAGGATGAACAAGGCCGTGGTGGCCGTCAGCGCGGCCTTATACTCGCGGTTGTTAATCCACTGGGCCAGCGACCACTCGCACCGCCAATCGGTAAAGGGGCGGTAGGGAAACAACTGCGGCGCGGTGGCGGCGTATTGTGCCCAGGCTGGTCCATAGCGCTCGGCCAACCGCCGCTCTTCGCGCTGCATGGTCAACAGGTAGACGCCCAACACCGGTCCAAACACCACCACGGCATCGGCCAGGCTGCCCAGCAGCACGCAAAACCCGAACATCATGGCGAGCGAGCCGAGATACAGCGGATGCCGGCAAAGCCGGTAAGGGCCGCGCGTGGCCAAGACCTTGGTCTTATTGATGACGCCCGCCGCCCAGGAGCGAATGAACAAACCGACCAGCACCGCCGCCAGCCCGATCAGCGACAGCGGGTCGTGCATGTCGCCGGTGTCGTGAGGCCGCGTGCCCAAAACAACGTCTTTGACAATCATCGCCGAGAAGACAAACAGCGAGATGGTCACCCGCTGTTTGACCAGGAATTCGCGGATTCGATCCCAGGGGCTGAACGTCAGTGGTTGTGTCGACATGGTTGGCTTTCTCCAGAAGGGTGGCAGCTTATAGAGGCCGGGCGAAATCTGGTCAAGATGAGCGGGTTGACCCGCGGCGCGAATCGCGGCACATTGGAGGGCGTCAGGGCGGCGAATCGTAAGCGGCAAAATGCTAGCAACGCCACCGACGCAAACGACGTATTTTCGCAAGCGAGCGACTCACGGATGGCAATTGGCTTGACGGTTTTAGGCAGCGGCAGCTCGGGCAACGCCACGCTGCTAGAGGCCGACGGATTCGATGTATTGATCGACGTTGGCCTGGGGCCGCGGCAACTGGCCGGCCGCATGGCCTCGGTCGGGGTGTCGTGGCCGCGTATTCGCGGCGTGTTGCTCACACACACCCACGGCGACCACTGGAACAACCGCGTCTTCGCCCATCTGCTGCGGCAGCGCATCCCCGTCTGGTGCCATCGCGAGCATCTGGACGTCCTCCGCCAGCACTGCACCTGCTTTACAGCCATGCAGCAGGCCCGGCTGTTTCGCACCTATGAATCCCAGTGCGAGTTTCCGCTCACCTCGCTGGTGCGGTGCCTGCCGCTGCCGGTGCGGCACGACAGCGGCGCCACGTTTGGCTTTCGCTTCGATGGGCAGGCGAGCCTGCTTGGCGACGGCTGGTCGGTGGGCTATGTTTCCGATTTGGGCAGGTGGGATTTGCGACTGGCCGCGGCCCTGGCCGACGTCGAGTTGCTGGCCATCGAGTTCAATCACGATGTCGATATGCAGTTGTCCAGCGGCCGCTCGCAACTGCTGATCGACCGTGTGCTGGGCGACGAAGGGCATCTGTCGAATGAACAGGCCGCTGAGCTGCTGGCCGAGATCGTGCGCCGCTCGCAGCCGGGCCGGCTGCGGCAACTGGTGCAACTTCACCTGAGCCGGCAGTGCAATCGACCTGAGCTAGCGCGTCAGGCGGCTGAGACTTGGCTGCGAGCCGCGGGCCTCGAGGTTGAGATTCACACCGCCCGGCAAGAGATCGCCAGCCAGCGGTTTTCGCTGGGCACGCGCGAGGCCGCCTCGCCCGCCGCCTAAGTCGCCTTTCGCTCCGCGAAAGTAGCGCCCCTACGGTACGCACCCGTTCGCGGCGGCGAACGGCGTTTCTTTTGCGGTGCGAGACACGACCATCGCTTTCGCGGTGTTGCAACGGGAGGCTGCGCCCATGCAACGCGCATCTTCGTTACAACCGCGCAAGTGCGCCTCGGTTCTCCGCCGCAAGCTATGATTTTTTCGACGCGCCGCCGACGCCATCGTTCGGGGGACGGCCCGTCAGGGTTTCGCCTGGAGCAAGCCATGCCCACCTTTGACTTTGCTGCCCGTGACCTGGAACATCCGGTCGAGGAAATCGTCGGCTTTGTCGATCATCTGATCGCCCAGACCCTGGGCGGCGAACGCTTTCTGGGAGGACACGATCGGCGTTGCGAGAAGCGCTATCGGCTGGCGCTGTCGGTGGTGGCACGGCCCATCAATGACGCTTTCGAGCCGACGGGCAAGGCCTTCATGGCGGTCACCAAAGACATTTCAGCCCACGGCATTTCGCTGTTCCACCGCGAGCCGGTCGAAAGCAAGCTGCTGGCCCTGCGGCTGACTGACCAGGACGGCCAAGGCATGACCGGCGTGATGGAAGTGCTCCGCTGCCGGCCGGTCGACGAGGTGTTTGAGATTGCCGGCAAGTTCGTCGCTCGTTCACACAGCCTGCTGGATTAGAGGGGCGAGTGGGGAGTGACGAGTGGAGAGTGGCGAGTGGTGAGTGCTTCGCGCATGTACACTTTGCCCAGCCACCAGCCGTTCGACCAAAATCCGCCCTTTCCGCCCCGGATTTTCGTTTACACCGGCCGCGCCGCTCGTAAACTAGAAGGGACTTTTGGCCGCGGCTCAGTTCTTACGGGCCGCTCTTGCAAGTTCGGAGAACCTCGACGATGAACAAAACCTGGATGACGCTGTTTGCACTTCTCGCCCTGACCGGCACTCTTTTGACCGGCACGGCCTGGCTGTCGGCCGCCGAATCGACCGACGACGGCTGGCTGGTGCTCTTCGATGGCAAAACCCTCGACGGTTGGAAGGCCAGCGAACATCCTGAAAACTGGACCGTCGAAGACGGCGCCCTCGTCGGCCACGGCGACCGCAGCCACCTGTTTTATGTCGCCCGTGAGTTCCAGAACTTCGAGTTCAAATGCGACGTGATGATCAACAAGGGGGGCAACTCGGGCATTTTCTTTCATAGCCAGCTCGCCGAAGGCTGGCCCCCGCTGGGCTACGAATCGCAAGTGAACAACACCCACGCCGACCCCGTGAAGACCGGCAGTCTGTACTACGTGGTCAAGGTGTTCGAGTCGGCGGCCAAAGACGATACCTGGTGGACCCAGGAAATCATCGTCAAGGGCAAGCAAATCACCATGAAAGTCAACGGCAAAACGCTCTACGAATATGACGAGCCCGAGGGCGTGCAGGGGCCGCATAAGCTCTCGAAGGGCCTGTTTGCCTTGCAACAGCACGATCCGGGCAGCAAGCCGCGGTTTAAGAACATCCGGGTGCGGCCGTTGCCGTAAATACCGGCACAACCGGCGGCGGCCCTGGGGGGCGGCCAGCTCGACCGCCTCGGCAGGCGGGACGCCTGCACCACAATTGAGGGCTGCCAAAGGGTGGCTTGCTTGAAAACGGTTCGACGGGCAATTACGATTGCTCTTTCGAGCTACATTTTACGATCCTTAAGACTCTCCTTCCGGGAGCCATTCTCCATGCGTCGCAAGGTGCCCCTCCTCACGTGGGCGATCGTGCTCGCCCTGCCTTCGGCCGGGGCCCTGCTGCCGCCGTTGATGCCCTCTGCCCTGGCGCAAGAAGACGCGCTGGAAGAGCTCTACGGCAGCGGCGTGCACCTGTACAACTCGGGCGATTTCCGCGCGGCTTATTACGAGTTGACGCGCGCGGTGAACAACGGCAGCCACGATCCGCGCGTATTTTATTACCGCGGATTGTGCTATTTGAAGCTGGGTCGCGATCAGGAGGGCCGGTCCGACTTTGCCAAGGCCGCGTCGATCGAGATGTCAGACAGCGACCGGTTCTACCCGGTCAGCAAGTCGCTGGAGCGCGTGCAGGGCCGCGCCCGCCAATTGATCGAGCGTTATCGTTCCAGCGCGCGGCTGCGCGCCTACCAGGCCCGCGAGCGGGCAAGGTACGAACGCTACGAACGCATCCGCCGCAACGAGCCGAACGTTTTGCTCAGTCCTCCGCCGGGCGAATCGAGCAAGCTGCCGGCCCCACCGGCTGACAAGGCTGCCCAGCCCGAGGCCGACGAGCCGCCAGCGCCTGCCGATGACAGCGACGAAATGCCGGCCAAGCCCGAGTCGGACGATGCCTTTGCGCCCGAGCCAACAGAGCCCGAGGCCGAGGCCGAGATGCCGGCCGACGACGATGCCTTTGGGGCGGAGAAGTCCGACGAAGAAATGCCCGCCGAAGAGCCGGAGGCCGAGATGCCGGCCGACGACGATGCGTTTGACGCCAAGAAGTCAGACGAAGAAATGTCGGACGAAGAAATGTCGGACGAAGAAATGCCCGCCGAAGAGTCGGAGGCCGAAGCAGCAGCCGACGACGACGCCTTTGGGTCCGAAAAGTCCGACGAAGAAATGCCGGCCGAAGACGATGCCTTTGGGTCCGAAAAGTCCGACGAAGAAATGCCCGCCGAAGACGATGCCTTCGGGTCCGAAAAGTCCGACGAAGAAATGCCGGCTGAGGAACCTGCTGCCGATGAACCCGCGGCCGAGGATGCCGAGGGCGAATCCTCCGAAGGCAAAGCGCCAGCCAAAGCTGAGAAATAGGCCGGCGTGGTATTCGCGACATTTTACTGTCGGTGGCTGGAGCAGAGGCTTGCCGATGCCCCGGCGCAAAACCGATAAGCGTGCTTGCACCCTTTGCCCGGCTTCGGGCACTCTTAGGGTATGGCGATCGCCAGCAGCAAGCGACCGAGCGACCTGGCCGAACTGGTGCAGACGCACCAGGCGGGCGTGTGGCGCTATCTGCGCTTTCTGGGGGCCGATGAATCGCTGGCCGACGACCTGACCCAAGAAACGTTCGTCTCGGTCTGGAAAAAGCCGTTTGTTGAACACTCCGCGGCGGCCACCGCCGGCTATTTGCGGACCGTCGCGCGAAACCTGTTTCTGATGTCGCTGCGCCGGCGCAAGCGGCAGCCGATGATCGAGCGGCTCGAAGTGGCCGACGAAGTCTGGCGGCGTTACGCCGGCGAGGGCGACAGCGATGAGTGGCTCGAAGCCCTGCGCGATTGTGTGGAAGGCTTGAACGGCCGCGCGTCGCAAGCGATCGAGCTCTGTTATCACAACGGCCTTTCACGAGCGGAGATTGGCCGCCAGCTTGAGTTATCGGAAGACGGAGTCAAAAGCCTGTTGCGGCGGACGCGCGAGTTGCTGCGCCGCTGCATCGAGCAAAAACAAGCGAGCCAACTATGACTCAGCGCGAAGAACTACACGAAGAATTCGCCGACCGGCTGATTGAGCGGGGTCTGGCCGAAATCGCCGGCAATCGCCGCCCGCCCGATCTCACCGCCCGGGTGTTAAGCGCGGTAAATGCGACTCCCCGTGATCGCCGCCGGCAGGCGATGGCTCTTCGTGGGCTAATGCTTGCGGCGACGGTTGCGCTGATGGTTGCGGTGTGGACGATCGATCAGTCGCGTGAATCAACTGAACAAGTGGCGGCTGTTGATCCACCGCGAGTCGATACGGCGGTTGTTCGGCCGCCCGTCCCAGCAACGAGCCATGAGCAGCTTGCCGATCTCGTGGACGACTTCAACCGTTTGATGAAGGAAAACCGCTTCGACGAGGCGGACGTTGTTTATCAGCGCGCCGCGACGATTGCTCCCAATGAGCTTGTTGTGCGGCAGATGAAAAACACCGCGAAACTGGTCGCGCGGACGCGAAATAACTCGCCGATCCGCGAGCCAGCAGAACAAGGGCAATTCGCGGCGCTTCAAAGCGTGGAGCAATCGACGCTGCCGTTCGACGACCGGAAGCCGTACCAATTCGGTACGCTTCGTGGACGCTATGGCGAAGGCGATGGTGTCACACTCTTGCGCCACAAGGGCATTATTGACCAGCTTTACCAGAGCGAGCTCTCGCGTATCCCTACGCCCGACGAACCGCCAATCCTTTATCCCGACCCCGAAACGTGGCGGCTGCTTGCCGAGCGGCGGAAGAAATACCGGGCGGTTCTAGAAGGGCGCGATTCGCCGGACCTTGCTGGCCAGGCTGAGAAAACCGCCAATCGCCTCAAACTGCCCGTCTCGCTCAACTATAAGCACTCACCATTGAGCCAAGTGATTTCAGATCTAGAAAAGCTCAGCGGCGTTCGCATGGATCTAGATGAAGCCGGCATAGCGGAAATCAGGATCGCAACGGACGCGCCTGTCACCCTCGAATTGGCGCATGATGTTTCTCTAAAAAGTGCTTTACGTCTGATCCTTGAGCCGCTTCATCTCAACTTCGTGATTCAGGGCGACGGGCTTAAGATTAGCAACGAGCGTGTCTGTAACGAGGAGCGTCTCGCGATTCGCCGCGACCGCTACAGCCGGATCATCGAAAACCCGTTTCTCGCCGCGGTCGATAACCCGCTCTCGACCTTCTCGATCGACGTCGATACGGCCTCGTATGCCAAAGTCCGTCGCTACTTGCTCGAATCGGGCGAGTTGCCGCCGCCCGACGCGGTGCGCATTGAAGAACTGGTCAATTACTTCGACAACGATTATGCCCCACCGGATGGCGATGCGCCGTTCGCGGCCCACGTCGAGGTGACCGCCTGCCCGTGGCAATTAAAGCATCGGCTGGTGCGGATCGGCATCAAGGGCCGTGAGATGCCTGCCGAGGCCCGGCCGGCCGCCAACCTGGTGTTCCTGCTCGATGTCTCGGGCTCGATGGAGCCGGAAGACAAGCTGCCCCGCGTCCGCCGCGCCATGCGGATGCTGGTCGAGCAGCTTCGCGAGAACGACCGCGTGGCGATTGTAGTCTACGCGGCCCAGTCGGGCCTGGTGCTGCCTTCGACCACGGGCTTTGAAAAAGACCGCATTTTTGCCGCGCTCGACAGCCTGCACGCCGGCGGCGGCACCAACGGCGGCGACGGCATTCGCTTGGCCTACGACATCGCCCAACAGAATTTTCAGAAAGACGGCGTCAACCGCGTCATCCTCTGCACCGATGGCGATTTCAACGTTGGCACGACCAGCAACGCCGAACTGGAACGCCTGATTGAAGAACGAGCCAAAAGCGGCGTGTTTCTCACCGTGCTGGGGTTTGGCATGGGCAACCACAACGACGAGCTAATGGAAAAACTGGCCGACAAGGGCAACGGCAACTATGGCTACGTCGACAGCGAGGCCGAAGCCCGCAAGCTGCTGGTCGAGCAGGCGGGCGGCACGCTGGTGACCATCGCCAAGGATGTGAAGCTGCAGCTTGAGTTCAATCCGCGGCTGGTCGGCGCTTATCGGCTGATTGGCTACGAAGATCGCCTGCTGGCCGCCGAAGACTTTAATAACGACCAGAAAGACGCGGGCGAAATCGGCGCGGGGCACACCGTCACCGCGCTCTACGAGTTGATTCCCGCCGGGCAGCCAGTCGCGGTTCCGCCGGTCGATGAATTGAAGTACCAGCGTCCCGCGTCGTTAACCGAAGCGGCCGGCGCCGACGAGCTGCTCACGCTCAAGCTCAAGTACAAGCGGCCCGACGGCAACGAAAGCCTGGCGCCGATCGTTTGCACCGTGCGTGACGCCGGGCAGCCGTTCGGCGGCGCTTCGGCCGACACGCAGTTCGCCGCGGCGGTTGCGGGTTTTGGCCTTTTGCTGCGCGATTCGCAATACAAAGGCGATTTGACCTACGATGCGGTGATCGAGATTGCCACGCAGGCAGCGGGACCGGACGCGCACGGACGTCGGGCCGAGTTCCTTGACTTGGTGCGCAAGGCCCACGAACTCGCCAAGAAGCCGTAGGGCGGATTCTCGTTCTAATTGGATGCGTTAGGGTGCCACCATCAACTCGCGCGAGATGGAGCGCTATGCTTCGCCATTCACCCGCTTTTGATCCGTTCTTTGCCCACCAGCGGTCGCAGCGCGGGCGGCACCATGACCGAACCATCCGCTTGTTGATAATTCTCTAAGATGGCGATCAACGCCCGGCTGATGGCGATGGCCGTGCCATTGAGCGTGTGGGCGAACGTCGTCCCCTTTTCGCCTTTGCGGCGGAAGCGAATGCCCAACCGCCGGGCCTGGTAATCGGTGCAGTTCGAGGTGCTGGTCACTTCGCCATATTCGCCCCGCTCACCGCGGCCGGGCATCCAGGCTTCCAGATCGAATTTGCGATAGGCCGGTCCGCCCAAGTCGCCCGTGGCCGTGTCGATCACGCGATAGGCGATGCCCAGCCCGTCGAACAGCCGGCATTCCAACTCGCAAAAATAATCGAGCATGGCGTCGCTCGCTTCCGGCGCGGTGAAAGCGAACATCTCGACCTTGGTGAACTGATGCACGCGGTATAGCCCGCGGGTCGCCCGGCCATGCGCTCCCGCCTCGGTGCGATAGCAATGGCTGATGCCGCAGACTTTGATCGGCAATTGCTCGGCTTCCAAAATGGTGTCGGCCAGCAACCCGCCCAGCGTGATCTCGGCGGTGGCCACCAGACTCAGATCGCTGTCGGCGATGCTATAGATCTGCGTTTCGGGGCCGCGCGGAATGTAGCCGGTGCCCTGCAGAATTTCGTTGCGGGCCAGGTCGGGCGTGATGGTGGGCGTAAACCCCTCGGCCATCAGCAGGTCGATCGCATAGCGCTGCAACGCCAGCTCCAGCAGCACGGCGTCGTTCTTCAAAAAGTAAAAGCCGTGCCCGGCCACCTTGGCGCCCCCCTCGAAATCGAACAGCCCCAGCCGTTCGCCCAGCTCGACATGATCGAGCGGGCGGAAATCGAACGTGGGCACGGGCGTCTGGCCGCGGCGGATTTCGGCGCTGGCGTCTTCGCCCCCCACCGGCGCCTCGGGGTGCGACAGATTGGGAATGGTCCGCAGAATCGTATCGACCTCGCCCAAGAGCTTGTCGAGCTCGCCCTGGGCGGCGGCGGTTTGCTCGCGCAACTGCCGCCCTTCGTTTTTGCGGGCCTCGCGCTCGGCGGCGTCTTTGGCCTTGCCGATCGATTTCGAGACTTCATTGGCGCGGCGATTCAGTTCGTCGACCTCAAGCTGCCGGTCGCGGCGCTGAGCGTCGAGCGCCAGCAGCCGATCGATATCGGCCCGCGAGCCGCGCCGCGCGCAGTTCTGCTTTACCAGGTCGGCGTTGTCGATGACGAATTTGCGGTCGAGCATGGGGCAGGGGTCGGGAGTCGGGATTCAGGGGTCAGGGTGGGGGCTGGGGACTAGGAGCTGGGGACTAGGGGGTCGACCAAGAATCCCCAGTCCCTGGGCCCCAATCGCTAGCCCCTGTTGATCTCTTCCCACAGATGCGCACTTGCTTTGATGCCCCGATGATAATCGGCCAGGCAAAACTTTTCGTTGGGGCTGTGGGTGTTGTCGTCGTTCAGGCCCCAGCCCAAGAGCAAGGTATCGACTCCCAATTGCTGGCGGAAGGTCGAAACGACCGGAATCGAACCGCCCTCGCGAATGTACACCGGCGCGCGGCCAAAGCCCCGCTCGATGGCCCGCGCGGCGGCCTTTACATAGGGGCTGTCGAGCGGCACCACCACGCCAGGCGCGCCGTGATAGGCCAGCAGTTCCATGCTGACGCCCAGCGGCAACAGCCGCTTGAGCATGGCCTCCAGCGCCGCGTGAATTTTTTTCGGGTCCTGTCGCGGCACCAGGCGGAAGCTGAACTTGGCGCCAGCCCGAGCGGGCAAAACCGTCTTCGAGCCTTCGCCTTGATAGCCGCTCCACAGGCCGTTGATATCGAACGTGGGCCGCGCCCAGCGTCGTTCAAGCGTGCTAAAGCCCGTCTCGCCGGCCGCGGCGGCAATGCCCAACTCGCCGCAGAATTCGTTTTCGTTGAAAGCCAGCTTGGCAAACTGCCGGCGTTCGGCGTCGGTCAGCGGCTCGACGTCGTCGTAGAAGCCGGGCACCTGAATCTGCCCGCGGCTGTTGATCAGGGCCGCCAGCATCTGCGTCAGGGCATTGGCCGGGTTCATCACGCCGCCGCCAAACGTGCCCGAGTGCAAGTCTTGCTTCGGCCCGGTCAGCCGCAGCTCAAAATAGGCGATGCCGCGCAGCCCGTAGGTAATGGCCGGTTGCTCGGGGGCAAATTGGCTAGTGTCGCTAATCACCACCACGTCGCAGGCCAGCCGCTGGCGGTTGGCCGCGATGAACTGCTCCAGGTTTTCGCTGCCGACTTCTTCCTCGCCTTCGATCAGAAACTTGAGATTGATGGGCAGGCGGCCGGCGGTTTGCATCCAGGCCTGGGCGCTTTTCACGTGTGTGAGCATCTGGCCCTTGTCGTCGGTGGCGCCGCGAGCGTAGAGATTGCCATCGCGGCGGGTCGGCTCAAAGGGAGGCGAAATCCATTCGTCGAGCGGATCGGGCGGTTGCACGTCGTAATGGCCATAGACCAAGGCCGTTGGCGCGCCCGGCGCGCCGAGCCATTCGGCATAGACGATCGGGTGGCCCGGCGTCTCGCACAGTTCCACCGGCATCTTCAGCCCGCGGAATTGCTCGACCAGCCAATCGGCCGCCCGGCGCACGTCGGCCCGGTGCCGGCTGTCGGCGCTCACGCTGGCGATGCGCAGCAATTGGCACAGATCGTCCTCGAAATCGGCGGCGTGTTGTGCCAGGTAATCGTCGATCGTTGGCATGACGGAAGTCGGAATCAGGTCGCGATTTTGGTGGGATGTCTGATCGGTTATGACTTTCACGCTCGGGAACCGTACGCGTTAGACCGTAGGGTGGACCGAGCGCAGCGAGTTTCACCGCCTCAAGCGGCACGACGCGAAAGGTAGCCTTGCGGCCGATGGTGGGACTCGCTGCGCTCGGCCCACCCTACGACTGCTTCGTCTCCATTTCGCGCGGTGGCGGCCATTTACTATAATGACCGGCAGCCCAACCGACTAGGATTGCCATGTCGAACGCCGCCGCCGAAGTATTGGAACCCGCGCCCGCCCCGGAAACGACCACCGAGCGCCGCCGCAAGCCCAAGCGCCAGCCGCGCTACCACGTGGTCCTCTGGAACGACGACTTCCACACCTATACCTACGTGGTGCGGATGATGCAAGAGCTGTTCGCCCACCCGACCGAAAAGGGTTTTCAGATTGCCCGGCAGGTAGACACGCAAGGTCGATCGATCGTGTTGACGACCACCCGCGAGCACGCCGAGCTGAAGCGCGACCAGATCCACGCCTACGGCAAAGACACCGAGATTGCCGGCTGCCAGGGGTCGATGTGGTCGACGATCGAGGCGGAAGAGCAGTAGGCGGGCTGAAGTCCGCGAGTCTTTCGACCGATTTTGACAATCAAACTCGGTTGTTGCGGTTAGTGTTTTCCGACAATTTGCCGTCGGTGGCTGGGACAGAGGCTTGCCGATGCCCCGGCTTGTACCGACCGGGGCATCGCCTAGGCTCTGCCCCAGCCACCGCGCATTGACGAACTTGTACTTCAAAACCCATTGAATGGGCCGAGCACAGCGAGCCAAGAACGGTGGGACTCGCTGCGCTCGGCCCACCCTATCCCTGAAACGCGCGGTTAGTCAACAGCCCTGTTGCCGTGTGTCTGCCTTCGCCTCCGGCAACAGAGAAGAGGGGAAGGGGGTTGGGGGTCTGGGGGAAGGGAACTTGGGGCCTGATGGCCCCTTCCCCCAGCCCGCGAGTCGATTTACGGTTGTCGAACTGCTCGGAGTGGTCGCCGCCATGAACGGTGTTCTACCAACTATCCTCTTCGTGCTCGCGCCGCTCGCAGACGAGCTGCGGTCAGCGCGGCACAACATGGGTGTGCGGCGGTCGAAGTGCCTAATTACGGCAGGGCCTGGCCTGGCGAAAACGCCAGGTCGACCATAGGGTGGGGAGGCTACTTCGAGCGCACCGAGAGACAGTTCGCCGGCTGAAGCCCCTAGCGTCGAGTGCTGTTAGAGCCCTTGACGTTCGTTGGGCGAGCGGCGGTGTTTGCACAATACGGTTCTCCTTTCTTCCAGACGATATAGACTAATTCGCACAGTTCGCGGGCTACTGCCACCTTCGCCGGCCGTTTGTTGATCTGATCGCCGTGAGTCAAGCGGCGGTACAGACGATGGAGGCGATCCGGACAGTTCTTACAGTTAAGAAGAATGCCGGCAGCTTCGATGAAAGCCCAGCGGAGCGTGTGGTTGCAGGCATGGCCAATGTGCCGTTTTCCGCGGCGGTCGGCTGAATCATTCGCCAAAGGCGCCAGTCCCGCATAGCTCGCCAAACATTTGGCATTAGGGAAGCGTTCCACGAGTTCGCCAATCTCCGCGCGGATCACATGAGCCAAGACCTGCCCGATGCCGGGGATGGTTTCCAACAAGCGGGTGGTTTCATCCTCCTTCAAGTGTGCTTGCATCCAGGTCTCGATCTCGGCCAGATGCTCATTGAGCAGATCAATTTGAGCTAGCCAACCCTCAAGCACTGCACGACACGCCTCCGGCAACGTAAGCTCATCAAGGAATTTTCGTCCTCCTTTTCCGAACAAGTCGCTAAACGTGTGCAATATGCCTAGGCGGTGCAGGATCGCTTGGACGCGGTTCTTGATGCCAGTTCGTACCTGCACCATCGCTTGGCGGTAACGTAGTCGTTCACGGAGCTGCCGTACTTCAGGCGTCGCCAGATAACATTCGGGAAAGATGCCGCGGAGCCAGAAACGGCCCAGGCGATCGGCATCGATTCGATCGGCTTTGGCTTCGTTCTTGGCTAAGACTCTGATTGCTGGTGGGTGGCCGAGGTGCGGCTCGAGCTCCAAGGCCTGGAGCAAGTCCGCGATCCAGGGCCAGCCATAGGATCCTTCCATCGCGACGGGAGTGCCCGCCGGAAGTTTCCGCAACTTAGCCTCCATTGCCGCGCGATTGTCATGCTCAAGCCGCATGCGTTCACTCACACGAATCTCGCCTTGCTCATTCTGCTGGACTATACTCACTCTGCTGAATTTACGATGAATGTCCCAGCCAATTGCCATCCGCACGCTCATAGCTACCTCCGTCGAGTTTAGTGGGGCGTTGAACAACCCCAAGCCTAAGCTCGGCGAGGTAGCGTTTCATCCCATTACGGCGAACGGAAATTGGTTCGCTTAAGCAATAATTAGATGACAAGCTCAAGAAACTCCTTTCGCACGGTCACGCTCGGTTGCAAAGTCAACCAGTACGAGACGCAGTACGTGCGCGAGGGGCTGCAGAGCGTCGGCTATCGCGAGGCGGCGCCGCAGGAACCCGCCGCGCTGTGCGTGGTCAACACTTGCACCGTCACTGCCGAGGGCGACGCCAAAAGCCGTCAGACCATCCGGCAGCTTGCCGCCCGAAACCCCGGCGCGCGGATCGTCGTCATGGGGTGCTATGCCACGCGGGCGCCGGACGAGGTGGCGGCCCTGCCCGGCGTGGCAGAAATCGTCACCGACAAACGCGAGCTGCCCGACCTGTTGGGGCGGTTTGGCGTGGTCGATATTCCCACCGGCATTTCGCGGTTCGATGGCCGCAAACGGGCCTATGTCAAGGTGCAAGACGGCTGCCTGCTGCAATGCAGCTTTTGCATCATTCCCAAGGTGCGCCCCCACCTGCTCAGCCGCCCGCCGCGGCAGATTGTCGAGGAAGTGCGCCGCTTGGTCGAGCACGGGCATCGCGAGATCATTCTGACCGGCATTCACCTGGGCCACTACGGCGTCGATTTCAACCGCGGCCGGCCAAAGCACGACTGGGTGCGGCTGTCGCACTTGGTGGATCGGCTGGCTCGGTTGGAGGGCGACTTTCGCATTCGGCTGTCGAGCATTGAAGCGACTGAAGTGACCCGCGAGCTGATTGCGGTGATGGCCGAACACGCGCCGCGCGTCTGCCCGCATTTGCACATATCGCTGCAGAGCGGTTCGGACAGTGTCTTGCGGCGGATGCGTCGTCGCTGGGGCAGCCGGCGGTTTGTCGATCGTTGTCTGTTGGCGCGCGAAACGCTCGACCAGCCGGCGCTGACCACGGATGTGATCGTGGGATTTCCCGGCGAGACCGAGGCCGATTTTGACGATACGCTGCGCGTGGTCGAAGAGGTGGGTTTTTCGAAGTCGCACATTTTTCCGTTCAGTCCGCGGCGGACCACGGCGGCGGCCGAGATGCCCGACCAGGTGCCGCCGCAGGTCAAGCAATCGCGCATCGAGCGTTTACAGGCGCTCCAGCGGCGGCTAGCCTTTCGTTATCAGCAGAGTCTGCTGGGCCGGCAGTTGCAGGTGATGGTCGAATCGCCGGTGGCCGACCGGCCCGGCTATGCCTATGGCACGGCCTGCCGCTACGTTCACGTCGAACTGCCCGCCGGCGCCGAAAGTTATGGACGATTCGCTCAGGTAACGCCTGTATCGATTCGCTCGGAAAGGTTACAAGCCTAAGTGAGCGGCGGCGGAATGAGCCACGAGAGCTCGCAGCCCATTACGTTGACCGCCGCTGGCCTGGCCACGCTCTGCGCTGTG
The DNA here is from genome assembly GCA_025927475.1 of Pirellulales bacterium. Classification (GTDB taxonomy): domain Bacteria; phylum Planctomycetota; class Planctomycetia; order Pirellulales; family JAICIG01; genus JAICLL01. The sequence continues at coordinate 55,490 of JAICLL010000012.1, forward strand.
TTGTGGGGCGGACTGGCCGTCGCCGTGCGATTTACCCAAGACGGCATTCCGCCGCTGGCCACCGCCGGGCTGCGGTTTTCCATTGCCACCGCGCTGTTGGCGGCCACGGTCGGCTGGCAGGGCGGGTCGCTGGCGATCGGGCGGCGGCAACTCGCCGCGGTGCTGCCGGTCGGCCTGGTGCTGTTTTTCCAGATCGGCTCGTTTCACTTTGGTATGGCGCGGACCAACAGCGCGCACGGCTCGGTGCTGATTGGCTCATACCCAGTCTTTGTCGCCTTGGTGGCCCATTTTGCGATGCACGGCGACCGGCTTTCGCCGCTGAAGCTGCTGGGCCTGATGGTCGCTTTTGTTGGGCTGCTCATGGTGCTGGCGGCGGGAGCCACCACTTCATCCGGAAGCTCCGCTGCCGACGCGGTCTCGTTGGGCGGCGACGCGATCATTCTCGGCAGCAGCTTCTTGATTGGCGTCAACACGGTCATGAGCAAGCGTGCGCTGACGGTCGTAGGCGTGCCGCAATTGCTGTTTTGGAGCAATTTGCTGGCGACGGGGCTGTTTTTCCTGAGCAGCTTTCTGATCGAGGCGCGCAGGCCGTGGCGCTTCACGCCCGACGCGCTGGGCGGCCTGGCCTATCAGGGCATCGTGGTGGCCTGGTTGTGTTTTCTGATTTGGACGGCGCTGCTGGGGCGCCATCGGGCCAGCCAGGTGGCGGTGTTCGGCTTTGCCCAGCCCTTGTGCGGCATGCTGTTTGGCGCGTGGCTGCGAGGCGACCCACTCACCGCCGAACTGGGGCTGGGCGCGCTGGCCGTGGCCGCGGGCATCGTGCTCGTTACGCGGGCCGATCGAGAGGCGTAGTCGACTGGAACGGCACGGAGGGCGTTCCCTGCAGACGTTTTCGGTAAACGCTACAATGCGCGTTGTTCACCTAGCCCGAGGATGCTTCATGCCGCCTATCGTCACCATTCGCACCCGCAACAACGGTCCCTTTGTCGTCGAAGGTCCGGTGATCATTTGCGACGCTCAGGGCAATCCGTTTCCGATTAATCCGGATAAACCGAACATTGCCCTTTGCCGTTGCGGCCATTCGGCCAACAAGCCTTTTTGCGACGGCGCGCACAAACACTGCGACTTTCAAGCGGCGGAAACGGGCGTGTTGGTGAAACGTGATGACGGATGAGCGCCAGCTTCCAGCCCAGCCGGTGACAAGTTATCCCCATGCGGCGGACACGAGTCTGTTGGTTTCGTGCCGTAAAAAATCGCTTGCGCGCCGCGGTTTTCTTGGTGTCGTTACCTTGCCCGTGTTCTTGACGACAGGTGTTGTTTGTTGCGCGATCAAGCGCTGCTCTAGAATCGTTCCTTCCGAGTTTCGGAGCCAGGAATTGTTCTATCAGCAGTGAGGATCACGCGTGGCAGAATTATCGGCATCATCGTTCGAGTCGAATACGGCGTTGGCGGACACGGCGGAAACCACACGGAACGGCGACATCGCCAGCGAATTGCACGTGGCCCAAGCCGACCAGGCGTCGCTCGGCTTCATTGGTCAGTGGCGGGGATTGATCAGCACCACCAATTGGGAAAAAGGACGGATCATTCACGAGTGGCGCGAGACTTTGCGGGCGGCCGGCGCCGCGGCCACGCAATATTCCGACGAAGCCTGGAGCCGTCGCGTCGGCCAGGTGAGCAGCCAGCACGTCGGGCGGTTGCGGCGCGTGTATGAGCGATTCCATGACCAGCGCGAGCAGTTTCCGCGGCTGTATTGGAGCCACTTTCAGGCGGCGCTCGATTGGGCCGACGCCGAAATGTGGCTGGAAGGCGCCGTGCAAAGCGCGTGGCCGGTGAGCGAGATGCGCTCGCGCCGCTGGGAAGCCTTGGGAGACGTCGCCGCGGAAAAACCGCGCGATGCCGAGGTGGTCGAAGCCGAGTTTGACGAAGACGCCGATCCGGCCGCCGAGGGCGAGTTGAGCGAAGTGCGCGACCCGGGTGATGAGCGCAACGGCGACCGCGGTTCCCGCTTAGACGACGCGCAAGGAGATGAGCACGAATCGGAGGTTGCCGGCAGCCAATCGGGCGTGGCCTTCGACGTCGATGCGGCGGACTATCCCGTCGATTCGCCCGACGCGCCGGTGCGTCCCTTTGCCAACCTGGCCGAGCTGCCCGACGACCTGACCGAGGCCTTCGAGAGCTTTAAGCTGGCGATTCTGCATCATAAGCTGGCCGGCTGGCGCGAGGTCAGCCGCGACGATGTCTTGGCCAGTCTCGACTCGCTCAAGCAACTGGCGCTGGCGCCGACGGAAACGTAATTCGCCGTTGAGTGAATGACAGAAACCGTATGGGCAGAAAAATGGGCAGCCAGGCCACGCCGTCTGTTTTCGGAGGCTAAATGGCCGTGCGGCGAGCGGACGTTTCGGCATAAGTTGCCTTTCGCTCCGCGAAAGTAGCGCTTACTAGGTTAAGTCAATTCCCCATGAGCTTTCGATGAATTCGGGCACAACACGGAAACAAGCGCGGGCATCGGCCCATTTCAGGATTTCTGGCGTTTTGGCCGGCTGGGTGCAGAGACGGTCGGGTTCGGGAGTGATGCCAACTCGGCCCAGGTCGAGCCGATCGGCGTCCCAACAGGTTTGAATGGTGATGTCGGAATGCGTTCGCTCGTGGGTATGCCCGGCGCAGGCACGATAAAGCAGCTCGAAATCGGCGTCGGGTAATTCAAACAGGTCACCGCGGAGTGTGCGCGCGAAATCCGCCGCGCGGCGTCCATGACCAGGATCAGTGCATTCATTGAGGCGCTGCGAATCGTGCAACAGGGCAAAAAGTTGCATGACCGGCAGCTTGGCACCGGTGAGTTCAGCCAGCCGGGCGCCATTTTCAAGAACGCGAGCCCAATGCGCGACGCCGTGGTCGCCATTCCACGGCAACGTGTATTGAGCCAAGACGGCGCGGAGTAAAGCCGAAAGATCGAGCGCCATAGATCGAGCACTACGCTGGCGAAACGGTATACCGAACCACGTAAGTGAGGACACTTACGCTACGGATGCATTTTGGCCCTTTCTCGGGCGCAGGGCAAGAATCTGCCCGCAAGCCGCCGATCGAGGTGCCTGCGGCGGCGGATGTGACTAAAATAGTGTGGCACAGGCGCCTCTACGGCCCCGGCTATCTCAGGTCGGCAGCAGCGCCGTAGTTTGTCACGTTCTCTTCGCTGGGCAGATGGGCATGAATTCCGGTTCCGACGACGACCAGCGCACCGCCTGCCGCGTATTCATTCGCGGCGTCGTGCAAGGCGTCGGGTTTCGGCCCTTTGTGTACCGCCTGGCTGAGCAACATGGTGTGGCCGGCTGGGTGCTCAACGGACATGCCGGCGTCGAGATTCACGCCGAGGCCGCGCCGGGCGCGCTGGCCGCATTCTGCGATGCCTTGCGATCCGACCCGCCGGCGGCCGCGTCGATTGCCGAGTTCGAGGTTTGCCAGACCAAGCTCGAAGGTCTTACCGGTTTTCAAATCCGCACCAGCAAGCGCGACTCATCTCCGACCGTGCGCATCTCGCCTGATCTGACGGTGTGCGACGATTGCCTGCGTGAGCTGAGCGAACCGTCGGACCGCCGCTGGCAATATCCGTATATCAATTGCACCAATTGCGGGCCGAGGTATTCGATCGTCCGCAGCCTGCCCTACGATCGGGCGAATACCACGATGGCCGCCTGGGCGCTTTGCCCGGCGTGTCAAGCGGAATATAAAGACCCGCTCGATCGCCGCTATCACGCCCAGCCCACGGCGTGCGGCGAGTGCGGGCCGCGATATTACTTGTTCGAAGCGACCGATTCGGGCGCCGTGCCGGTAGTCCCGGCCCTCGTGGGCGGCCCACCGAATACAACGCCCGCGCGGCCCACCGCGGTAGCCCCCACCCTTGTGGGCGGCCCGCCTAATGAATCGCCACAGCAGCGCGGCGCACGGTCGCGGGCTACCGATCCTGTTCCCGAATCACGGGCCACATCAGCCGGCGCAGCGGCGGACCTGGTCGGAACGACGCGGAGTCCGTTCCCCGCGGAACGCCAGCCGCAAGATAACAGTGCATCCGCCATCCGCCGCGCGGCGGAACTGCTGCGAGCGGGCGCCATCGTGGCCATCAAGGGTATCGGCGGCTATCACCTGGCCTGCGACGCCAACCAGCCGGCGGCTACCGCCGCGTTGCGCGATCGGAAGTATCGCAAAGAAAAACCGTTCGCCCTGCTGGCGCGAGATCTGAACCAAGCCCGGCGGCTGCTGCATTTGACCGACGCACATGAGCGTGTGCTGCTCGATCGTGCGCGCCCGATTGTGCTCGCCCCGGCGAGGGTCGAGCTGCCCTTTGTGGCGCCCGACAACGCCATGCTGGGCGTGATGCTTCCCTACACGCCGCTGCATCACTTGCTATTTGAAATGGGCGCGCCCAGCCCGCTGGTGCTGACCAGCGCCAATCGTTCCAGCGAGCCGATCGCCTATCGCGACGACGATGCGCGGGCGCGCCTGTCGGGCATCGCCGACGCCTTTCTCATCGGCGAGCGACCCATCGCCCGGCGAGTGGACGATTCGGTGGTGGCAGTGCGCGGCGGTCAGCCGATGCTGGTGCGCCGCGCTCGCGGCTATGCTCCCGCCTCCGTCTGTCGTTTGCCCATCACGCGGCCGATTTTGGCACTCGGCGCCGACCTGAAGAACGCCGTGGCACTGGCCGTCGAGGGCGAAGTGTTCGTCAGTCAGCATCTGGGCGACCTGGATGACTATGAGACGCGGCTGGCGTTTGAAGAGACGGTGCGCGATCTGTTGGCCATGTACGAAGTGGATGCCGAAAGGTTGACCATCGCCCACGATCTGCATCCACAATTCCAATCGACGCAGTTTGCGCAGACGCTGCCGGCGGCCCATCGAGTAGCGATTCAACATCATCATGCCCACGTCGCCAGTGTCCTGGCCGAGCATGGCGTGTTGGACGAGCGCGTCATCGGCGTCGCCTTCGACGGCACGGGCTATGGCGCCGACCGAACCATTTGGGGCGGCGAGTTTTTGGTAGGTAGCATCCGTGAGGGCTTTGAGCGATGCGCGTCGCTGCGACCGGTTTGGCTGCCGGGCGGAGACGCGGCGGCGCGGTTTCCGGTGCAATGCGCGGCGGGCTATCTGGCCGAATCAGACGACCTGCCCGAGATGATGGCGCCGCCGTTCAAGTTTCCGCCGCGCTTCAAGTCGGCCCTGTCGCTTGTGGCCAGGCATGTGCGGACGTTTGCTTCGACCTCCGCCGGGCGTTTGTTCGATGCCGTGGCGGCCCTGGTGGGCTTCACGCGAGCAACCACCTTCGAGGGCCAGGCGGCGATTTGGCTGGAGCAACAGGCGCTGCCAGCAGGCCCGCAGGCGCCGTACCCGATGCCCGACCTCGATTGGCGGCCGCTGCTGGGGGCCATTGTCCGCGACCGGCTGGCGGGCCGCGACGTGTGCCAAATCGCCGCCGCATTTCACGCCGCCTTGGCCGCGGCAACGGCCGAGCAGATCGAGCGTCTGTGCGACGAACACCGGCTGCAAACCGTGGCGCTGTCCGGCGGCGTTTTTCAAAACGATTTGCTGTGGAGTTTACTTGCAAATCGTTTGGCGGAGCGCCGCGGCATTCGCCTGTTGACCAACAGCGCCGTTCCCGTGAACGACGGCGGCATCGCGCTGGGGCAAGCGGCGTTGGCGGCAAGGTAGATGCAATATTCCATGGCGGAGACAAGCGGTGGCCTGGGCAAGGACGCGCAAACTCGGCCAATTCCCGGTGGCTGGGGCAGAGCCTAAGCGATGCCCCGGTTGGTACGAGCCGGCCTACATCATTCGCTCGCTCTCGTTTTACCGGAAAGCATGACTTACGCGGGCGTAAGCTCCCATCGCAGCACGACGGGCTCCGCCGCCGCCGTGGCCAGATCGCTGGGATTGGCGTAATGAGCAACCGCGATCGCCCGGCCTACGGCGGTTAGCTCCAAGCGTGAAACGGCAAACGGCCAGGGCGAAACTACCAATTGGCAGGCGCTCGCGGTCGGGCGAAGAGTGAGCGTCGGCCCACCGGGCGGTTCGACCGTTTCCGGCTCGCTGCGCGCCGCGCAGCAGAACCAAAGGCTTAAGGCGTCGAACATTTGCAGCCAGGCCACCGCGCGGTCGGCCTCGCCGCGGCAGGCCTCGCGGTCGCGCCCGGCGCAGCGCAAGTCGAGCCAATGTGCTTGCCGTTCGGCTTGCTGATCGAGAAAACCTTGGGCCAACGTCGAGGCGGCTGCATCCGATTGCCAGCGGCTGGAAAAACGCCGCAGCAAGGCGCTGAAATGCCCGCTTACCATATACGCGGGCAACGGGCCGATTTTTTCCGCCGAAGCGATCGACTCGCGCCAGATGGCCAGCGAATCGGCCATGGGCATTTCGGTAAAGTCGAGCGGGCTGCCCGACTGCGCGTCGACCTTGGGCGCCACTTCCCAAGCAGACCAGCCGTCGTCATGATGCAGCACGCCGGCCACGACTTCGTCGCGCGGCTCCAGCGGCGCAAACGGCGGCTGGCCCCAGGTCTCGGCCAACACGCCCGACAGCCGCGCGTGCTCGACCTGCGAAATCAGAATCCAGCGGTCCTGGTGCGATGAGTCAACATCCGTGCGGCGAATCATGGCGCTCTCGTCTCGCTAGCAGTAAACCGTTTGTGAGCTTGCCCTCAATATAGATCGTCGCCGGCCAACCGTCGACGGTCAGCGGCCTGCCAAGAGCGGCAAGAGAGCTTTTTATTTTTCTCCGCGGGCAGTAGCTTAAGGTGCGAACCGAGTGCCGGCCACAAGGGCCGGGGATACCGGCGCGAACGGCGAGTGAAGAGGATCATGCGCGATGAACACCATGCGGGCTTTAGTCAAACAACACGCCCGGCCGGGGCTGTGGATGGAGGAAGTGCCGACGCCCGAAATCGGCGTCAACGATGTGCTCATTCGGGTGCTGCGTACCGGCATCTGCGGCACCGATGTGCACATCTACAACTGGGACGCCTGGGCGCGAAAGACCATCCCCGTGCCCATGGTCGTCGGGCATGAGTTTGTCGGCCGTATTGTGGCGGTCGGCTCCAATGTACGCGATTTCCACGAGGGCGAGATTGTCAGCGGCGAAGGGCACGTGGTCTGCGGACGGTGCCGCAACTGTCTGGCCGGCAGGCGGCACCTCTGCAAAGACACCAGGGGCGTGGGAGTCAATCGGCCGGGAGCGTTTGCCGAATACCTCGCCCTGCCCATGACAAACGTCTGGATTCACGACCCAGCGATCGACCGCGACGTGCAGGCCATTTTCGATCCCTTCGGCAACGCCGTACACACCGCGCTGGCGTTTGATGTGCTGGGCGAGGACGTGTTGATCACCGGCGCGGGGCCAATCGGTGTCATGGCGGCCGCCGTCGCGCGGCACGCCGGCGCCCGCTACGTCGTGGTCACCGACGTGAACCCCTATCGCTTGGAGCTTGCGCGCAAGCTCGGGGCGACGTTGGCACTCGACGTGCGCACGCAACAGCTCGCCGACGCGCAGCGGACCTTGGGCATGAAAGAAGGCTTTGATGTGGGGCTGGAAATGTCGGGCAATCCGCAGGCTTTTCGCGACATGCTGGCCAATCTCTGCCACGGCGGCAAGGTGGCCATGCTCGGCATCCCCGATCAGGAAATGGCGATCGATTGGACCACCGTGGTTTTCAATATGTTGACGATCCAAGGCATTTACGGGCGCGAGATGTACGAAACCTGGTATAAAATGACGGTGATGCTTCAGTCGGGCCTCGACATCAGCCCGGTCATCACGCACCGATTTGCCGCCGACGATTTTCAGCAGGGGTTCGACGCGATGCTTTCCGGGCAATCGGGCAAGGTGATTCTGACCTGGAGCGATGACTGAAAGACAGCGGAGACTTTGATGAGCAAGGCAATCCGCGAGCATCTGGCTCGACAACTCGATGAGATTCGCGCCGCCGGGCTGTATAAGGCGGAACGAATCATCGCATCTCCGCAACAGGCGCGGGTGGCCGTCGCCGGTCATTCAAGCGTGCTCAACCTCTGCGCCAATAACTATCTGGGCCTGGCCGATCATCCCCAGGTGATCGCCGCCGCGCATCGCGCCTTGGACGAACGGGGCTTTGGCCTGGCCTCGGTGCGGTTTATCTGCGGCACGCAGGACCAGCACAAGGCGCTCGAGCGAAAGCTGTCGGCGTTTCTGGGCGCCGAAGACACCATTCTCTATTCATCGTGCTTCGACGCCAACGGCGGCTTGTTCGAAACCATCCTGGGCGCGGAAGACGCCGTCATCTCCGATGAGTTAAATCACGCTTCGATCATCGACGGCGTGCGGCTTTGCAAGGCGCAGCGGTTTCGCTACCGCAACAACGACATGGCCGACCTGGAAGCCAGGCTGCGTGAAGCACGTTCGGCCCGCTTCCGCCTGATCGCCACCGACGGCGTGTTTTCGATGGACGGCATCATCGCCAATCTGCCGGACATTTGCGAATTGGCCGATCGCCACGACGCCCTGGTGATGGTCGACGATTCGCATGCGGTAGGCGTGCTGGGACCGCGCGGCCGGGGCAGCCACGATCACCACGGCGTCGTCGAGCGGATCGACCTTCTCACCGGCACGCTCGGCAAAGCCCTGGGCGGGGCCAGCGGCGGCTACACCAGCGGACGGAAAGAAATCATCGAACTGCTGCGGCAGCGCTCTCGGCCTTATTTGTTCTCGAATACGTTGGCCCCGCCCATTGTCGGCGCCTCGCTGGCGGTGCTCGATCTGCTCGAGCACTCCGATGAACTGCGCTCGCGGCTGCGCGAAAACACGCGCTTCATGCGGAAGGGGCTCGCCGAGCGCGGCTTTGACATCGTGCCGGGCGAGCATCCGATTGTGCCGATCATGCTGGGCGACGCCGCGCTGGCCGGGCGGATGGCCGATGCCTTGCTCCAGCGCAACATCTATGTCATCGGCTTCTCTTACCCCGTGGTGCCTCACGGCAAGGCCCGCATTCGTGTGCAGCTTTCGGCGGCCCACTCGCGGGGCGATTTGCAACAAGCCCTTGATGCCTTCGCCCAGGTGAAGGCGGAGCTATCAGCGGGGCCGATTTGACAACCCGGTTTTTTTAACCTAGATACCTGTTACGGGAGTTTCACGCAGCCCAATCGTGCCGCGGCTCCCGCAAAGCAAATCGACAAAGGCAAACCGGCCGCGAGGCCGGGACGCAAAGCTATGGGACTCGCCCGAAGGCGAGTCTGCCAGGCCACCGAAATTGCAACCCCGTGCATCTGCCTTGGGAGGTTGCGATGAAATCGATCGTTTTGCTGCGGTCTGGAGTGATTACCGGAGGCCGGCTCAGCCTGGCTTTCTTCTGTTTCTGCCCGTTGGCCCTGCGCTATTGGTGCAAGACCACAGAGACCTTGCTGTCGTATTAACCCGTTGTCCAAGACGGCTGCTCCTCGCTGGCGCTTCGGGTTGGGCGTGAGTCGCAGGTGTTGTGGCTTAGTCTCAAACGGTGCGGTTTTAACAGCAAAGGAGGTGAATCAAAACCTAATCCTACCCAGGCGGGTCCAAGCCCGTCGGGAAGTCTTCGCTCGAACTCCATCA
>JAICLL010000099.1 GCA_025927475.1 Pirellulales bacterium
ACTTCGGCAGCGAACGAGCGAAGCTGCTCGACCATCGTGTTCAGCGTTTCTTTGAGCTGAAGAATTTCACCGCGCACGTCCACGGTGATCTTCTTCGACAAATCGCCGTTGGCGATGGCGGTGGCGACTTCGGCGATGTTACGCACCTGGCTGGTCAGGTTGCCGGCCATGAAGTTCACGTTGTCGGTCAGGTCTGTCCAGGTGCCGGCGACGCCGGGCACGTCGGCTTGGCCGCCGAGCTTGCCTTCAGTGCCCACTTCGCGGGCCACGCGGGTCACCTCGGCGGCAAAAGACCGAAGCTGATCGACCATCGTGTTGATGGTGTTCTTCAGCTCCAGGATTTCGCCGCGCACGTCGACCGTAATCTTCTTCGAGAGATCGCCGTTGGCCACGGCGGTAGTCACGGCGGCGATGTTGCGCACCTGGGCGGTCAGATTGCCGGCCATCGAGTTCACGCTGTCGGTCAGGTCTTTCCACGTGCCGGCCACGCCTTTCACCTTGGCCTGGCCGCCGAGTTTGCCTTCGGTGCCTACTTCGCGGGCCACGCGCGTCACCTCGCTGGCAAACGAGCCGAGCTGCTCGACCATCGTATTGACGGTTTTTGCCGTGCGCAAAAACTCGCCCTTGAGCGGTCGGCCCTCGGTTTCCATGCCCATCGTTTGCGAAAGATCGCCCTTGGCCACGGCGCCGATCACGCGGGCGGCTTCGGTGGTGGGGTAGACCAGATCGCTGATGAGCGCATTGACCGAATCGATCGAGGCGCCCCACGAACCGCTGACTTGCCCGATGCTGGCGCGCTGCGACAAGCGGCCTTCTTTTCCGACGACGCGGCTGAGCCGGTCGAGCTCGCCGGCCATTTTCTGGTTCAGCTCCATCACGTCGTTGAAGGCGTCGGCGATTTTGCCGTCGATGCCCGATAGATCGAGCGGCAGGCGAACGCGGAAGTCGCCTTTTTTCAGGGCGGTGAGCACGGCCAGAAGCTGCCGCTTATCGAGCGCGCCGGCAAGCAACTTGGCGTCTTCGGCAGGCGGCGCGGGGCGTCGGGGGGCGGCCTTCGCAGCTCCATTGGCGGCGGCTTTTCCGCGCGGCTTCTTGCCGTTCACTTCAAGTTGAGGATTGACGCTGTCCGCGAGTTGATCGTCAAAAACGGTCGCCATGGAATTCGGCCTCGATTGCCGCCGGAGGAGGATCAATAAAAAAAGCTCCATCCAGGGCACGGGCCACGGAGGGAGCTGTCATAGCCGCCCAGATTCCGTATAAATTCGGAATAATCGTCTTAGTCTAGATAGGCCGCGAGTCGGTTGTCAACAATGCCGCCACCCGCATGGCACGTCTCGTTTTGCGGGTCGATTGAGTTGAGAGTCGCCGCCCCGGCCGCGAGGTTTGGCCGCGGAAACAAGAATTTGACACGCCCCAAACAGAGGCGGTGAATGGAGGCCGTTGGCCGTGCCGCGAAAGATCACGTTTTGCCACCGCACTGAAGCCGGCGCGCGGTGGATGGCGAAGAGCATGATGGCCCAGGAACTCAGCGGTACGGCCGGTCTAAAGCTTGCCGCCGACCATCAGGATGGAGTTGCGGCGGGTGCGGCGCTCTGCCCTGAGCCGCGCGCGGCGACGTGTTTCGCTGGGCTTTTCGTAATACTCTTTGCGTCGCATCTCCTTTTTTATGCCGCTGCGTTCGACGAGTTTCCGGAAACGGCGAACCGCCTCTTGGATCGATTCTCGCTCCCGCACGTTCAACTTGACCACAACTCCTCCTTTTCTAGGACACGAAAAAAACCACACGACAAGCCGGCCTCGCCGGCGCTAAACTCTTTTCGGCACGAGGGAACCGGCCAGTATATCCCACGCCGTTGCCGGATGTCTATCCGTGAATGTCAAAACCGATCAGAAAGCGTCTTGATCGGCAACGATTGCAGCCCAGAGAATCGGCTGCGCGAGAAAGGTTGCCGGCGCGCAAGGCCCCGGCGACTGGTAATGCCGAATGGGGCGATCAGAACGATAACGGCGGCGGAATGGCCCCAGCACGCCGCCGCGGCCGGCAATCTCAGGCCGACGGCCTTCGGCAATGCTGGTAAGCCAGGATGACTTCGTAGAGATCGGTCGAGATCGTGATCTCGTCGTCCTCAAAGTCACGCAGCCAAGTTCGTTCGCTGCGCACGGCATCGGCAAGCAGCGGAAAAACTTCGCCCAACGGTACACGCACCGTATTTTCCGCAACCGTTGCCGGGCGGACCGCGGTGGCAGTTTCCGGACCATGATAAATGCGCAAGCGACATCGTGCCATAAAGGTGCTTCCTAAGCTGGCGGTGATGCCTCTTGTATCGGCCAAAGGTCTCCTGCGGGTTTGATCTATTTGTCTGAAGTTACGGATTCGTTCGTAGACCCATCTTGCAGCAGAGACGCAGCTTGACAGCGCTACATCGACTGCCTAGATTGCCAAGGTTAAGCTCTCTTCGCAACGTCATACTGCATGGCAAGTTCGACCGCGATTGATTTGGGGCAAGTCGCCCAAGCGTTGGGACTCGCCGCGCCTCGTGTGCTGACGGTCGTCGATCTGCTCGACGCCGGCAACACCGTGCCGTTTATCACCCGGTATCGCAAAGACGAGACCGGCGGGATGGACGAAGAGCAGATTCGTGAAATCGAATCGCGCGTCATTAAGCTGCGCCTGCTGGCCGAGCGAAAACAGACCATCTTGCGGTCGATCGACTCGCAAGGCAAGCTGACGCCGGAACTGGCCGCGGCCATCGGCGCCGCCGACACCGGCAGACGCCTGGAAGACCTCTATCTACCGTATAAGCCCAAAAAGCAGACGCTGGCCACCCTCGCCCGCGATCGCGGGCTGGAGCCGCTGGCGGTGGAAATCCTCGAAGCGTCGCCGGCCTGCGCCGATCTTGACCGCCGAGCCGCCGACTTCGTGAGCGTCGATCGCAAAGTCGCAACCGCCGCCGACGCCCTGTTGGGCGCCGGCCATCTCTTGGCCGAATGGTTCAGCGAGCGCGCCGATTTTCGCGGAAGGCTGCGTGCCATTCTCGAACGAACCGGGAAGCTGGTGAGCACCCAGGCAGAGCCGGAGGTGAAGCCCGAGAAGCCGCGGGCGCAAGCCGCCGCCAAAGAAGCATCGGCGACGGAATCCATCAAACAGTCCCCCAAGCCCGCCGAGGTGCAGCTTGTGCTGTGGACCAGCGATTCGCCAGTTGGAAACGCGCCATCGCCCGACGCGGCGGTGGTCCCGGCCCACGCCGCCGACGCCGCAATAGACCCGGCCCTCGTGGCCAGCGCTGAGGTAGACGCAGCCCTTGTGGTCGGCCCCGAGGTAGTCTCGGCCCTTGTGGCCGGCACGGGTGTTCAAGCGAATGCCCAGGAGCCGCCGGGCACGAGGCCCGGAGCTACCGCCGCCGAAGAAGCCCCACCCCCCGGCCCAGAGGTAGACCCGGCCCCCGTGGCCGGCGCAGGGGTAGTCCCGGCCGCCGTGGCCGGCGCTGAGGTAGTCCCGGCCCTTGTGGCCGGCGCAGGTGCCCAAGCAAATGCCCAAGAACCGCCGGGCACAAGGCCCGGAGCTACCGCCGCCGAGGAAGCCCCGACCCACGTGGGCAGCGCTGAGGTAGGCCACCTTGTGGCCGGCATGCAGGCGACCGCCCCGACGGCTGCCTCTTTGCCCGCTCCGGCTCACGCCAGCAACGTCGCTCCGCCCACCAAAGGCAAGGGCAAAAAAGGCAAAGCCAAAAAAGGTAAAGACAAAGACGACCACAAGGCCTTCCGCGACTATTTTCAATACAGCGAGGCGATCGACAAGATTCCGCCGCATCGGATCTTGGCCATCAATCGAGGCGAACGAGCCCGAGCGGTGCGCGTGCGGGTTGAGGCCGATTTTGCCGCCATGCAGCAAGCCGTCGATGAATTGCTCGTGCCCGCCGATCACCCGCACGCCGACTTTTTGCGGGGCTGCGGGCGCGATGCGTTGTCGCGGTTGGTGTTGCCCAGCCTCGAACGCGAAGTCCGCCGCGAACTGACCGACCGCGCCGAATCGCATGCGGTCGACGTCTTTGCCCGAAACCTGCGGAATTTATTGCTGCAACCCCCCGTGCGCGACCGCCGCGTGCTGGCCGTCGACCCAGGCTTTAAGAGCGGCTGCAAGTTGGTGGCCCTCGACGAATTCGGGAACCTGCTGGAGCATAGCGTCGCTCACCTGGCGGGTTCGGCCGAGCGGCGCACCGAAGCGGGACACAAAGCCGCCGACATGATTCGCCGGCTGCAGCTTTCGGTGATCGCCATTGGCAACGGCACCGGCTGCCGGGCGGCTGAACAGTGGGTCAGTGATTTGCTCGCCGGAGAATTGGCCGAGCAGGGAGTCGCCTATACCATCGTCAATGAGGCCGGCGCCAGCGTCTATTCGACCAGCCGGCTGGGCCGCGAAGAGCTTCCCAAATACGATCCGACCGTCCGCGGGGCGCTGTCCATTGGGCGGCGGCTGCAGGACCCGCTCAGCGAGCTGGTCAAGATCGACGCCGCGAATATCGGCGTCGGCATGTATCAGCACGACGTCAAAGCCAAGCACCTGCGCGAGTCGCTCGACGCGGTGGTATCGTCGTGCGTCAATTTTGTCGGCGTCGACGTCAACACGGCCAGCCCGGCGCTGCTGCGATACGTGTCGGGCTTGAATCAGCTCACCGCTCAGCGGTTGTTCGATCACCGCGCGGCGCACGGTCCCTTCCAATCGCGCGAACAATTGAAAGAGGTGCAAGGTTTTGGCGAGGCCACCTTTGTTCAGGCGGCCGGCTTTTTGAAAATCGTGGGAGGCGCCAACCCGCTCGATGCCACCTGGATTCACCCTGAAAGCTACCTGGTCGCCCGGCAGATACTCGATCGGCTCGACGCCAAGGTGGAAGATCTGGCCGAAAAAGAGCGCGCGGCGCCGCTGGCCGCCCGGCTGGCGCAACTGCCGCTGGAAACCCTGACCGCCGAGACCCAGGTGGGCACGCTTACGCTGGCCGACATTGTGGCCCAGCTCACCCGCCCCGGCCGCGACCCGCGCGAATCGCTGCCCGCGCCGATCTTCAAGCATGGCATTCTGAAGCTCGACGATTTGACGCCGGGCATGGAGCTGTCGGGCACGGTGCTCAACGTCGTCGATTTCGGCGCTTTTGTCGACATCGGCTTGAAAGACAGCGGCCTGGTGCACATTAGCCAATTGGCCAATCGCTATGTGCAGGACGCGCATGAAGTGGTGTCGGTGGGCGATATCGTGCGCGTCTGGGTGCGCGAGATCGACAAAGAGCGGCGGCGCGTCTCGCTGACGATGATGGCGCCGGGCTCGCGGCGCGCGTCAGAGGCCCGCGGTGGCGAGGGCAAGCGCGAGGCTCGTCCACCGCGGCCTGCCAAAGCTCTAGCGCCGGCCGGCGCCGCGCCGCCCGCGCGGAAGCAGCATGAGCAACACGGCGGCGGGCGTCGTTCGGGCCAGCACGGCAAGAAGCCCAAATATCAAAAGCCTCCCGCCGCCCCGAAGCCCAAGCCGCGGCCCGCGGCGCCGCTGAGCAAGGACATGATCGAAGGCAAAGCGCCGCTACGCACCTTCGGCGACCTGCAACAGTTCTGGACGCTCAAGCAACAGGAAGCCGCCGACGAGGAAAAGGCGGGCCAATAAGTCGGAACGGAGGTGAATCATCGTGGCCGCTCCCCTGGCCATCCGTTGTCAACGCGCCTTCGGGCAACGCGAATGGCGGGTTGGCGGTTATTATTGTGTGACCGGAAGAGTGACCATCACCGCCGTCGATGAGGCTGGTCTGGACGCGCTGGTGAAAGGCTCGGCGCCCGAACCCTACGAGCTGCTGATCGACTGGTCGGAAAGCGATCAGGATCGTGCCTTGCGGGCGTCTTGCACCTGCCCGCGCTTTCGCGACGGCCATCTCTGCAAACATATCGCCGCCACGCTGTTGGCGGCCGATCGGCAGCAGGTTGCGTTTTCGCCGCCCGGCTCGGGGGCGCTTTCCGTGCTGCCACTCGATGGCATCGACGACGAGTGGGAGTTCGAGCCTGAGTTCGGAACCGGCGTGGGCGAAAAGCGGGTGTCTTATCCGCGCGGGGCGGCGCCGCGCCCGATCGCGCCGCCGCGCGATTGGCGAAAACAATTGCGCGTGCTCGCCGTGCCCGTGCCGGAGCGCAAGGAGCCGTCGGACCCCGTGCGCGACCAGCTGCTCTATCACATCAATCTGGCTCAGTTGTCCGTCAAAGGGCGGTTTGTGATTGATTTTTGGCGGAAGCGGTTTCGTAAAGACGGCACTCCGGGCAAAACTACCGAGTGGAACCTGGCCCTAAGCGACTTGAGCCGATTCACCGACCCGAGCGACCGCGAATTATTGAGCATCATGATCGGAGCCAAACCGCGTGAGCAATATTCGTCGTATGCCTTTGCTTACGAGGGACAGCGCTACAAAGCGTGTGAAATCTCACCGACGACCTACGAACTGCTGCTGCCACGGCTATGTGCCACCGGGCGATTCGGCTGGACGAACGGAGATCTCCCCAACGACGAGTTGTCCCTTTTGAAGTGGGACGATGGACCCGCCTGGCAGTTCACGCTTCGGCTCGATTCCGATGACCAGAAACTCTGGCGGCTGCACGGTGTGCTGGCGCGCGAAAACGAAACCGCCCGGCTGAGCGGCGTGGTGGCGGCGGCCGAGGGATGCGTGTTTTTCGCCGATGCCGTAGCCCGACTCGCATCGCCGACTAGTAGTCCCGCGCTGCTGGCCGCCAAGCGGGCCGGCGACATTCAGGCGCCGGCGGACCAAGTCGACGATCTGGTCGAGCAAATTATCCAGACGCCCGGCCTACCGCCCATCGAGCTGCCCGATCAACTCCGCTGGAGCGAGCAACGCCCCCAGCCGCGGCCTCGGCTGATCATCGAGCAAAGCAAATTCGCGGGTGGGCAGGGTGCGCTGCTGGCCACGCTGACGTTTGACTACGACGGCCTGGTCACCAAGCTGAATGATTCCAGGCCAACCTTGCTCGATCGCGCAGGCCGGCGCATCGTGCACCGTTCGCCCGAGGCAGAGGACGCCGCGCTGCGGCAGTTGTTTGAACTGGGCGCCAGGCCGCCCGGCTATTACGAAGCTCGCGTGTGCACCGCCCAAATCGCTCGCCGCAAGTTCACGCCGCTGGTGGCTGCCCTGACTCAGGCCGGCTGGCATATCGAAGCGCAGGGCAATTTAATTCGCCGCGCCGGCAATTTTCAAATCAATGTTTCCTCGGGAGTCGATTGGTTTGAACTCGATGCGCAGGTGGATTTCGACGGGGTCACGGCGAGCCTGCCCGAGTTGCTCGCGGCCGTCAAGCGGGGCGATGACTTTGTAACCCTGGGCGATGGCACGCAGGGTATGTTGCCCAGCGAATGGCTGTCGCGGTACGCTCCGCTGGCGATGTTGGGTACGGCCGATGGCGAAAAGATTCGTTTCCAGCACTCGCAGGCGCTGTTGCTCGATGCCTGGCTGGCGGCCCAGCCCGAGGCAAGCTTCGATGACGCTTTCGGTCGCGTCCGCGAACGGCTGTCGTCGTTCGAGGGCGTCCGGTCTCGGGCCGAGCCGGCGGGTTTTATCGGCGAGCTGCGGCCCTATCAACGCGAGGGGCTCGGCTGGTTGGCTTTTCTCGACGAAATGAGTTTTGGTGGCTGCCTGGCCGACGATATGGGGCTGGGCAAAACCATTCAAGTGCTGGCGATGCTGGTGGAGCGGCGGCGGGCGGCCGCCGGTCGCGGCAAAAAGAAATGCCCGCCCGCGTTGGTGGTCGTGCCGCGCAGCCTGGTGCAAAACTGGATGCAAGAGTCGGCCCGGTTCACGCCCGAACTCAAAGTGCTCGACTACACCGGGCTGGGCCGCGGTGAGCGCCGCGAGCAGTTCGACCAATGCGACTTGGTAGTCACCACCTACGGCACCGTGCGGCGCGACGCCGGCCATCTCAAAGACATCGTCTTCGATTATGCCATCCTCGATGAAGCCCAGGCGATCAAGAATTCCTCGTCGCAGGCAGCCAAAGCCTGTCGCTTGCTGCAAGCGCGGCGCAGGTTGGCCATGACCGGAACCCCCGTCGAAAACCATCTGGGCGAGCTGTGGTCGATTTTTGAATTCCTGAACCCCGGCATGCTTGGCCAGTCGAATACCCTGAGCTGGCTTACCAAAAACCGCGCCGGCAGCGGCGAAGCGGTTGGACTGCTGGCCAAGGCGCTACGCCCGTTCATCCTGCGCCGCACCAAAGAGCAGGTGCTCAAAGACCTGCCTGAAAAGACGGAGCAAACGCTGTATTGCGAGCTCGACACGCGCCAACGCAAGCTGTACGACGAACTGCGCGATCATTATCGCGCCTCACTGACCAAGCGAATCAGCGACGTGGGCATCAAACGAGCAAAGATCCATGTGCTCGAGGCTCTGTTGCGTTTGCGGCAGGCGGCCTGCCATCCGGGGTTGGTTGATCGTGCCAAGCAGGGGCAGTCGAGTGCGAAGCTGGAGACGCTGCTCGAGCAGCTCGATGAAATCACGAAGGAGGGCCACAAGGCGCTCGTGTTTTCGCAATTCACCAGCCTGCTGGCGATCGTCCGCCGCGCGCTGGACGAGCGGCAGATGACTTATGAGTATCTCGACGGCAAGACGCGCGACCGGCAAGAGCGGGTAGATCGCTTTCAACAAGATCCGGCTTGCCAGCTCTTCTTGATCAGCCTGAAGGCGGGCGGGCTGGGACTGAACCTGACGGCGGCCGAGTACGTGTTCATTCTCGATCCTTGGTGGAATCCCGCGGTCGAGGCCCAGGCGGTCGATCGTGCCCACCGCATCGGCCAGGCCAAGCGGGTGTTTGCCTACCGGCTGATTGCCCGCGATACCGTCGAAGAAAAAATCTTGCAGTTGCAAGGCGAGAAACGCAAGCTGGCCGACGCCATCATCAACGAAGACAACAGCCTGATCAGCAAATTGACCGCCGAAGATTTGAAGCTGCTCTTGAGCTGATGCCTCGCTACCGCTGCGCGAAGGATTCGCTCAACCCGTGAGGGCAAGCTCGCCCGCCGAAATGAATTCGGCAATCGCGACGTCGTGCAAGGCGGCTCGGGCGGTGGTGAGACGCGCCGCGGCGCGGGCGGCGGTGCGCAGTTTCGGCAGAGAACGATGTACGCCGCCTCCGCCGTCACCGCAGTGTGGCCCGGCGATGTAAGCGGGGCGCTGAACCGCGATTGACACAAACGGCAGAATGTCGGCCCGCGTGGCAGCCACAGCGAAACCGGCAAGCTGCAAGCCAGGCGTGGCGCTCAATGCATCGCGGCGCTCTAAGATTTCGGTCCGCAACGGGCGACCGCTACGATAGGCAAAAACCACCGGCGCGGGACTGGCCGACGGCCAACGGCTGCGCATGCAGACCGAGATTTCTTCGTCGTTGAGCGGTTCTTCGAGCAGAAAATCGCCCGCCGAGTCGAGCGCGGCCTGCGCCGCGGTCACGTCGGCAAAGGCGCCCCGCTCGAAGCAATCGCAAACTTCCGAAACCAGCTCGGCCCATTGCCACTCGCCGCCAGCAGGTTTCTGAGCCGGGTTGTCCCAGTCCGCCGCGTTATCGTTCAGTCGTATCATCGCTTATCGAACCGGTTGCACGGATACGGTGGGTGAAAGTTCCAACGGTGACAGGCGCCGCAACAGCTTGCGCCGCGCTCGAGCGCGTGCCGCGTAAATCGATTGCTCGCTGGTATGGAGTTCTTGCGAGAGCCGAGCCGCGCAGGCCTGTTTGCCGGTGTCGATATCGGCTTCGATCACCGCGCGTTCCAAAGGAGACAACAGGCCGAGCGCCTCTTCGACGCGCAGCCGAAACTCTTCGCTGGCCAATTCGCCGGCGGGCGTGGCGTGATGATCGCTCCATTCGTGACCGGTGAGTGGCAACATCCGAAGCCGATGTTGGCGCTCGCCACGCAAAATGTCGCTTACGCGCCGGGCGGCGACGAACAGAAACCAGCCCCCCAGCGTGCCCTTCGATGGCTGATACGCGTCGAGCAGACTGCGCGCGGCGTCGTGCATGCCTTGCAGAAACATATGGTCGTCGCGAACCGAAGGAAACCGCCGCCGCAGAGCCGCCCGAACGCCGCCGCCATACCGCTCGAGCAACAGGCGCACACTCTCGTCGAATCGTCCGCGATCCCATAACTCGATGAGATCGGCGTCGACATCGCCGGTGCGCGAGGGTTCTAGAGCGGGCATAGCCAGCATGGTTGCAACTGCCGAGCCAAGATCGGTCCACAGTAACTTCGTGAGTGACCGCCGGAATTTGACTCAAATTCGGCAAAATTTACCAGAGCACTCGTGGCGGCATTGGCGCAACCGGTTGCAACACAACGATTTGCGAGCTTCGCCGGCCCCGCCCTTCCATTGCACTCGCCACCGGCCCCGTAGCTTTGGCATGTCGATTGATGACGGAATGCAGCCACGCTATCTCCTTCGCTTCCGGCCTCGAAACTACGATCTGCGTGAACCGATGGCCAGCCGCCCGACCGATCCCAAACTTCCCGCCGCCCTCCAAACCGACGTGCCGGCGCGGCTCGACCGGTTGCCGTGGGGACGGTTTCATTGGCTCGTATTGGTGGCCCTGGGCATCACCTGGATCCTTGACGGGCTGGAAGTGACGCTGATGGGCTCGATCAGCGGAATTCTCGAACATCCCGACACACTCGGCCTGAGCGACAGGCAGATCGGCCTGATTGGTTCGTGCTATGTGGCCGGCATGGTCGGCGGCTCGCTGCTGTTTGGATATCTCACCGACCGGTGGGGACGCAAGCTGCTCTTCTTTATTACGCTAGCCATTTATCTGGGCGGTACCCTGCTGACGGCGTTTTCGTGGAATGCAGCCAGCTTCGCCATGTTCCGGCTGCTCACGGGGGCGGGCATTGGCGGCGAATATTCCGCCATCAACTCGGCCATCGACGAGTTGATTCCCGCTCGGCGGCGCGGCGCGGTCGATCTGCTCGTCAACGGCAGCTATTGGCTGGGCGCCGCGGTCGGCTCGCTCTCGACGCTGGTCATACTCAATCCGCGTCTGCTGCATGTCGACCTAGGCTGGCGCGTCGGATTCGCGGTCGGGGCGATCGTGGGGCTGGCCATCTTGCTGCTGCGGCATTGGGTGCCCGAAAGCCCGCGATGGCTGGTGCTGCACGGCTATCCGCGCCAAGCCGAAGAGGTGGTCAGCCAGATCGAACGCGAAATCGAGCAGCAGACTGGCAAGCCGCTCGAGCCACCGCAAACTACGATTACGATTCATCCGCACCGGTCGTTTGGCTTCCGGCGGATCGTGCGGGCCATGCTTGGCCAATATCGCCGGCGTTCGCTGTTGGCGCTGACGCTCATGGCCGCGCAGGCATTTCTCTACAACGCCATTTTTTTGACGTATGCCTTGGTGCTCAAGCAGTTCTACGACGTACCGGGCAAGCACACCGGGCTTTATTTGCTCCCCTTCGCCATCGGAAATTTTTTGGGGGTGCTTTGTCTGGGACCGTTGTTCGACAGCGTCGGCCGACGAAAGATGATCACGCTCACTTACGCCGTGGCGGGCTTCTTGTTGGCCGCCACCAGCATTTTGTTCGAGCGAAACCTGCTGAGCGCGACGGGCCAGACGGCGCTGTGGAGCGTAATCTTCTTCTTCGCCTCGGCCGCTTCGAGCGCCGCGTATCTGACCGTGAGCGAGACCTTTCCGTTGGAAATCCGCGGGCTGGCGATTGCGCTGTTCTTCTCCATCGGCACCGGCGTGGGCGGCGTGGCGGCGCCCAGCCTGTTTGGGTTTTTGATTGGAACAAAGTCGCGCGAGTGGTTGCTGCTGGGCTATCTGATTGCGGCGGGATTGATGCTCACGGCGGCAGTGGTCGAGTGGTTCCTCGGCATCGACGCCGAACGCAAATCGCTCGAAGAAATCACCGAGCCGCTGTCGGTAGAGGAGTAGCAGTCATCGTCTCCAGGAAGCCCGACGCCT
The DNA here is from genome assembly GCA_025927475.1 of Pirellulales bacterium. GTDB lineage: Bacteria > Planctomycetota > Planctomycetia > Pirellulales > JAICIG01 > JAICLL01. The sequence goes on from JAICLL010000099.1 coordinate 11,983, forward strand.
CAGCGAGGGTCTGTGTCGGCTCTCCCTCGCTTACGCGTCGGGCTACCACTCGAGTCAACCGCCTGATTCCTCACTTATATAACGGGCGCGGCCCATTATCACCTTTCGCGCCGCAAAGCAGCGCAACCGTCGCGGATCGAAAGGCGACTCGCGCTACAAGTACTCTCGCCACCCCTTTTCTTGCAAAAGCTTCACCACCTGGCGGATCGATTCTTCATCGTGCTTGTTGGCCACCAGCGTGGCGTCGGGCGTGTGGACGATCACACAGTCGCGCAGGCCCAGGGTTACAATCAGGTGGTCTTGCGGGCCGCGGACGATCGTGCCCGACGTATCCACGCCCACATGCTTGCCCAAGACGGTGTTGCCATGCTCGTCGGCGCCGTGCAGGCGGGCCAGGGCTTGCCAGCTTCCGACGTCGTCCCAATCGAACGGCGCTTCGATCACCACCACGTCGCGCGCGTGTTCCATCACGGCGTAATCGATCGAGACCCCGCGAATCGCCGCAAATTCGCTTTGAAGCACCGAATCGTAAGCCGGGGTACCGAAGGCATTGGCAATTCGCTGCAAGTGCTCATACATTTCCGGCTGGTGCGCGGCCAACGCCCGCATGATGGTGGCCGCTTTCCAAACAAAGATGCCCGAGTTCCAGTAAAACGATCCCGAATCGACATACTGCCGGGCCAGCTCGGCTTTCGGTTTCTCGCGAAATTGACGGACCTGGTAGGCCACGAGCGATTCAAACCCGGCGGGCGCCGAGCCGAGCCGCTCGCCGCGCTCGATGTATCCAAAAATCTCGGCGGGGTAGGTGGGGCGAATGCCGAACGTCACAATTCGTTCGGGACTGGCCTCGATCAGCGCCGCCGCGAAGCGAATCGCTTCTTGAAAATCTTGCTCAGGCCGAATGACGTGGTCGGACGGCATGACCACCATCGTGGCGTCGGGATCGTCTTGCGACACGCGGATGGCTGCCAGCCCGATGCACGGCGCGGTATCGCGCTTGCAAGGTTCGCCCAGAATGGCGTCGTCGCGCAGCTCGGGAAGTTGCCGCGAGATCGGCTCAGCCAGCTTGACGTTGGTGGCAATCAAAATACGCTGCGGCGGAACCAGCCCCTTCAGCCGATCGACCGTGGCCTGGATCATCGACCGGTTGCTAGCGAATCGCAGCAGTTGTTTGGGCTGCCGATCGCGGCTTTCGGGCCAGAAACGAGTGCCGGAGCCACCGGCCATAATGACGGCGTGAAGCATGAGCGGGGGTCGGGATTCAGGATTCGGAGGTCGGGGGTCTGGCAAATAGCGGGCGCGCCATTGTCGCCTTTCGCTGGAGCGAAAGCAGCGTTGCTCTGGCGCAACGAAATGCGACTTCGGGAGCGATCCAGTAGTCGCGGTCATCTACGTCGATCTTAAATAAAGAGGCTCGATCACCTCGCCCTTTAGGTTAACCTTTTGCCGTGTTTCTTCCGCGTCGAGTGCAAACAGCGGGCTGATTTCGACGGCCACGCCGGCAGCGACGCGCGCGCCAGCGGCTTCGAGCCAAAGACGATGCAGGGCGATCATCTGCGCTTGCACCCGTTCGGGCGAATCACGCTCGGCGCCCGGGGCGTTCTTCACCGGCGCGAAACACGATGCCTCGTCCACTTCCACAACCAGAGGCTGACGGGCCATCGGCAGCAAGTCGAAAATGAATCGCTCGAACTTGATCGCGTTCGGTTCCGCCGGCTCGACCAGCGTGCCGCGCTCGTCGACATACGGCACCTTCTTGCGAGCCAGGTGAAACGGCAGCTCGCTCTCGCCGCTGCTGGCCCGCCGCAGCAGTTCGACGCTAAACACATGCACGGCGATATTGCCGGCCCAGAGCTTCAGCGAACCATCGGGCTGTCGCTGCTGGGCCGCGTCGTCGGGCAAATCGCTGTACTCGATGATCCGCACTTGCCCGTCAACCGAAACCACATTGCCTACGCGGTCAAGCGGGTTGTGCTTGGCAACCACCTGCGTCGACAGCTCCGACCCGGCCAGAACATGATAACCGATGAATTCCGGGTCGCACACGCTGACCAACGGGTTGTCGACCTGCATATAGAAGAGTTGCTCGACGCCGCTTCGCCGCAGGTCGTCCAAGGCGCCGCTGGCGCGCAGGGCCGCTGGCATGCCGCCATGCCCGTCGGGGCTGAGCGAAATGCAGCCATCTTCCCCCAGCAGCACTTTGCCGGTCGCGGCATCGACCGCCGGCATCGTGCCTTGGCAGAAGACGGTCACGTCAGATTGCGGCAGGCCAAATCTGCCGTGAGCTTCGAGAAATGATAGCGTCTCCTCGTGGGTCGCCGGACTGGTCATCAGATAAAGCGGTATCGAGACGCCATAGCGGCGGCGGACGGCCAGCACTTTTTCGAGCAGAATCTGAAACAAGCTTGCTCCTGACACCGGGCCGATGGCGTAGCAGCCTTTCGGATGGTCGAAGCCGAGCCGTGTGCCTTGTCCGCCCGCCACCAGCACGACGCCCACGCGCCCCGCGCGGAGCATCTCTTCGCCGCGCCGCCGGGCTTGTTCTGGCGTGTACGGGCTGCCGCGGCCATCAAGCCGGACAGCCGGCGGCGGCTCAGCCCGGCGTGCCAGGGCCGCCCAATCGTGCTGTGCGGTTTGCGAGCGCAACCACCGCTCGATCCGTGCAAAGTCGATACCGCGAATCTGCTCCGCCAGCTTCTGCCGCATGTCGGCGGATAGCGAGTCCCAACCGGCGAGCAAGTGTTCTTGGCCGAAAACGGCCAACCGTTTCCGCAGGTCGTCGTCACCAGCGCTGGCACGGCGTTCGGATCGATCCCCGATCATACGAGCCATCCTTGGCCGAGCGAGGCGCGCGTTAAATCGAAAATCCAAAATCGAAAATCCAAAATCGCCTCCTCGTTCATGTCAGCGGCACCCTCAAGCCGTCATAGGCCAGTTCCATGCCCGGCGGCAGCGCGGCACAGGTCGCCTCGTGCTCCAGCTCGTGCGAAAGGTGCGTGAACAGCGTCCGCCGCGGGCGAAGCCGCTGGGCCGCTTCGATCGCCTGAGGCAGGCTGAAGTGCGTGGCATGCGGGCGCGGCCGCAGGGCGTCGAGAATCAGCACGTCGAGACCTTCGAGCAGCGGCCAGCTTGGTTCCGGAATTCCGTTGGTGTCGGTGCAATAGGCGACGTTGCCAAAGCGAAAGCCAAATACGTCGAACCGCCCGTGATGCAAGCGGATCGGCGTCACCGCCGCGCCCAGCACCTCGAACGGCGCCGAGGTGATTCGCATCAACTCCAGTTGTGGAATGGCGCCCGGATGCAGCGAATTGGCGTCTTGTTCGAAGGCGTAATCGAACGAGTGGCGAATGCGCCGCTCGACCCGCTCTTCGCAATAAATCGGCAGCTTATGCCCCAGATAAAACGGAAACAACCGCAGGTCGTCCAGCCCGAACAGGTGATCGGCATGTTCGTGCGTAAACAGCACGGCGTGAATGATTCCCAGTCGCTCGCGCAGCAGTTGGCTGCGCAAGTCGGTGGGCGTGTCGACCAGCAGATTTCCCTCGGGCAGGCCGATGGCCAGACCGCATCGCAGGCGTTGATTGCGCGGATTGGTGCTTTGGCAAGTGGCGCAGCCGCAGCCGATCATGGGCACGCCGACCGAGGTGCCGGTGCCGAGAAAGACCAGTTCGCCTCGAATATCACGGGACGGGTAGATTGGCGGCACAATTCGCTGATGGCTCGAGAAGGCGGGAGTGGATGTTTTGAGAGATTGGCAAATCGCGCCGGTTTTGGCAAGTAAGGGCTGGAACCGCCGGGTCGAAAACCCTTCTTGACCAACCGGCGCAAACGCTATAAACTACTTCGCTGGAAAGTTTTGCGCCGATAGTGCGCTCGCTCGCCGCGGTCCCTAAGGGCGGCGGCATTCAAACCTCTTCGGGCAGTCTTGGGGCAACTGGCAACGCCATGGAAGTTCTCGAACGTATTTGGGAAATATTGGGCGCCATCTTTGGCGGCGTCGGCACGGGCATCGAGCGCGCCCTAACGGCCATGTTTGGCTCGTCGAACGCCCGCTATATCAAGCGGTTGCAGTCCAAGGTCAATGCCATCAACGCGCTGGAGCCGAAGTACACGGCCATGAGTGACGACGAGCTGCGTCGGCAGACCGCCGAGTTTCGCAAACGGCTGGCCGCCGGCGAAACGCTCGACGACGTGCTGGTCGAGGCTTTCGCCGTCTGCCGCGAGGCCAGCCGCCGCTGGATTGGTCTGCGGCATTACGACGTGCAGTTGCTCGGCGGCATGGTGCTGCACGCCGGCAATATTGCCGAAATGGTCACCGGCGAAGGCAAAACGCTGGTCGCCACGCTGCCGGCCTATCTGAACGCCTTGGAAGGCAAGGGCGTCCACGTGGTTACGGTCAACAGCTATCTGGCCCGCCGCGACATGGAATGGATGGGACCCATTTATATGGGCCTGGGATTGACCGTGGCCGCGATCTACTCCGGCATGGAACCGGAGCAAAAGCAGCGCGCCTATGAATGCGACATCACTTACGGCACGAACAACGAGTTCGGCTTCGATTATCTGCGCGACAACATGAAGCGGGCGGCCCGCGGCGACAACCGCTATCCGCGGTCGGAGCAGCAGGCCCAAGGGCGGCTGCATTACGCCATCATCGACGAGGTCGACAACATTCTCATCGACGAGGCCCGCACCCCGCTGATCATTTCCGGTCCCGCTCACGACGACGTCACGCGCTATCCCAAGGCCGACCGCATCGCCCGGCAGCTTAAGAAAGACGTGCATTTCGAGGTCAAAGAAAAAGAGCATACGGTGCTGCTGACCGACGATGGCGTGCGCGAGGCCGAAAAGCTGGCCGGCGTCGAAAGCTTTTACACGGCCGGCAACATGGACTGGCCGCACCTGATCGACAACGCCCTGAAGGCCCACCATCTTTACAAGCGCGATGTGAATTATGTGGTCGACGGCGACGAGGTGATCATCGTCGATGAGTTCACGGGCCGCCTGATGCCGGGCCGCAATTGGAGCGATGGCCTGCACCAGGCCGTCGAAGCCAAAGAGGGCGTGCGCGTCAAGGAGGAGAACCAGACCTACGCCACCATCACCCTGCAGAATTTTTTCAAGCTGTACGACAAGATCAGCGGCATGACCGGCACGGCCATGACCGAGGCCGGCGAATTCTGGAAGATCTACAAGCTCGACGTCGTGGCCATTCCCACCAACCGCGAAATGCGGCGCGTGAATTCTCCGGACGTGATCTACCGCTCGGAACGCGAGAAGTTCGAGGCCATCGTCGAAGAGATCGAACGGCTGCACAAGTGGGACACGGTGCAGCTTGCCGACGGCAGCTTTTTGGAAGGCGCCGTCACGCGCGACGAGGAGGAGCGCATCGAGCTGGAAACCCGCGAGGGTCGCGAGCGAAAGTGGATCGACCGCGGCAAAATCAAGCATCTCGATCGCCGCGGCAGACCGATCCTGGTGGGCACCGTTTCGATCGAAAAAAGCGAGCGGCTGAGCAACATGCTTTCGCGGCGCGGCGTGAAGCACGAGGTGCTCAACGCCAAGCACCACCAGCGCGAAGCCGAGATCATCTCGCAAGCCGGGCGCAAAGGCGCCGTCACGATCGCCACCAACATGGCGGGCCGCGGTACCGACATTATTTTGGGCGGCAATCCCGAGACGATGGCTTGGGCCATGCTGCAAACCAAATACGAGACGCGGCTCGACGTGCCTCAGGAAGAGTGGACGCAGTTGGTCAGCGAGATCGAAGAGCGCGAGCGGATGAAACCCGAGGGCGAAGAGGTCAAGCGGCTGGGCGGACTGCACGTGATCGGCACCGAGCGGCACGAGGCCCGCCGCATCGACTTGCAGTTGCGGGGCCGCTGCGGACGCCAGGGCGACCCCGGCTCGAGCCGGTTTTATCTGTCGCTCGAAGACGACCTGATGCGGATCTTCGCCGGCGAATGGGTGAAGAACATTCTCACGCGGCTGGGCATGCAAGAAGGCGAGGCCATCGAAAGCAAGATGGTCACTCGCCGCATCGAGGGCGCTCAGAAAAAGGTGGAAGAGCGCAACTTTGAAACCCGCAAAAGCTTGCTCGAATACGACGAAGTGATGGACGAGCAGCGCAAGCGCGTCTATGGCTTCCGCCAGCAGATTCTCGACGGCGTCAACTGCAAGCTGAAGATTCTGGAGATGATCGACCATGAGATCGATCGCTATCTCGATGATTTCTTGGCCAAAGATTACGGCGCCACCTCGTTTGCCAAATGGGCTGGCGGCGAACTGGGCGTCGAGCTCGACGGCTCCGACTTCCGCGGACTCGATTTTGAAACTGCCGAGCGGCAAGCGAAAGACACCGCCGAGCGCAAGGCCGAGGGGCAGGTGCTCGAAGCGATCGACGAAAATCTGCCCGAAGACGCCGAAGAAGACGAATGGAACTGGGAGGCGTTGGCGCATCTGGCCAACGTTCGTTGGCAGCTTAGCCTGCGCGACCGCGACCTGAAAAAGGTGGGGCGCGACGGCGTGGGTGAGTTTTTGATCGAAAGAGCCCGTGCGGCACTGGGTAAGATCGACCTCAGCGAAGGCAAGCGGTTTCTCGATCCCGATTTTGGTCTGCGCAGCGCATGCGGCTGGGTGCATTACAAATTCGGCGTCGAGCTGAACCCCGACGACCTGCGCGGCCTGGAACTGGAGCCGATCAAAAACCTGGTGCGCCAGAAGGCCGAAGAAATCTACAACGAAAAGGAAACCGAATATCCGGTACTGGCCGGTTTGTATCACTTCACCACCCGCGACGCCGCCGGGCAGAAGCGCTACGACCGTGAGCGGCTGGTGGCCTGGGCCCGCGAGCGGTTCCATGTCGAGCTTGATGTCGAAGACTTGCGCAATAAGCAGCGCGAGGAAATCCGCGCCCTGCTGATCGACCAAAGCCGCGAATGCCAGCGCCAGGCAGAGCAAGCCCTGGCCGAAGTGCAGCAGCAGGTTACCAAGGTGTTTGCCGCGGATCACGACGGCAATGTGCGCACGGCCACCACCGTGGCGCAGGCCACCGGCGGCAACGGCGTGCTCACCTCGCTCACCGCATGGCTGGAGCAAAAGCTCGATTGGCGGGTTTCGCCCGAAGAGCTGGCCGCGCTCGACCGCGAATCGCTCGAACGCCGGCTGTCGTCGGCGGTGGAAGATCGCTATCGCCCCGAAATCCGCCGCATGGAGCGGTCGTTGCTGTTGCACTTCCTCGACAGCGCTTGGAAAGATCATTTGCTGGCCATGGACCACTTGCGGGCGAGCGTCTCGCTGCGCGGCTACGCCCAGGTCGACCCCAAGGTCGAGTACAAGCGCGAGGGCATGCGCACGTTTGAGCTGATGTGGCAGTCGGTGGGCGAGCGGGTGAGCGACCTGATCTTCCGCATGGAACAACTGGACGAAAGCTTTGTGGGTTCGACGTGGGTCGAGAGTCAGGCGGTGCACGATTCGCCGCCTCCGGCCAGCGCGATGGGCGGCGATGGATTCGCCGAGGCTGCCGCCGGCTCGGAAGGCGATCGCAAGCCCGAGCCAATCCGCAACCGCAGCCCGCAAGTCGGCCGCAACGATCCCTGTCCCTGCGGCAGCGGAAAGAAGTACAAACAGTGTTGTTTGCGGAAGGGCTAGCGAGGATTCCGGTGGTTGGGGCAGAGCCTTGGCGATGCCCCGGTCATGCCTAGGAAAGCAAATGCGTTTTCCGATGCGCACGGCCGTGCGCATCGTAATACTTTTGGGTGGTGTGTTGTTTGGCCTGGGGAAGGGACTCCCATGTGTTGGTTGCTCAACCTTCTTTATGCTTTATTGATCGCCGCCGCCTCGCCGCTGCTGATCTATCGCGCGGTCGCTCAGCACAAATATCGCCAAGGTTGGGGGCAAAAACTTTGGGGCCTCGCGCCGCGGCGAACCGGCGACCGACCCTGCCTATGGTTCCATGCCGTCAGCGTCGGCGAAGTCAATTTGCTCGCGCCGCTTTTGGCGGCCATCGCTCGCCGGCATTCGCACTGGCACTGCGTCGTTTCGACGACCACCGCCACCGGCCTCGCGCTGGCACGCAAGAAATATCCCGAGCTGATCGTCTTTTATTGCCCGCTTGATTTCAGTTGGGCAGTGGAAGCGGCCATGCGGCGCATCCGTCCAGCGTGCCTGGTGCTCACGGAGCTTGAGCTGTGGCCCAATCTGATCGCCGCGGCGCGGCGGCACGGCGCTCACGTGATGATTGTCAACGGACGGCTGAGCGAACGCAGTTTTCGCGGCTACCATCGCGTGCGTTGGCTCGCCGCGTCGATGCTCGGGCAGGTCGATTTAATCCTGGCGCAGAACCAGGAATACGCCGATCATTTTTTGGCGCTGCGTGCGCCGGCGTCGCGCGTGCACGTCACCGGTTCGCTCAAGTTCGACGGCGCCCAGACCGATCGCGGCAATGCGGCCACGGTGCGGCTGCGGCAGTTGGCGGGCATTGCCGATGACGACCTCGTGTTTCTGGCCGGCAGCACGCAGGCGGGCGAAGAAACCGCCGCCCTGAACGCTTATCGCACCTTGGCCCAAGAGCATCCGCGGCTGCGGTTGATTCTGGTGCCGCGTCACCCCGAACGCTTCAACGCCGTCGCTGAGGAATTGGACCGCACCGAATTGCCCTGGCAGCGGCGCAGTTGCTTAGAGGTCGCTGGCGCCGATGCCAACGCTCGCGTTCTGCTGGTCGACACCATCGGCGAACTAAGCTCGTGGTGGGGGACGGCGCACATCGCCTTTGTGGGCGGAAGCCTTTCCAGCCGCGGCGGGCAGAACATGATCGAACCAGCCGCGTATGGCGCGGCCGTTTGCTTCGGCCCCAACACCCGCAACTTTCGCGAGATCGTGGCCCTGTTGCTCGCCCGCCAGGCGGCCGTTGTGGTGGCAGACGCCGGCGAGCTAACGACCTTTGTGCGCCGCTGCCTGCTTGAGCCGCAGTTCGCCGAAGCGATGGGCGAGCGCGCCCGAGCGCTGGTGGCCGCTCAGCTTGGCGCCACCCACCGCACGCTCGATCTCTTGGAGTCGCTCGTGGCGCCATCGGCCGGCGGAGCAGCTCGTGCTGCATAGCACGAGCGCACCTGGCCTGACTCTAGCGGCGCGTCCGGGAATGGGCTTGCGCGACTGATGAATTTTGCCAAAAACGATAATGATAGATGACGCTTGTAGTCCCACCTCCTAAGGTAGAGCGATATGGCAGCGCCCAATGCGCCGCAATGGTGGGACTCGCTGCGCTCGGCCCACCCTACTTCTCCGGTTCAATGTCGCGCCGGCGATCAGAAGCGTCACGCAGGGCGTTCGCGACAGATTCGTGGCAACACATCGAAAAATCCGTTCTGCACCCTCTTGGCAGTTTGGCTAGCTCACGGGCTTAGCGATGCAGCAGCCGGTATGCATAGCGGCCGATAGGATTTAAACGCCGGGTAATTCGAAACTTTCGGTTCAATGCGGCGGATCGGCGATACCCCTTGGGGTCCGGCTCGACCGGCTGATAGCCGCGCTTGCCACGCCAATAAATCTGAAAGTCGATTTCGTCGCCCCGCGCGTCGATCAGCCAATATTCGGCGATGCCCGCCTTCCAGTATTTGCGATTCAGCGTCCGCTTATCCTTTGCCTCGGAACTGTTGCTGATGATCTCGATGACCAAGTCGGGTGCGCCGGCGATTTCGACGTAGCGGCCGCTGCCTTCCTTCCCTTCGCGGGGCACAACCCGGCCCGAGCGGTAGCTCTGCCACGAGCAGAACATGATGTCGGGTTCGGTGTTCAGGTCGGCCTTGGGACACGACAGCGTCGTCCGCTCGACAAACAGGTCGCCGAGCTGTTCCTTCTCGATCAAAGCGCCGAGTCGTACCACCAATTGGACTTTCAGCTTGCCGTGTGATTCAAGTTCTTCGGGACTCATGTCGATCTCAATCGAGCCATCCGCATAGGTCGCCTTCATCGTGGTGGGAAAATCATCGGAATGAATCCAAGACCGGAAGCCGTCGAACGTAAACGCTGTAAACGGCACCTGCAACCAATCGTCGATCAAGAAACCCGGCAGATCATCATCGACGGCATGCGGGCGGTCACTTCGACCACCCCACCTAAGGTTGTCGGGCGTTTCCAGGAGAATCAGCTCACCCGCCAAGGTCGCTTTGCAGTCTTCAGGAAGCTCATCGCTAAATCGCCAGGCGCGGAACCGGTCGAACTGCCGAATATCGAGCGGTAGACGCCAGCGCCCGTTTATGGTTAAGGCTCGTTGGGCGGTTCTGGTTGCGGTGCTCATCGAAAGGCCTCCGTGGGCGGTCTCACCTATTTTATATACGAGGTCCAAGTTGATCGAATCGGCCGGCCACAAGGGCAGGGCTACCGACGACATCGTGCGATCCAGCAGGGTAGCACCCGGCCTTTGTGCCGGACGGTTGCGCAGCCGGGGCATCGCCAAGGCTCTGCCCCAGCCACCGGGGCCGGGCTTGGGGGCGCGGGCCGGGGCGTACGATCCCCGCTAAGTTCAAGTTTCGCAGTTTTTGCTAGCAGCAGGGTAGCTGGCACGGGCCCCTTGGTTAAAGAGCGAGCCTCCCGAAGAATGCCTTTAGAACAAGAGCATCTGAAGGAGGCCCGCAATGTACTTGGCAAGTTCGTTCGC
>JAICLL010000082.1 GCA_025927475.1 Pirellulales bacterium
ACCTTCACCTCCTCTTCGTCGGTGAGACTGGCCAGGGCCGAACCCTTGCCGGTGACGCCCGCCTTGGCGCACCGGTCGACCATGTCTTTACTGTCGAGCTTGAACTCTTTGGCGAGTTGATAGATCCGTACGGGCAAGTGTGCAATCTCCCTCGGTTCGATTCGGTCCGGCGTGGCCGGCCGAATCCATGGCAAAAATTAAATCATGGTGAACGTCTCCCTGGTAACTCCCCCCGCGGACAAGGCAAACGGACGAAAATCCGTTCGAGGCCTCCGACGGTGGTGGACGGCGCCGTGTCAACCACTACCGGCATCGTCGGAATGGGCCGGCTCGTTTTCCGCCGAGCCGGTTGGCGGTTCTCCGTTTCCAGTCGATCCGTGGGCCGCGGCAGTCGCGGCTTCCTCGGCAGCACCTTCTGCTGAGAGCCCCGCGGCAGCCCCTTCGGAAATCCCCGCGGCAGCCCCTTCGGAAATCCCCGCGGCCTGTTCCTGGGCCCTCTCGCGCTCCTCGGCCTCGCGCGTGGCCGCCTCGATTCGCTCCTGCTCGCGCTGCCGGCGGCGCTCTTCGGCCGCGGCGGCTTCGGCCTCGGCCGCCTTCTCTTCGGCCAAAGCGACGATCTTATCGACCTGCTCCAACGACAGGCCCCCCATCTCCATCAGAGCATCAGGCTCGATGACTGACAAGTCATCGTAGGATAAAAATCCCTCGCCGACTAGCTTCTCGGCCAAACTTTCATCGACGCCCTCCAACGAGCTGAACCCACCTACGGCCCGCTCGATCTGCTCATCCAGCTCTTCGCGGGTCATAATTTCGATGTCCCAGCCACAGAGCTTGCTGGCCAGCCGCACGTTTTGTCCGCGGCGACCGATGGCCAGCGACAACTGGTCTTCGCGAACCAACACGATGGCCCGGCCCAACATCGAGCAGAGAATGACTTCTTCCACTTCCGCCGGCTGCAGGGCGTTGGGAATCAGCACCTGCATGTCGTCGCTCCAGCGGACGATGTCGATGCGTTCGCCGGCCAACTCGTCGACAATGTTCTTGATGCGGTTGCCGCGCACGCCCACGCACGCCCCCACGCAATCGACCCGCTGATCGGTGCTGCTCACGGCGACTTTGCTACGATAGCCCGGCTCGCGCGACATGGCCTTGATTTCGATCACGCCGTCGGCGATTTCGGGAATCTCCTGCTCGAACAAGCGGCCGACCAGTGCCGGGCGCGTGCGGCTGAGGATGACTTTCACCCGGCTGCCGGCCTTCTTCACTTCGCAGATCGTGGCCCGCACCCGCTCGTTGGCGTGATGCGTCTCGCCGGGAATCTGCTCGCTACGCGGCAGGATGGCTTCACAGTTGGGCAAAGCGACCGTGGCGGCGCCGCCTTCATATCGTTGCACGACGCCGGTAATCAACTGCCCTTTTTCCTTGTCGTATTCGTCATAAAGCGCATCACGTTCCGCTTCGCGAACCTTCTGGATGATCACCTGCTTGGCAGTCTGCGCAACGATGCGGCCCAGCGTCTCGCCCTCGTCCAGCGGCGCCCCGTTGTGGGTTCCCATAATCGAGCCGTCGGCGCGGTTAATCTCGACGACCACCTCTTGGTCTTCGCCGTATTGTTTTTTGGCGGCCGACACCAACGCGGCCTCGATCGCCTGGAAGACGATCTCTTTTTCAATATTTTTATCGCGGTGGATCGTGTCGATGATCCGCAGAAGTTCGCTGGCATTCATGATAGTCACCCTCTCGGCACCCGTGGTGCGCTAGAAACCGAATTGTCCGGATTGTCACTGATGAAGGTTTGACGCGTTGCCGATACCTCGTCGCTCGGCGAAATCTCCTTTTTTAAAGTCCCTAAAATGAAAAACGGCAACCAGCCTACCCCACTTGCGGCTGCCGCACCAGACGGCTTGCCCGCGGGAAACCAGGCCGGTTACCTGTTGTTCGCCTCGAAACCGTGTATGCTCCGCCCTGTCAGGGCATCGAACCAATGCAACTGCGCCGCATCGAACCAGACCTCGACCTGCTCGCCCGCGGCCCTCCCGCTGCCGTCGGTCTTCATTAATAATACCCGGTTTTCGCCCGCAGGCGAAGCCGTATTACAGGCCGGCGGTACCAAATGCAGGATGCTCGCATCCCCCAGCGGCTCGACCAAGCTTAGACGGGCGGCCAGACGAACGCGGCCCGACTGGCGGCTTGCGGCCGGGGACTCGGGGCCGGGGACTGTTCGATTCGTCCTGATGTCTTCCGGGCGAACGCCCCACACCACCCGCCCGCCGGCCGCCTCACCGGGCAACCATCGCTGCTCCACCGTCACGGACCAGCCACCGCCTCGCAAGACCGCCGATTCGCCGGCTTCGGACCGACTGGTTTCGACCGTCGCGTCGATGAGGTTCATTGGCGGCGACCCTAGAAAGCCGGCGACAAACCGATTGGCCGGATGGCGATAGACTTCCAGCGGCTGGCCGATTTGTTGCAACCGGCCGGCATCAAGAATGGCGATGCGGTCGCCCAGCGACATCGCCTCGGCCTGGTCGTGCGTCACATAGACCATGGTGGCGGCCAGGCTTTGATGGAGCCGTTTGATCTCGCTTCGCAGGCTGGCACGCAGCAAAGCGTCGAGATTCGAGAGCGGTTCGTCCAACAGAAAGACGGCAGGACGGCGGACCAACGCCCGTCCTAAGGCCACGCGCTGACGCTCGCCCCCGGAAAGCTCCGCCGGAGTTCGCTCCAGCAGCGGTTCGACGCCCAATGTTTGTGCAGCCGCCTGTACGCGCGAATCGACCTCCTGGCGGTCGATGTCGTGGCCGTCGATCGGTTTACCGTTGGTCCAACGGCGCCACCCCCGCCGCAGGCTCCTGCCACGCCGCAACTCGAGCCCAAAGGCAAGGTTCTGGCGCACCGTCAGATGTGGATACAGTGCATGCCCCTGAAACACCATCGCCACGTCACGATGGCGCGGCGCCACGCGGTTCACCTTCCGGCCCGCGATGGAAATACTGCCCGAATTCGCTGGCTCCAGCCCGGCAATCAGCCGCAACGTGGTTGTCTTGCCGCAGCCGCTCGGTCCGACCAGCACCAATAACTCACCATCGCGAACCTGTAAGGTGAGCTGTTCCACCGCGGTGATGCCGCCCGGGAAAACTCGCGATACGTCTTCGAGGACGATCTCCGCCATGCCTTGGATCAAATGTGTGGTTGGTTGAAAGGCCAGCAAACCCTCGCCAAGTTGACCTTACGCGGGCGCCTGCCACCACGCGGAAGCTAGCAGTGCTGAGATCCGCCGGGGCTCTCGCGGGCTTGCGCATCGGGATCGAGTGCGGCGGCCAAGGCCGCGATGTCGCGCTGAATCTCTTGCCAGAGCCGGTAGGCAAGCGCGAACGAGAATAATCCTAGCGTGCCGAGCACCGAGACCGCCAAACGGTCGTGGGCTGCGTCGATCAATAACACCGTGGCGACCATCGCCAGGAAGGGCGCCGAAACCGCCAAGACAAAATACAATCCGCTGCGCGCGGCCAGCCGGCTTAGCTCACTGGCGGCGGTGGCGTCGGCGGCGCCTGGTTCGACCAGCCGGGGAAAAAACACGCGAACGCTTACGAACGTGACTCCAAAAAAAGAGAGCGTAGCAGCCATCAGGCCGCACAGCACGAGCGCCGTGAAGAAATGGGCATGGTCGATGGCCATCCCTCGTTCGTCGCCGGCCCCGCTCAGCCTCAGCCAGGTGACAAAACAAACGCCCGATGCCGTCCAGGCGGCCGCGGTCACCCAGGCGACGTAATCACCCAACCAGAGACAGCGCCGCCGCGCCACGGCCGACGGCGATGCCGAATTGCCGCACGGTCGCGCCGCTCGCTGCCAGACGCCGTGCAGCACCGGTCTGGCCAGATGCAGCAGCCAGGCAACCGCCAGCGCGTATGCGATTGGGTTAATTAACAGAATCTGGTTGGCGAAAAGCTGCTGCGCCCGCGGCGCGAGACGCGAGATGATGGCAGACCAGTTGTAGACGATGCTCAGGACGCTCGAGGCCAGGTTGGGCAGCAGGCCGGCGACGACCAGCGCCAGCAGGCAATGCCGCTGCGCCGCGAGTCGCCAATTGCCCGGCGTCGGCTGTAAAAGCCGTCGGGCCCGCGGCTGAAGACAAAGCTCGAGTTGCCGCTCCAACTCTTGCGCGCTGGCGAAACGTTCGCCGCGGTCGAACGCCAGGCAGCGCAGCAAGAGCTCTTTGATGCCTGCCGGCAAGTCGCCGGGCAATCTGCTGGCGGGCGGTGGCTGGCGACGCTGTTCGGCCATTTCCGCCAGCCCCGCGCGTACATCGACGGTCGATGCCAGATCGGCGAAGGGCCGCTCGCCGGTCAACAATTCCCAAAGCAAGATGCCCAACGAATAGACGTCGCTGCGGGCGTCCAGCTCGGCCGGCTGACACGGGCCAAGTGCGCCGAACGCCTGGAGCTGCTCGGGCGACATATAGGGCAGGCTGCCGCCAAACGACGCGGCGGGCGTAGAACCTTCCACCTGCGAGCAAAAACTGATGTTGAAATCGGCCAGCTTGGGGCTGCCGTCAGGCGAAAGCAGCACGTTGGCGGGTTTGAGATCTCGGTGCAGCACACCATGCTGATGGGCATATTCCAAGGCGCCCGCCAACCGCCCGCCCAACCAACAGACCACTTTCGGCCAAGACCAGCCGGCCAGCTTGCGCCGCTGCGACGACTCTCCGGGCGGTGAATCGCCCCGCGCCGCCAGGCAGGCGTCGATCGCGCGCAGCAGCAAGGCGCCGTCGCGCTGCGCCGCCGGGCAGGCGCGCACCGCCTCGACCACCGCTTGCAAGGTGCCGCCCGACACGTATTGCATGTAGATCAGGCGGAGCCGACGATCTTCCAGCGAACGCTGGTCGTAAACCCGCACGATGTGCGGATGATCGAGCTGGGCCATCGTCTGCGGCTCTTGGCTTTCGTCGCAAGAGACTTTCAGCGCAACGAGTCGCTGCATCGAACGCTGCCGCGCCAAGAAGACACGCGCAAAGGCGCCCTGGCCCAACGGCAGCAGCAGATCGAAATCGTCGAGCCGCTGGCCGGCATCGACTTCGGGGGCTTGCGAAATGCCCGAACCGCTTTGGCGACTCGTCGGCCGGTTTTCCTCAACCGCCGAGCCGGCCAGAACCTCGTCGGTTCCTTGATCGGCGAAGTACGAAGCGATCGTCTCGGGAACGAGCGGGGGCGCTTCGGGCGTGTTGGGTTTGCCGCCAGTCATGGTTTCCTACGCCTGATGTCCCAACCCTGCTTCCCGCCCCCTTCACCGCACCGGCCGCTGGCCCCAGGGCATCGGCATCGTCGGGGGCCGGCGGTGACGGTCGCGGCGCGGATCGAGCGGGCGCCCATGAAAATAATGGACGAAGCGCACCAATTGCTTCACCGCCTCTTCATAGGCCTGCCGGCCTTTTTCCTCAGTGGCCAGCTCGGCTTCGCCCAGCACGCCGGTCTCCGAGTAACTGCTGGTCCACGAGACCAGCGTCGCCGGCCCAGCGGTGAACAAATCGACCCAGTTGAACGGACTGTTCTCTTCGTTGAAGCTGATGTCGCCGTTCTTGATCAGATCGCGGCGCACGTTCTCGCCGTCGAGATAAAGATACATGGACGTTTCCAGCTCACAGGCGTGAGCGCACCCGCCGGGAAACTTGCTCTGCCGCCAGCGCGGCATGAACTCTTTGTCGACCGAGAGCAACTGCCACCACGGCGCCAGAATGCACTCGGCGTCGGTCTCCAGGTTGGTGCGCCGGGCCACCAGGTCGAGATTCGGCACGTTCGAGCCATGCCCGTTGAGCAGCACAATTTTTTGAAACCGTGGTAGGCCAGCGACTTGGTGATATCGAGCACATGGTGCATGAAGTGCTCGAAGTCGTTGTTGATGGTGCCGGGAAAGTCCATCACATGCCCCGTGTAGCCGTAGCAGACGGTGGGCAGCACCAGAATCTTTTCGGGCACTTCCCGGCCCGCGCCGCGGGCGATTTCGGTGGGACAGATAAGATCGACATCCAGCGGCAGGTGCGGTCCATGCTGCTCGACGGCGCCGCAGGGCACAATGCACACTTTGCCCAGCTCGATGGCGTCGTTGATTTCGGGCCAGGTCAGTTTTTCGTAGCGGAATTCGGTCTTAGCGCGGCTCATGGCGGTCGTGACTCCGGCGGACAGGAAGGTCTCGGCGACTCATTGTAATGGCGTGTCGGCGGAATCAACAGCCTACCCCTTCGGATCAGGGGGCGACGATGTAGAATATAGGAGGGCATTGATTGCGCGACGAAGCAATCTTAAAAATGTGCGGCCATGGGATGCTGTGAGAAGCTGAGTAGGAAAGAACTTGTGATCGAGTGGCGACACAACGCGTGCTCCGGACTCCCACGGATACTCGCAGTTATCTGGGCGCCGGTTGCCTCGCTTCATCGCCGGGTTCAGTATCTCAATCTCCCCGCAAAGTTGTCGTATCTGCGACATCACCCATGAACGGTTTTTCGGAAACTCTTGATTGTTCGCGATTTCCTGCTTCATGATCGAAGGTAAGTGCTTGACGATAAAGCCGTGGCTGCCTTGAACGTCCGCCGGGGCATGAATGCCCGCACGAATGACGTAAGCTTTGCAGAGCTTTTCACACGCCATCTGAAGGAATTGCAGCTTGTGGCATTCGGCGGCTGCCGCACGGGGATACTCCTGGTAGAGCTCCCAGGCCCTTAAGTCCGCATCTGCCTGGCGCGCGAAGGCCGTTGTCCAATCGTCGACGCTGCTCATTCCGTCGAGGCAACCTCAGGTTTCGGAATATGCTCGCCAATCTCCCAACCGTCGGGCAACGGCAACTCGCTGCTCTGAATCTTACGGAACTCCTCCGGGGTTACCTCGACAATCAGCGATGGGAAATGGATGCCCGACGCCGGCGCGGGACCGAACAGGATCGGATAGATCCCTGACGGAACCGTGTTCTCATTGACTTCAAGCAGCTTTATGGTTTGATCTTCATTCGAAGCAGTCTTTTCGCCATGCCGAACCGCCGCCTGGGCGGTATCCCTGAGGATAAAGATGTCGGTCAACCCGACTTCGACTGCATAATGGCGATTCGCCAATTCAATGGTTTCTTCTGCTTTGTTCGGCATACCGTGATCCTGTTGCGTCGTCTGCGAAAGCCGCCCTCATTATATCATGCGCGTCGAGCCCTTTTTTTCTGTCGGCCCTATAGGTTCATCAATCCTTGATTGCGGCGACCGGCTCTTCGTCAAACGGGCTGCTGGGGCCGGGAGGCGGCGCGCGCAACGCGGCCTCTTGCAAATCTTCTTCCTCGACGCGGCGCGGTTTGGCCAACCGCACCTGACGCACCGCCGCCACCACGCCGGGCAAATTCAACAGCGCCACGCCCGCCGCCGCCAAGGGAACCAAGATCATCAGGGCCACCACCTCGGGGATGAAGTCGTGCACCTCGGCCACTTCGTAAAGTGAATAGAAAGGATTAGTGATCTCCAGCAACGAATAATCGCGGCGGATATCGGGCATCATCCAATGCACCGAAAGCGGAATGCCGCTGCCCGCCAACACCAGCAGCAACTGCACCGACACCGCCGACGACACCGTGACGGGCGAAATACGACGCGCCAGCCCAACCGCCAACCGTCCAAGACCCAGGTAGGCAATGATATAGGCGAATTCCAGAAAGCCGAAGGCGACGACCAGCAGGTGCGGCATCGAACCGAAGCTGGCCAAGCGCTGGTTCGGAAAAAACAGACGGCCAAATCCAGAGATGCCGGCGCCGATCAACAGCGCGCAAATGAGGTTCGCGACGGTGAACATCCAGCCGGTGGCCGGACCCGGATTGAACCAGGTGAAAAACACCCGTCCCAAAAAGCTCTGCGGCAGTTGGCGCTTCACGCGCAGCGAGATATCGCCCAGCTCGCCATTGAGAAACATGCCCATCAGCGACCAATGGATGCCGCTGAGCATGAAGTAAATGATGATGATGGCCAGTTCACCCTCGGCCGCGCCAAAGCCCCACATCACCCAGCCGCTGAGCAGGGCCTGCTGCACTACCATGATCTGCCTCAGCCGCGTCGAACGGTTGTCGCTGGCGAACGTCAATTGCGCCGCCGCCGCGCAATAAAAGAGAGCGAAGTAGCCCCAATACGCCGTCTGAATGATGCCGTTGATAATCCAGAACGTCCGGTCTTGAAAGGCGGGCGGTGCGCTGGGCAGCGCCCCCATCACCAGAGCTAGCGCCGACCAGAGAGCCATCGCCAGGCCGAACAAGAACACCACCGACAGCACAATCTGCCAGTGTTTTTCGGGCGTAAGCGTGGCAACCATCAGCCCAATGAGCGATAGGCCCAGCGAGCCGATGAACGAGTAATACAGCACGTAGAGGATCGTGGGAACATCGATCCCTTTCAGCATGTAGGTAAACGCGATGCACGGTGCGATGGCGGAAAAATAGACGAGCATCTGCAGCATGGCGCTGCCCAACTTGCCGGCCACGATCTGCCGGGGCCGCAAGGTGGTGATCGAAAGCAATTCGTAGGTGCCGTCTTCGCGCTCGGAGGCCAGCGAGCGGAACGCTCCGAACGGCACGATCACCATCAGCGGCACCGCCAAGATGACGTAGTAACCCTGGAACAGATCGAAACCGCGAGCCGCGTAATAGATGCTCGGGCCGATAAACGACACGCCGAAGATCGACCAAGCCCAGGCCAAGAGCAGCACGAGCGTAAACGTGACGACGAATTGCCGGCTTTTGAGGGCCTGCCGCGTTTCTTTCACTAAGATCGGATTGATGCGATCGCCCAGCCACACCAGGGCCTGCTCGATGCGCTCCCAACGGCCGGTTCGCGGCCCGGCCAGCGGCGCTGCGTCCGGTTGGCCCATTCCGGCGTGTTCGAGCGTCGCCATGGCGTGCAGCTCTTGTTTTGAAAAGGTCTGGCTGCTCTAGCCGAATTGGCTGGGACTCACGCCCAGCGCCACAATGCTGCACGCCTGAATGACGTTCAGGCCCAGGTCGTTCGCCCGTTCGATCAACTCGTCGCTCTCGCTGCCCGGATTGAGCCAAAGCTCGTCGCACCCTTTGGCGGCAATCTCTTCGAGCAGTTTAATGCCCAACTGCGGTGGCAGATAGACGCTCACGCGGTCGAGGCGATCGACCGGCACGTCGGCCAGGCGGGCGTAGATCTTTTGCCCCTCGATCTCGCCGCCCTTGGGGTTGATCGGATAGATCTCAAAACCTTGTTGCAAATGGGCGCGCACCGACTTGTTGCCGAACTTCGAGCGATCGGTGCTGGCTCCCAGAATGGCGACTGTGGGCATAGAGAAAAGTCAATCGCGACGTGGGTTGAGACTGTGCGCCCGCTTCAGAGTGGTATACCAGCTTTTCCAGGCGGCCACATTATAGTCGTAGTTTTGCCCGGTGAGCTGCACCAGCGCCTGAAGCACGTCTTCGTTGTTGTGGTAGACAACCTCGATTTTCGGTCCACTATTGCCGAAACTCATGCCGCCGCCCAGCGGCTGCCCGTTCATGCTGCCGAACGTGGCGCTGTAACCGCCCTGCCCGGCAGGCGCCACCTGATACTCATGCCGCGTGATCAGGGCGTCGATCAGCGGCAAAACGGTCGAGCGGTCTTTCAGCAGGCCCAGCGCCATCGCCGCCCGGTTGACAATCGGGTTCTTTTTGTCGTGCAGATGGTCGAGATAATAGTCGACAAACGTCGCCACCGGCCTCTCGGTGATGTGGTCGAGACAGGTCAGCCGCACTTCTTCATCCACGTCGTACAGCGAGCCACCGAGCAAGATTTTCCAGGCGTGAGGCGTGTCGATGCGAGCCAGCGTGTCGAGATACCGCTTACGATAATCCACCACCGGTTCCTTCGAGATCAATTCGGCCAGGGCTTTGATGGCAAACGGATCGGTGATCTGGTCGATCTGCTGAAGCGCCTCGACCTCGCGCCCTTCGTTCATCCACATCCGCCAGCGCTTCAGCCGCTGCTTCCAATCTTTTTCGGCCAGCTCGACTTTCCGGGCGCGCTCGCGCAGCTCCTGCTCTTGGGGCGTCATCCAGTGGCCCTGGTAGAGCACGTAACCTTGATCTTCCCAGAACTGCCGCTGCGACCGCCAGGCCCCGCCAATGCGAACGTGTTTGAGCATCAGGTGTGCTTGGGCCTGGCCGGGATCAAGTTCCAGCACCCGTTTCAGATGCCGCTGCCGCTCGGTCTCGAGATGGCGGTCGCGGCACCAAAGCGCCAGCTCCATTTGCCCCTCGGCGGTGTCGGCAAAAGTATGGCGGATCTTTTCGTATTCTTCTTTGGCGGCGGTCTGGTGGACCACTTCGCTGACCTGCGATTTGTCGAACGTCACATGGTTGCCGCCGGGGAGCTCCAAGACATAGTTCTTGCGAGGCGTCTCTTTGGCGTTGAGCAGCTTGCCCTCGACATGGCCCCCGCTCTTGAGAATCACCACTTCGCCGAGCGCGGCCGATTGCCAAGCCAGGTAGCCAGCCGCAACGATGATCGCAAGCAGTTTTGGCATGATCGGAGTCCTCGGCAGTAAGGCGGCGCCACGGTCTATTCTACTATACCCGCAATCTCCGCCTAGACGCAACAAATCGGACCACTTGTGTCGTGGCCGGCGCACCCCTTATGCTAGGAAAAATGTTGGCGTTGGCGTCGGGCATCTCGCCCGCCGCCGCCCCACCGATGAGCGCGTTGACCGCGAGCGGCGAACTATGGAAAGCAAGCTGGCAGAACGGGCCGCCGAACTCACCGAGTTTGCCTCTGCCAGCAACGTGCAGATTGTGCCGGCTCGCAGCCGGCGCGAGATCAATCTGTTCGTCGGCATGCCTTCGTCTCTTTATGCCGATGACCCTTGCTGGGTGCCTCCGCTGCTCATCGAGCGCAAGGATTTCATCAATCGCAAGCGGCATCCGTTTTATTTGCATGGGGCCGCGGCCCAGTTCCTGGCGCTCCGCGCCGGCCAGGTCGTGGGGCGCATTCTGGTCAGCGACGACCCGAACTACAACCGCGAGCACCAGGCTAATCTCGGCTGTTTTGGCATGTTCGAGTCGATCGACGACGAGACCGTGGCTGCCGCACTCATTGAGGCCGCCGCCGATTGGCTCCGGGCACGCGGACGCGACACCCTGCGCGGACCCATCGATTATTCGCTCAACTATAACTGCGGGCTGCTGATCGACGGCTTCGACACTCCCCCGCGGATCATGATGAACCACAACCCGCCCTATTACGCCCGGCTGCTCGAGGCCTGTGGGCTGGCGAAGGCCAAAGACATGTACGCCTGGTGGTTCGACGACAACCAGCCGGTGATGATCGACTGGCGCCGCCGCGCCGAACGGCTGGCTCAGCGAGCACGTTTTACGGTTCGTCCGCTGCGATTGAACGACCTGCACGCCGAGATCCAGCGTTGCAAGGAGGTTTACAATGCCGCCTGGGAGCGAAGCTGGGGCTTTGTGAAAATGACGGATGCCGAGTTCAACTATCTGGCCAAGCATCTGAAGCTGATCGCCATGCCCGACTTGCTGCTCTTGGCTGAGATGGAAGGACGGCCCATCGGTTTCTCGATGACACTGCCCGACCTGAACGAGGCGCTGCGGCCACTCGATGGCCGGCTTTTCCGCTGGGGTCTGCCGTTGGGGCTGGTGCGTCTCAGCCGTGCGCGTCGTCAGATTCAGACGGCGCGGTTGCTGGTGCTGGGGGTGATCGACGGCTTTCGCCGCCGCGGCGTCGCCGAGATGCTCATTTTACGCACGCTCGAATATGGCAAGAACCAGGCACATTTCACTGGCGCCGAATTAAGCTGGACGCTGGAAGACAACCACCTGATCAATCGCACCATCGCCGCGGTCGGCGGCAAGCGCTACAAGACCTACCGCATCTACGAGCGGGCACTCTGAAACGTCTCTGGATGTATTGAGGGGAGCAAGAGAATCTCAGGGCGCCACCGTCCGCATGGAGACGCTAAGGAACCTTCCGAGCTGCGGCCGCGTTGCGCACTCCTCGCAGCCGCTCGAGCACATCACCGATGCGCAAGGCCGACTTGAAGCGAATCGTTCCCGGTGGCCATGTGGTGCTTTCGCCGCCCAGCGCATCGGCCACCGCCAAGAGCACCGGCCGATCGGCAAACCGCGCCAGCGTTTCCAGCTTCGCTTGCAAATACTCCGGCGTCCAAAAGCCGACGATCTCCAACATCACGCGCCGCCCATCGGCATGCTGAAACACAAAGTCGGGCACAAACACATGCTGCCCGGCGTGAAGCACTTCGGCCTCGCGCAGCAGCGTCCATCCGTCACGCGGCTGGTCGCCCCATTTCTCGGCGAGGGCCGCTTCCAGGTCCGAGTCGAACTCATCGGGCGGAGGATGGTGGCTGGTCAGCCCGTCGTCGGGCGAGAGCTCGAGCCGCGCCAGCCAATTTCGGCCTTTCGGACGGACCACGGCGTGCATTCGCCAACCGCGGCAGGCCACGAGCGCTGGCAGAAAGCGGGCCATCGCCGCCCCATAGCGGCGCGTCTCGCGCAGCACCGAAGCCGGCCCGTCGAATCGAATCACATAGCCATCATCGGTCCGGCGAATGGTGTGCATCAGCCGCGCCAGCTTGGCGTAACGCAAGATCGCTTTGAAATCGCCGGTCGCCCATACGGTCATTTCCGTGGCGTCGAACAGCGCGGCCTGCGTTTGCGCCACATTGTAACGGGCGAGCAATGCGGCCCCGTCGGCGTAGCCCTCGAACTTCCGTAAGCGGTGAAACTCGATCACGTCGGCAAACAGCCCGGCGTCGATCTCGTCCCACGAGCGGCCAAGCTGCTCGGCGATATGCCGCTTCGCTTCGGCCTCTTGATGCTCGAACAGCCGATCAGCCGAACTGACCAACGGGTGCAGCGGCCCCGCCAGCCGAAATACCTGCCGCCGTAATTCGCGGGCGTCGCCCCGGCGGTCGCGGTCAAACTCGGCGGCGTCGTCCAACAGTTTGCAAAAGGCGTCGATTCGCCGTAGCGGGCAATGAGATTCAACGGCAAACACCGCCTGCACGTCGCGGTGCAGATCGCGCCGCGTGCGACCCAAGCCGTTGCGGTAAATGTGCAACATCCGTTCAGCGTAACCCAGATACGCCGCGTCGCGCCGCCGCGTCAGGCGATCGGGCAGCACGCGCCCGCCGTCATAATCGGCGATGGCGAGTTCCCTGGTAAGCATCGCTTCCTCTCCGCCGCCGCGAGCGCTGATCTTCGTTGGTGTCGGCGCAGACCACTTCATACAGCGTGGCCCGCGCGTTGCCGCTCTTGCGTAGAATGCGGCCCAGCCGTTGCCGGGCTTGCCGAGTGGAAGACGTGCCGCCCAGCACCACCGCCACCTTGGCCGCCGGCAGATCGACTCCTTCGTCGAGCACGCGGTTGGCCACCACCGCCGGATAGGAGCCGTCTTCCAGCCCCGTAAGAATATCGAGCCGCTCTTTCTTGCCGCAATGGTTGAGCAGACAAGGAATCAGAAACCGCCGCGAGACTTCGCGGGCCATGGCGTTGGAGCCGGCGAACACAATCGTGCGGCTGCCGGCGTGCAGCCGAAACAGGTCTTCGAGCACTCGCAGCTTTTCCGCCGCCCGGTCTTCAATCGCCTTTTTGGCGTGAAACGCTCGCACGGCGCGGCGGGCCTCTGGCTCGTGGGCGGTCTCGCTGCAAACGTCTTCCCACGAAAAATGCGGATTGCTCTTGGTCCGCTCAATGACATATTTGCGAACGATCCGCGAGAGCATGTCATAGCGGGCTTGCTCGTCGGGCGACAGATACACCGGAATCCGCACTACCTCATACTCGGCCAGCGTTTTGCCGCGGGCCTTGGACAGCGGCATCTCGTAGGCGATCGGCCCGATCAACTCCGGCAGATCGGCCTGCCTTCCATCGGACCGTTCGGGCGTGGCGGTCAGCCCCAGCCGCATCGGCGCGGCGCACATGCACGCTGCGTCGCGCCGCACCGGGCCGGGCAGGTGATGGCATTCGTCGAACACAATCAATCCGAAACGGTCGCCCAGCCGCTCCATATGGAGGTACGCGCTCTCATACGTGGTGACCGAAACAGGCCGCACGCGGAACACGCGATCGCCAATCACGCCGGCGTCGTAACTCAGCCCCTGCAAAATGCGGCCATGCCACTGATACATCAGGTCGCGGACCGGGGCGACCACCAAGGTAGAAACTGCGGCTTCGGCAATGATCGAAAGGGCGACTTCCGTTTTGCCGGTGCCGGTGGGCATGACGACGCACGCCCGACTTGAACGCCGCCAGGCATCGACCGCTTCGCGCTGCTCGGGGCGCAGCGAATGCAGCTTCACGTCCGGCGCGCGAACGGTCTGCCACTGCGGCACCGAGTCTTCACAGGCCAAGTGAGTTTCGTCGAGCCGTCGCCGCACGGCGGCGTAATGGATGGCGTCGATCCGCCACGCGCCGGCACGAGCGTCCCACATCCAGCCCAGCGTGCCGAAGACTTTTTCGACTGCCTGACGCGGGCATCGTTCCAGCAACAGCGTGCCCGAGGAGAACGAAAGTTTTGGCAGGGCGTAGTCAGGCGGCGTCATCGGCGGCGATAATCGGGCGGCCGGAAAGTGAGATTGTTGACGGTCAGTTTAGCAGCTCTTCAAGCCGTAGTTGGCTATAGGAGGGTAAAAGGGCGGGGACGCCTCGAAACGGGTTAGGTTGATTTGCGAACCTAACCTCGCCTAAGATAAACCTGTATCAGCAGCCGCTTAAGCACGAGTCAACGATGCGAAATCCGTTTCCTGGCGTCGATCCTTACCTGGAGCATCCGGGCATCTGGGGCGATTTCCATGATACGTTCATCAACTATTGGCGAGAAGCAATCGCCGAGCGCTTGCCGGAACATTACGATGCTCGCCTGAAGGAGCGCGTCACGCTGGTTGAATCGTTCGATCAACCTCGGAAGTCAATTGTCTCTGACGTGCTTGTTGCCCAAACCGGTCCGCAGGAAAGCAGCTCGACGGCGCGATCCTCAGGCGCCGCCGTGCTTGAACCCGTCGTGGTGCCGTTGCTGATTCCCGAGCGCGTGGCGGAGCCATATATCGAGCTTTGCACCTTTCCCGATGAATTGCTGGTGGCCGTACTGGAGGTTTTGTCGCCGACCAACAAGTCGGCGCCAGACCGGCGCGATTATTTGCTGAAGCGCGATGCGGTGCTGCGGCAAGAGGTGCACCTGGTCGAACTGGACCTGCTGCGCGGCGGGCAACGATTGCCAGCCCTCAAGCCCTTGCCGCCCGGAGATTATTACGCGTTCGTGGCGCATCGCGAGCGTCGGCCCAACTGCGATGTCTATGCCTGGTCGCTGCGGCAGCCGTTGCCGCTGCTGCCCATTCCGCTCAACCCGCCCGACCAGGATGTCGTCATCGACCTAGGCGCGGTCTATAACCAGGCCTATGAACGCGGACGATATTCTCGGCGCCTCAAGAATTTTGACACGCCGAGCGTTTCGTTGACCGACGACGATCTGCGCTGGGCCACCGAGTGTTCGCGCAATCGCTCTTGATCGCATCCGTCGCACCTAACGGCATCGAATTGGAAATCGTTACATGACCAACACCGCCGCCGCTAGTCATCGTCCTACGCCTGCCATCGAGGCGATGAACCTGCTCTGGATTACCGCCGGGCTGGGCTGCGATGGTGACACGATCGCCATCACCGCGGCGACTCAGCCGAGCTTGGAAGACCTGGTGCGGGGCGTCTTGCCCGACGTGCCGCGGCTGAATTTTCATAATCCCGTGTTGGCCTACGAAAATGGCGACGAGTATCTCGACATTTGCCACCGCGCCGCCGAAGGCCGGCTCGATCCGTTGATCTTGGTGGTCGAGGGCTCGATCCCCAACGAGAAGAACAAAGACGAGGGGTTTTGGGCGGCCATGGGTGTCGATAAGGCAACCGGGCAACCCATCACCACCTGCGAATGGATCGACCGCATCGCACCGCACGCCTGGGCCGTTGTGGCGGCCGGCACGTGCGCCACCTACGGCGGCATCCACGCCATGGAAGGCAATCCCACCGGTTGCATGGGCCTGGCCGATTACCTGGGCTGGCAATGGAAGTCGAAAAGCGGCATTCCCATCGTGTGCGTGCCGGGTTGCCCGGTTCAGCCCGACAATTTCATGGAGACGCTGCTCTATCTGCTGCGTCAAGCGGGCGGCTCGGCGCCGATGATTCCACTCGACGAGGCGCTGCGGCCAACGTGGCTGTTCAGCCAGACGGTCCACGAGGGTTGCGACCGCGGCGGCCGATACGAGCAGGCCCAGTTCACCGACGTCTACGGGAATGAGCAGTGCATCGTGAAGCTGGGTTGCTGGGGACCTGTGGTGCAGTGCAACGTCGGCAAGCGCGGGTGGATGGGCGGCGTGGGCGGCTGCCCGAACGTGGGTGGCGTGTGCATCGGCTGCACCATGCCCGGTTTTCCCGACAAGTTCATGCCTTTCATGGACGAACCGCCGGGGGCGAAGCTATCGACGCGGGCGGTGAGCATGTATGGTAAGACGGTGCATGCCCTGCGTGGTTTCACCCGGGCCTCGCTGAACCGCGAGCCGGAGTGGCGGCGATCAGCGGAAGATAAATCGGTGTAACAACTATGTCCACCGCCCCCAATCCGCCGACAACGCTGGTCGAGAAATCGTGGGACCCGATCACGCGAATTGTGGGCAGCCTGGGCATCCATACCAAGATCGACTTCGCCAATTCGCGTGTGGCCGAGTGCCATAGCACGTCGTCGATTTTCCGCGGCTACTCGGTGTTCATGCGAGGCAAAGATCCGCGCGACGCCCACCTGATTACCAGCCGCATCTGCGGCATCTGCGGCGATAATCACGCCACCTGCGCCTGTTACGCCCAGAATATGGCGTTCGGCGTCAAGCCGCCGCCCTTGGCCGAATGGATCATCAACCTCGGCGAAGCGGCCGAGTACATGTTCGACCACAACCTGTTTCAGGACAACCTGGTGGGCGTCGATTTTTGCGAGCGGATGGTTCGCGAAACCAACCCCAGCGTGCTCGCCAAAGCCGAACAAACGCTCGCCCCGCATTCGGTCTTGCACGGGTTTCGCACCATCGCCGACATCATGCGGGCGTTGAACCCCTTTGAGGGCGGCTTCTATCTCGAAGCTCTGCAAATGAGCCGGCTGACGCGCGAGATGTTTTGCCTGATGGAAGGCCGGCATGCGCACCCTTCGACGCTCTACCCCGGCGGCGTCGGCACCGTGCCCAGCGTGCAGCTTTTCAACGAGTATCTCGTGCGGCTGATGAAATACATCGACTTCATGAAGCGGTCGATTCCGCTGCACGACGACCTGTTCGACTTTTTCTACGAGGCCTTGCCCGGTTACGAAGAAGTCGGGCGGCGAAGAGTGCTGCTTGGCTGCTGGGGTTCGTTCAACAATCCCGAAGCGTGCGATTACACCTACGCGCGGATGTCGCAATGGGGACGGGCGATGTACGTCACGCCCGGCATCGTTGTCGACGGAAAGCTGATCACCACCGACCTGGTCGAGATCAATCTTGGCCTGCGGGTTTTGTTGGGCCGGTCGTTTTATGACGACTGGCAGCAAGGCGAAACGTTCGTCAAGACCGACCCTTTGGGCAACCCCATCGATCAGCGGCACCCCTGGAATCAAACGACCATCCCGAAGCCGCAAAAGCGAGATTTGAACGGCAAGTACACCTGGGTGATGTCGCCGCGGTGGTTCGATCGCACGAGCGGCGACTTCTTGCCGCTCGACACGGGCGGTGGGCCGCTGGCGCGGTTTTGGGTGACCGCGCTCGCCGGTACGGTCGATATGCGATACGTCAAGGCGACGGGGCAAGGCGTGAAGATCTTCTTGCCCAAGACATTGAATTTTCCGGAGATGGAATTCGAGTGGAAGATCCCGCGCTATAGCAACACGCTGGAGCGCAACCGGGCCCGCACCTATTTTCAAGCTTACGCGGCCGGGGCGGCGCTCTATTTTATCGACCAGGCCCTGCACGAGGTGCATGGCGGACGGCTGCGCACCTGGACAGAGTTCACCGTGCCCGACGAGGCGATCGGCTGCGGCTTTCACGAGGCGGTCCGCGGCCTGCTTTCGCACCATGTGGTCATCCGCAACGGCAAGATCGCCAATTATCATCCGTATCCGCCGACGTGCTGGAACGCCAGCCCGCGCGATTCGTCGGGCGTACCTGGCCCCTATGAAGACGCGATTCAAAACACGCCCTTGTTCGAAGAGAATGGGCCCGAGAATTTCAAGGGCATCGACATCATGCGGACGGTGCGGAGCTTCGATCCTTGCCTGCCCTGCGGCGTGCACATGTATTTAGGAAATGGCCGAGTGATCGAGACGCTGCACTCGCCGATGTTCGGCGCCCTGGTTGCTTCGTCAAAAGAGAAATGACCATGTCACGGGTCGGGCTGGCGGTGGCGCAGGACGTCGGCGACGGGCTTACCTTGCAACAGGCCGAAGCGTTGCTGCGTCACATGGCCGGCGCCGACGCGCTCGCAACGGCGCTGCCCGCCGCCGCGCGCCGTCACCTGCGCGATGAGGAACCCACGGGTTCCTCGACCACCGCCGTGCCCTCACCGTTGCCCTGGTTGACCCAACCCGAGAGCGGTTGGGACGAACAGGCGGTGCGCGCCGTCTTGGAATCGGTGCCCGATGCCGTGATCGCCATCGACGACGCCGGCTCGATCGTGCTTGTCAACCAGCAGACCGAAGACCTGTTCGGCTATCCACGAGCGGAGCTGTTGGGTCGCCCGGTCGAGGTGCTCATCCCCGAGCGATTTCGCCTCCAGCACGTCGGACAACGCGAGCACTATTTCGCGGCTCCGCAACTTCGTCCGATGGGCGAGAAGCTCGACCTGTGGGGGCGGCACCGCGGTGGGGGCGAGTTTCCGGTGGAAATCAGCCTCTCGCCCTTGCAGACCGGCGCAGGCCCGCTGGTGACGGCGACGGTGCGCGACATCAGCCAGCGCCGGCAGGCCGAGTTGCAACTGCGGCACGCCGAGGCGCGGTATCGCACCTTGGTCGAAGAGATCCCCGCGGTTACGTTCATGGCGTCGTTGGAAGACCGGCCTCAACAGGCGAGCGAGTTATATGTCAGTCCGCAAATCGAGCAACTATTGGGCTTCACGCAGCGGCAGTGGCTCGAGGACCCTGTCTTATGGTATCGGCAGCTTCATCCGGACGATCGCGAGCGTTGGCACGTCGAGTTCGCCCGCACCTGCTCGACCGGCGAGCCGTTCGATTCGGTGTATCGCTTCCTTGCCCGCGACGGCCGGGTGGTGTGGGTGCATGGCTACTCGAAGGTGGTGCGCGACCGCGACGGCCAGCCGCTTTTCTTGCAGGGATTGGCGTTCGACATCACCCAGCGCAAGGAAGCCGAAGAGGCGATGGCGCGGCTGAACGAGACGTTGGCCCGCCGCGTGGCCGAAGCGATGGCCGATGCCGATGCGCGGACCCAAGAGTTGGCCCGCTCAAACGAGGCGCTCGACCAATTCGCTTATATTGCCTCGCACGACCTGCGCGAGCCGCTCCGCACGATGATGCGCTACATGCAGCTTTTGGAGCGCCAGTTTGGGGCGGAATTGAACGCGACGGCAGCCGAATACATCGTCAAGACGATCACTGCCGCGAGGCAAATGAATCAATTAATCTCCGACCTGCATACGCATTCGCGTATCGGCCGCCAGGGAGAGTTCGCGCCCCTCTCGTGCGAGGAAGTGCTGGCCGAAGCCTGCGGAAATCTGCGTGCGGCGCTGGAAGAAAGCCACGCGGTCGTCACGGCTGCGTCGTTGCCGACGGTCGAGGGCGTCAGGGCCGAGTTGGTCCTCCTGTTTCAAAACCTGCTGGAAAACGCAATCAAATTTCGCAGCGAGCAGACGCCGGTGATCGACGTCGGCGCCCGCTCTCAGGGCGGCGGCTGGTTGCTCTGGTTCGAAGACAATGGCCTGGGCATCGAGCCACAATATCTGGAACGAATTTTTGGCATCGGCGAACGGCTGCATGGCCGCAAAATACCCGGCACCGGTTTTGGGCTGGCCAACTGCCGCAAGATCGTTGAACACCATCGCGGCGCGATCTGGGCCGAGTCGCGGCCGGCCGCCGGCAGCAAGTTTTTGTTCACGCTGCCGGCAGTTTGACGACGGCCAGCCAAAAGTCTTCGATCCGGCGCACCACCTCGATAAAGTCGTCCAACTCGACCGGCTTGGTCAAATAGCAGTTGGCGTGCAGGTTGTACGATTCGAAGATGTCTTGCTCCGCGCTGGATGTGGTCATAATCACCACGGGAATGCGCTTCAAATCGGGGTCCTGCTTCACCTCAGTCAGCACCTCGCGGCCGCTTTTCCGCGGAAGCTGCAAATCGAGCAGAATCAGGTCGGGCCGCGGCGCCTCGGCATAAGGCGCGTTGCGGCGCAGAAAGTCCATCGCCTCGACGCCGTCTTCGACCCGCGTGATGTGATTGCAAATGCGCCCCGTCTTCAACGTCTCGATGGTCAAGGCGGCGTCTTCGGGGTTATCTTCCACCAGCAGAATTTCGATCGGCATTCCGCTGACGACACAGTGAGTCTCTTGGTCAAAAATTACGGGCATCTCTCCCACCTCCCAAGGTTTAGAAGCGATCAAAATCTTCCATTTCGGCCGCCCAACCGCTGGCCGCCTTACGCTCGGCTGGCGAAAGGCGAGGCGGGGTCTCGACCGGCGCCGATCGTCCTCGCGGCAGATGCAGCACAACGCCGCGATACGCGCCCGCGAGATACTTTTGGACGATGTGGGCCGGAATCTCGATGGCCACTTTCGTCTGTCCAATCTCCAGCACGCACGAAATGCGCGCGTCTTCGATTTCATCGCAGGCATAGGGCCCGCATAGTTCGGTGGCGAAACGGCGCCGGTTGCCAAATCTCTGGCTCATGCCGAGTTCCTTCACGAAAGCGACCATGGTTTTCTTCCTTTTTCAAGGGCTTACAAGGGAAGCATCCTGCGAGCGTCGCGCTCGCAGGCGATCTCCCTCTTTGCAATCGCGGTGCCAACGTCAGCAGGTTGAGGTTTGGCGCGGCGTCTTGCGCTGTCGGAGGATGGCCTTCCTAGGCCGTCCAGAAGGTGGCGCCATGCCCTAAATAGCCGGATCTGCGTTGCCATTGGCCGTTGCCAGCCCCGGTTCCGTTAAGGCGACAATAAAGAAAAAGTTTTGTTGGCGCTCGCGTCGCTCGGACGCGGGCCGCTGCGTCGTGCGCCGTGCGTCGCTGTGCGAGCCGTGGGCATCGCTGTGCAGGCCGCGAACAAGCGAGAGGCACTACACCAGCCCCAGCGCCCGCATTCGAGCACGAAGGCCATTGCGCGACATTCCCAGGCGGCGCGCCGCCCACACCTGGTTGCCATCGCATTCGGCCAGGACGGCGCGCAGCAATTCGGCGTCGAGCGCATCGTGCAGCGCCTGGTGAAGATCGTCCTGGCCGGCGGCCACGGCCGCCTTGACCGCACTGGCAAGATGGCCGCGCGCATCGCCTTCAGGGCCGGCCGATGAAGCGCCGGCCGGCGCCGTTCTCAGTTCCAAGTCGGCCGGGCCGATTTGTGTTCCGCGGCAAACCAGCACCGCCCGCCGCACGACGTGTTGCAGTTCGCGAACATTGCCCGGCCAAGGGTGCCGCCGCAGCGCCTGCCAAGCCTCTTCTTGGAGCGCAGGGGCCGCGCAACCGGACTTTTGCGCCGCTCGGGCCAGAAGATGATCTACCAGTAATTTCAGGTCGCCCAGACCGCGCTCGCGCAATGTCGGAAGCTGGATCGTGAGTCCATTGATGCGAAACAGCAGGTCCGGGCGGAAATCGCCTGAGGCGATTTGCGCATCGAGATCGCGGTGCGTCGCCGAGACCACGCGCACGTCGACCTTGATCGAATCGTTGCCGCCAATCCGCACGACCTCGTTATTCTCCAAGACGCGCAGCAGCTTGGCTTGCAGCATGGGCGGCATGTCGCCGATCTCGTCCAGAAACAGGGTGCCGCCGTGAGCGTGCTCGAACCGCCCCTTGCGAAGCTTGTCGCCCGCGCCCGAAAACGACCGCGGCTCGTGGCCGAACAGCTCGTCGTCCAATAGATTCTCGTTCAACGCGGTGCAGTTCATGGCCACGAAGGGCCGGTTTCGCCGCGGGCTGTTGCCGTGGATGGCGCGGGCCACTAGCTCTTTGCCCGTGCCCGTCTCGCCCAAAATAAGCACGGGGGCGTTGCTTCGCGCCAACCGGCCGATGAGCTTGTAGACCTCTTGCATGGGACGACTGTTTCCCAGCAGTTCCGGTCCATCGCCGGGGGCGGTGTCGCCCGGCAAGCGAACGTGCTCCCTCGTTAACCGCACGATCTCTTCGGCCTTGGCAATGAGCGGCCCAAGCTCCTCCACCAACTCGTCCATCTCCAACGGCTTGACCACGTAGTCAAAGGCCCCGAGGTTCATCGCTTGAATGGCGGTGTCCGACGTCGGATCGCCCGTCATGAGAATCACCGGCACGGTGATTTCTCGTTGCTCCAGCGCGGCGAGAAACTCGATGCCCGACATCCCGGGCATCCGGTTGTCTAAAAGGACGACGTCGTAGCCGGACTGCGATAATAACGCTGAAGCGCGGAGCGGGTTTTCCAGGCGATCAGCGCGATGCCCCTGCTGCTCGAGCGACACCTGAAGAAACGCCGCGAACTCCAGATCGTCGTCGATCAGCAGGATTCTCGCCACCGAAAGTCCGTTTGCTTTTGGGTAGTACCCTGTTAGGATACAATTGATTTCTCCGCCGGCCTATACGGCCAGCGTCGCCGCGCCGGTTTAACCGGTCGCTTCTTGGCTCACGCTGGGCTGACCCTGCATGGCTGCTGTTCCGAAGCCGTTTCCCTGTTTGCGACCCGAGACTTCCGCACCTTTAGGATGATTTCCGACGACCTGAGCTATCAGCAAGCCGAAGGCATCTTGCGGCGACTGGCCGAGGGCAGCGGGCCGCGGACGGCGGTCGACGCCCGCGGCTCGTCCGAACAAGAGCGATTGCAGGCCCGCTATCGCAACCTGGTCGAAGGAATTCCCGCGGTCACGTTTTTGGCGGCCCTCGACGGGCAGAGCAACGAGCTTTACGTCAGCCCGCAAATCGAGCAACTTTTGGGCTTCTCACAGCGTGAATGGCTCGACGATCCGGTGTTGTGGTATACGCGGCTCCATCCCGACGACCGTGAACGGTGGCACATGGAGTTCGCCCAGACGTGCGCCACGGCGGCCCCTTTTCGCTCGGTCTATCGTTTTCTGGCCCGCGACGGGCGGGTGGTTTGGGTGCAGGGCGAGGCGAGAGTGGTGCGCGACTCTGCCGGACGCCCGCTGTTCTTGCAAGGCGTGGCGTTTGACATCACCGATCGCAAGACCGCCGAAGATCTGTTGCGGCGCTCGCGCGACGAGCTGGAAGACCTGGTCCAACAGCGCACCGCCGAGCTGGCGCGGGCGAATCGCGAGCTGCAATCGACGCTCGCAGAGAAGGAGTCGGCCGATCGTCGCAAAGACGAGTTTCTGGCGATGCTGGGCCACGAGCTGCGCAATCCGCTGGCGGGCATCCTTAACAGCCTCGAAGTGCTGCGCATGCTTGGCCGCTCGCACGCCGAAGCCGAGTCGATGCTGGCGATCATCGGCCGGCAAGCGTCGCACATGAACCACATCATCGACGATTTGCTGGAAGTCACCCGCATTACTCACGGCAAGATCGTGTTGAAAAAGAACAACATGAACGTGGGGGAATTCGTGCGACGCGTGGCCGAAGACCATCGTCGCGGCATCGAAGCCCAAGCGTCGCGGCTGCAGGTTGTGTTGCCCGAGGGCCCGATTTATTGCGAGTGCGATCCCACGCGGTTGTCGCAAGTGCTCGACAACCTGCTTACCAACGCCGCCAAGTTTCTCGGCGACCCGGGCGAGATTACGGTGATCGTCAGGCCCGAGCCCGAGGCGCGCCGCGTAGCCATCTGCGTCCGCGACACGGGCATCGGCATGGACGCCCGGACATTGCGCGATATTTTTCAGCCTTTCGTGCAAGCGGGCCAAAGCCTCGATCGCGGCCAGGGCGGGCTGGGGTTGGGCCTGGCGTTGGTTAAGGGACTCGTCGAATTGCACGGCGGGCAGGTCGCCGCCGCCAGTCGCGGCATCGGGCAAGGCGCCGAGTTTACGGTTTACCTTCCCAGCTCGGCCAAGCCTGCTCCAGCGGCGGCGGTTGCTTCGCCCGCGCCTGCGTCCGATCTTCGCCGCCGCGTGCTGGTCATTGATGACGTGGAAGATGCTTCCTTCGCCATGAAAAAATTGCTCGAGTTAGACGGGCACGAGGTGGTGACTGCGGGCGACGGCAGTCGCGGACTCACGCTGGCCCGCGAACTGGCCCCGGAAATCGTTCTTTGCGATATCGGCCTGCCGGGCATG
This sequence comes from Pirellulales bacterium, assembly GCA_025927475.1. GTDB lineage: Bacteria > Planctomycetota > Planctomycetia > Pirellulales > JAICIG01 > JAICLL01. The sequence goes on from JAICLL010000082.1 coordinate 24,444, forward strand.
GATGGCTTCGAGGTAGCCTCGGCCCTCCGCGCCGAGCCGTCGCTGCGGGGCACTTATCTCGTGGCGGTTTCGGGATACGGTCAGGAAGAAGACCGCCAGCGCGCCCGTAATGCCGGCTTCGACCACCATCTGACCAAGCCCGTCAGCCGCGATCGTCTGCGGTCGCTGCTCGATTCTTTGCCGCGCCGGGCTTGAATCGCAGCAGTCTTCTGGCGTCACCGAGGGCGTTCCCTACGAAGGCCGAGCTTTATAGAATGGCAGCGTATCCGCGGCCGTCCTTTTTGCGAGTTGACGATGCGTTGTTCCGTCTACGGCGTGGCCCTCGTGATTGTCAGCGTCGCTGGCGCCGCGCCGGCCGCCGATATCGTCGAAGGCCATCGGCTCTACGACTCGGGCAAGTACGCCGAATGCATCGAAGCCGCCGCCAAGCCCATCGCCGCGGGCGAGCCAAGCGAGGGCTGGCCGCTGTTGAAGATACGCGCCGAACTGGCGCTGGGCCGTTATGCCGATGCGCAAAAGACGCTCGATGCGGCGCTGACTCGTTTTCAAGCCAGTATTCGTTTGCGGTGGCTGGGGCGCGAGGTGGCCCGGTTCAATGGCCAGCCAGACCGCGCCGACACGTTGATGGACGAAATCGGCGGATTGCTTCGTTTCTCGGCCGGGCGATACCGCGATCCGGCCAATCAGGTGACACTGGGCCGATTCTTTCTCAGCCAGGGTGTTGATGCCAAGCAGGTGCTCGATCGCATCTACAACCAGCTTAAGCAACAGCAGCCGAATTATGCCGAGGCGTATTTGGCCAGCGGCGAGCTGGCGCTGGATAAACAAGACTACGCCTTGGCCGCCGAAGCGTTTGAGCAGGCCGCCAAGCTCGCTCCCGCCGCGCCCGACGCTCACCTCGGCCTGGCGCGTGCCTATGCTCCCAGCGAACCCGAAAAATCGCAGGCCGCATTGGAAGCCGCGCTGGAGCGAAACCCCAATCACGTCGATAGCCTGTTGCTGCTGGTCGACGATGAGATCGATTCCGAGCGTTACGACAAAGCCGCCGAGACGCTGCGGCGCATCGAAGCGGTCAATTCCGAGCACCCGCTGTTGTGGGCGTATCGGGCGGTGCTTGCCCATCTGAAGAACGAACCGCAGGCCGAGCAAGAATGTCGCCAGCGAGCCTTGCGGTGGTGGCCGACGAATCCGGCGGTCGATCACCAGATCGGCCAAAAACTTTCGCAAAAATACCGCTTCGCCGAAGGGGCCGCTTATCAGCGCCGGGCGTTGGAGTTCGACGCCGACTACCTGCCCGCCAAGTTGCAGCTTGCCCAAGACCTGTTGCGGCTGGGCGAAGAGGACGACGGTTGGCCGCTGGCCGACGAGGTGTTTGGCAAAGACGGCTACAACGTTGTGGCCCACAATTTGACCGAGCTGCACGACCATCTCGGCGCGTTTCGCACGCTGGCAGGCGATGGCTTTTTGCTGCGGATGGATCCGCACGAAGCGGCGGTCTATGGCCCGCGGGTCCTCGATCTATTGCAGCGGGCCAGGCAGACGCTCTGCGCCAAGTACGAGGTGACCATCGACGAGCCGGTGACAGTCGAATTGTTTCCGCGGCAGCAAGATTTTGCGATTCGCACGTTTGGGTTGCCCGGCGGGGCGGGGTTTTTAGGCGTCTGCTTCGGCCGAGTGATCACGGCCAATAGCCCGGCCTCGCAGGGCGAGCATCCCTCAAACTGGCAGGCCACGCTTTGGCACGAGTTCTGCCACGTCGTCACGCTGCACAAAACGCATAACAAAATGCCCCGCTGGTTGAGCGAGGGCATCTCGGTCTACGAAGAGCGCCAGGCCGATGCCACCTGGGGACAGTCGATCAATCCGCGTTACCGCGAGATGATGCTCGATGAGCGACTCACGCCCGTCAGCCGGCTCAGCGGCGCGTTTCTGCATCCGGACACGCCGCTTGGTTTGCAGTTCGCCTATTTCGAGTCTTCGCTGGTGGTGCAATACCTGGTCGAGAAATACGGGCTGGATGTATTGAAGCGAATTCTGGTCGATCTGGGCGTGGGCATGCCGATCAACGACGCTTTGGCCCGCTATACCGGTTCGCTGGAAGCGCTCGACCATGAGTTTGCCGAATATGCGCATCAGCAGGCCGCCGCCATGGCCCCCAGCGCCGATTGGACCGAGCCGAAAGTGGCTGCGGACGCCGACTCGGCGGAGCTGACTCGGTGGGTCGAGCAGCATCCGAGCAATTATGCCGGCTTGCGGCTTTTGGCTCGGCGATTGATGGAACAAAAACAGTGGCAAGCCGCCGAAGCGCTGCTCAAAAAGATGGCAGAGATTTACCCCAACGATGCAGGGGCGGGTAACCCGTATGCCCTGCTAGCCACTGTCTATCGAGAGCAGGGTGATGCCGCCGAGCAGCGGGCGGTGCTGGAAAAACTGGCCGCGCTGTCGGCTGACGACGTCGAAGCGTTCACGCGACTGATCGAGCTAAGCTCGCAGGCGGAAGATTGGGAGGCGGCGGTGAAGTATGGCAAGCGGCTGTTGGCGGTGAATCCCTTCATGCGCACTCCCTACCGGCAGCTTGGCGCGGCCGCCGAGAAAATCGGCGATGATGCCTTGGCGATTGACGCCTATCGCGCGTTGCTGCTGCTCGATCCGATCGATCGGGCCGAGGCTCATTTTCGGTTGGCGGGGGCGCTGCGCCGGACGGGCGACTTGCTCGGCGCCAAGCGGCAAGTGCTCGAAGCCTTGGAAGAAGCGCCTCGTTATCGCGCCGCGCTGACGGAGCTATTGGAGATTGTCAACGAAATGCAAAAGCCCGAGCAACCCGCAGAAACATCGGTCAACAAGGAGGAATCCAAGTGACGCGCATGCGGCTAAGAAAACCTCTGCGGTGGCTGGGGCAGAAGCTGGGGGCGCTTGATGTGTTCCGCCGAGACGCGCCATCGGCCAGCGATGCCCCGGCGCATGCCTTGCCGGGGCATCGCCGCGACGAAATCTTGCCGCAAAACGATTGCAATCGCGCGGCTCTGCCCCAGCCACCGGAGCCCCAAAGTCGCCTTTAGCTCCGCGAAAGTAGCGCTACTTTCGCGGAGCGAAATGCGACAATATCGCA
>JAICLL010000052.1 GCA_025927475.1 Pirellulales bacterium
ACTGCGGCGAAGAAGAACGCCAGGCCCCACACCAGCCGGTCGAGACCGGCCACAAAGGGCCGCAACCAGGTGTAAAGCTGCGCCGCTGCGGCGAACAACTCACGGTTTAGACACTACCCAACGATCGCCGCTCTTGATGACCGCCCGGTTTCGCCTCAGGCTGATGGCATGCCCTGCACCGTTGCCGCGCTCATGCTCCGACTCAAGCCGAAGCGGCGATGGGTGCAGTTCGGCGCGCGGTCGATGCTGGTGCTAACCACGGCCTGCGGCATCTTGCTCGGTTGGCGCGTCAACGAAGTTCGCCGCGAGCGCGATGCCCTGGTCTACGTCGAGTCGCTGGGCGGAATGGCCTGCTTCGACTACCAATGCGATTTCGACCAGGAGGGAAACTTGCGAGTCGTAGATCCTACTCGACAGCCGCCTAGACGCTCATGGTTGAGGAGCGGACGTGGCGTGCCAACTGTTAACCGTTAACAGTTGCCTGGCTGAACCGATGCTTGACCATCGGCGGCTCGCTTCCGATGCTGTCTTTCCGTCGCTGGCGCCAGAGGCAAAGAGAGGCCAACTGCCTCGCTTGCGCTTCGGATGAGCACTAGTTCCACCACCAGCGATCGCCGCGATCAGCCGTGATCTTCGCTCGGATCGCCGCCAGGTCGCCCTCTTGTTGGCGGCTGGCTGCCGCCCACGAATTCACCTGCACGCCGCCTGAGGCGCTAATCAGAAATCCGTTGCCGGTTTCCAGCAGGCTGGCTTTGCTTTCGACGCGTTCGGGCGGCAGATACTCGCGCGTGGCAAACCGATCGGCGTCGACCAGCGCGCCCAGCTCAAGGTCCGCCTTGCCGGGCAAATCTTCCTGGAAGATCAGCGCGGCCACCACGGCCAAGTCCATGCAATTGCGCAGCTCGCCGAAGACGGGCTCTTTCAGCGATAACTCATGATATTTCTTGGACATCAGGTCGGCCCATTTCTGAGCGGCGGGGCTGGCCTTGCCGGTCCGCTTGCGCCCGCCGTCGCCCGCCAGAAAGTCGTCTTCGGCCATGCACTTCACGCCCTGCCCGCGCAACTGCCAGGCCAGCCCGTCGCGATCGGACAGCAGCGGCTCGTAATGCGTCGCCAGCCACCAGCGTGGCAACAGGTTTTGCAGGCCGAGACGCGCATTGCCTTTGATCAGTTGCAAATAACTAGGCAGCCCCCTCACCGGTGACCGCTCGAAGTTCATCGCCAGCCGCTTCATGCGGAAGTCGGCGGCCAGCAGCACATGCGCAAACCGGCTCTTGGCAGAGACGCCGCCAAACGAGATCGTCTGGTCCCCCAACGCGTTTTCGATGGCAGCCATCGAGGCTTCGGGATCGGCGCCGGGCACGGCCAGGCTGGGCGCCAGCTCGCGCACGCGCACCAGGCCTTCGTTCGTCGGATCGATCGAACACGTCAGGCCGCCTCGGGCGGCGGCGTCGGCGGTGCGCAGCGCGATCAATAGGTCATCGAGCTGCATCAGTGGCCGTCCCGTCGTGGCCCCCACGACAAAGCCGCGCCCGTCAACCAGCCAGCCCTCGCCATAACCGGCCAGCACAATATCGTGCCGCTCTTGATCGACCAGCACATACTCGATGCGCTGCAAGCCCGCCAGAAAGCGCACTTCGTCGGGCATGCGGTCTTCGCTGGTCGAAAGCTTTGACAGAACTTCCGCCAGTCTGCGCAGCGAAATTTTGCGCAGAGCCGCCGGTTGATTCAAGTCGCCGGGAATTCCCTGTAGGTTGTCGAGCAAGAACTGCCGCAGGCCGTTGTCGTCGCGTTCGGTGTTGGCGAGCACGCCCGCCGGATCGACCGAAATACCGCCGACCGCTTGCGAGAAAAACTGCGCCTGAGCCGCTGCCGCGATGCTGACCATCAGGGCCAGGGCTGCCGCGAAGTTTTTCCAAGGGCAGAATTGCGTTGACATAAGAGATTTCCCCCATCGAGGCGGCAGGGAAGCGAACGCGCCGCGAGCATGGATTACTGAAAAAGCCGGTAAAATACATTTTAGTCTACCTCAGCGCGCTTGGGAATCAGCGCCATTTGGCGGGAAAAACGTCTATCGCGGGCGTCCGCCATCCCGCCGAACGAATTCCGGCTAGAACGGTTTACAGCGGCGGCTCGATGCGGCACACTGACCGCTAAACCGCTCTTCCGCCGTCCGCGTCCCGCATGAACGTTGCAATCCTTTATAACGAACCCTCCTTGCCGCCCGATCATCCCGACTACGCGCAAGAAGCCGGCGTGCTGGAAGCGGTGGAAGCGGTGGAGGGGGCGCTGGCCGAAACCGCCCACTGCTGCCAGCGGTCGCCGGTGGGCGGTCAACCGCTGGCCATCGCCGACGCCCTGCGGCGCCAGCGGGCCGACGTGATCGTCAATCTCTGCGAAGGGCTGGGCGGTGTGGGCGGCGGCGAATCGCAGGTCACCGGACTGTTGGAATTGACCGGCATTCCTTTCACCGGCTCGGGCTCGGAGTGCCTTGCGCTGGTGCTGCACAAAGCCCGCACCAAGTGGCTGCTGCACGGCGCCGGCTTGCCCACGGCGCCCTTTGCGTATCTTCCCGCCAGCGAACCGCTCGGGGCCAAAGCGGCTGTAGGCTTGCTGAATTCAGGCCCGGTCATTGTCAAGCCGGCCCACGAAGACGCCAGCCTGGGCATTGGTCCCGAAAGTGTGGCCCGCGACGCAGACGCCTTGATGATGCAAACCAACCGCGTCCGCAAGCGGTATGGCGACGTGATCGTCGAACAGTTCTTGCCGGGACGCGAATTCAACGTGGGCGTTCTCGCCTTGCCCGAACCGAAGCTGCTGCCGTTGGCCGAGATTGAATATCAGCCGGGCGCCAGCGGTTTGGTGAGCTACGACGCCAAGTGGACGCCGGGCACCGCCGATTACGGCGGCACGCCGGTCCGTTGCCCAGCCCGCGTTTCCGACGATTTAGCGGCCGAGATCACGCGCGTCTCGCTGGCCGCCTTCCGTTTGACCGGGGCGCGTGATTACGCGCGGATCGACTTGCGGCTCGACGCCGACGAGCGCGTCTACATTCTCGAAGTGAACGCCAACCCCGACATCAGCCCCAGCGCCGGCCTGGCCCGCGCGATTTTGGCGTCGGGTTGGTCGTACAACGAGTTCATTGTCCACCTGATTGAGACCGCCGCGGGTCGTGGTTAGGGTAGCCGGTGCGCCGCGAGGATTGTCCTATTTGATAATCAAAACCGGCCCACCCTACGTCTTCGGTTCGACGTCGCGCCGCCTTCGACGGAATGGCACGGAGTCCGTTCCCTACAGGCGTCGAACGTAAGTCACGCGGCAGCGCTCAACGCCCGACGCGCGGCCGTCGCGCTCGACCCAAGCTTCGATTCGAGCGGGACCGGTTGTCAACGGCACGGCGGAAAACGTGTAATCGTGGTCCTCGGGGCCGACGGCGTGCGATAACTCCTTGCCGCCTAGCTTGCAACGCAGCGCTGCCGCATCGCCCGCCGCAAAGTGCAGCGTGATGTCGTATTGGCCAGGCCGGGCGACCTCGATGTCCCAATGGCCCACATCGCCGGGCTTCCAACCGGCACTCGGCCCGCGCCAGTCCTGCCGAGTGAGCACCACAGGGTTCTCGTGCTCGTCGCCGATGGTAATCCGCGGCGCGGCAAACCCGCGCTCGCCGCGCATCGCCTCAAACCAGGCTTCATACTCGCTCGTCAGCCGCTCGACGATCTCCGGATGATCGGCTGCCAAATCGTGCTGTTCAAACGGATCGGCGGGCAGATCGTACAGTTCACAGGCGGTGCTTTCCGGCGGTTTGTCGCCCGAGCCGCGCGGCTGAACCAGCTTCCAGCGATCGGTGAGGGCGGCGCACGCCCGCAACGGCTGAGGCCGATCGCCGCGATGCCATTGAAAAAATAGCGTCCGCTCCGGCCAGCCGTTGGGGTCGCCGGTCAGCAGCGGCCAGAGACTGCGGCCATCGAACCGCACTTTCGCGGGTGGCTCAATACCGCATGCCTCAAGCAGCGTGGGGGCGAGATCGATGTGCGCGCTCAATCGTTCGACCGTGCCGCCCGGCGCCAGCCGCCCCGGCCAACGGACGAAACACGGCACGCGTATGCCGCCTTCGTACACGCTGCCTTTCCGCCCGCGCAGGCCGGCGTTGTACCGCACCTGCTGCGGGCCATTGTCGGTCAGAAAAATTACAATCGTGTTCTCGGCCAGCTTCAGCTTGTCCAGCTTCGCCATCACACGACCAAAGTTTCGATCGAGATTGGCGATCATGCCATACAGCTTGGCCGTTTGTTCGGCGTCGAAGGGACCATCGGGCGGATGCCCTTGGCCGGCCCATTCGTCGGCCGTCAGGCGCATTTGCCGATATGGCGCGGCATCTTCGTCGGGCACTTCCAGCGGGGTATGCGGCGCGTTGAACGCCAGGTACGCGAAAAATGGCCGGCCCTGATTTCGCTCGATAAAGTCGATCGCCGCGGTGGTGAAGATGTCGGAGCAATAGCCCGAAGATGCCTCCAAACGTCCGTTGTGCATCAAAGGCGGATCGAAATAGCCCTTGCCGCCGGGCGGATCGGACGGTTGCCGCAGCCCGCCGCCCTTGAGCACCAGCGCCTCGCTAAATCCTTGGTCAAGGGCCCGCATCGGGTAATTGTCGCCCAGGTGCCACTTGCCAAAGATGCCGGTGACATAGCCCGCGCCGGCGAGCATCTCGGCCAACGTGGTTTCGTCGGCAAACATCAGCGAACGCCCCAGGAACGTGTCGACCACGCCGGTGCGGTAGTTGTATCGGCCGGTCATCAGGCTGGCGCGGGTGGGCGAGCAGACCGGCGAGACATGGAAATTCGTCAGCTCGACGCTTTGTGCGGCGAAGCGATCGAGATGCGGCGTCCGCAGCCAACGATTGCCGTGCACGCCAAGGTCGCCATAGCCCTGGTCGTCGCTCATCACTAGCAAGACGTTCGGCGGCCGCTCGGCCGCCCGAGCCAGCCCCGGCAGCGTCAACAGAAAAAAGCCGAGGCCGAACAAGCTGCCCGGCGCCCCTCGGATCGAATCGCGCATCGTTAAACCCTCCCATGCAGCCAATACCAGGCGATGCCCAGCCATTCGTGCCAGACTTCCTGCGTTGCGCGTGCCGCGCTGGGGCTTGGCAGAAACCGGTTGATTCGCCATTCGAACTCGCTCGATCGGAATTCACAGGGCGCGGCCGTCACCTCCATCTCCAACCGCCGGAAACAAGCCGCCGCTCGCAGCATGTGATTCGCCTGCGTCACGAGCGTAATCCGCTCGATGCCCCGCTCGTTCAGCAACCTGTGGCACTCGACGGCGTTTTCATAAGTCGACGTCGAGCGATCTTCAACCAGCACGTCGCCTGGCGAGACGCCCAGCGCAAGCAGATACTCTCGCATCAATTCCGCCAAGGGCGGAGTGTCTTTTTCGGGATATAAAATTCCTCCGCTGACGACCACCAGGCACGGTCCGCCGTGATGGTAAAGCTCTGCCGCATGTTGGCAGCGATAGAGCGTGTTGGCGGCCAATTGCGGCCGCGGATGAAACCGGTCGGCGGGAAAGATTCCCGCCGAAAGCACCACCAGCGCCTGCGTGTCTTCGGGCAGAGTCGTCAATGGCCTAAACCGCCACTCCAGACTGCCCAGCAACAGGTCGCTCACCACCGGCGTCGACATCAGCACCAACAAAGCCAAAGGCGTCGTCAGCCAGAGCAGTCGCCGGCGGTTGTCTGCGCTCTTGCGCCAGAGCCGGAACAAGGCAACCGAAGCGATGAGCACCAGCACCGTGTAAGGCTGCAAGACTTCGTTAAGGAATCGGTACATGGATCGCGCTGAAAACGTCGGCAGGCAGACCGAAGTCTAATTTCGCCCGGCCGGCGAAACAAGCGCATCGGCAAGCGGGGCAACCTGGACAAGCCTGGCAGTGGCCTTACCCGAGCGAGTCGGTTTGTCCTCGGCAATTGCTCAATTCTGCCTGGCCGGTGTCCGATAAGTGAGCCGGCGAAGTTTGCGCGGCCCGGATTTCGGCAGCGAACGATGCAAGCCTATCTTCTCGAGACTGGACGGCGGATCAGCCCGTTCGACGAACCTGTCGGCGAAATGCGGGTCCACAATCGCCGGCTGCGTGAGCATCAAACGGCGATTTTGAAGTCGCTCGGGTGCCAGGTGCGCGTGATCGACGACCCGGCGGCGGCGCAGGCCAGCCCCTGTCTGATGATCCACGACGATCTCTATTTCACGTACCATGCCGCGGCGCGCTTCCTGGCGACGGTTCGCCGGCAAGAAGAAGGCCGGGCGTCGAACAACTTCGCCGGTCCGTCTTCGGGCAATTTCGGAGCCGCGCTGAGCCTGTCGCCGTTGACCGAACACTTTGTGCCCAGCTTTCAAGGCCGGCAGGCTGAAGGGAACGCCGGCGCTCGCGTTCGCGTCTATGACTTCTTTTATGTGCGGCATTGCGATTTCAAGGCGCCGCTGGCCGACCAAGTCGACCCGCTGCCGATCCCGCACCGCCTGATGATTCGCCGCTGGCGAGTCAATCGCTATTTCGATCCCTCGGGCAGCGTCTCGCTGCCGATGTCGGCCGTGGCCATGTGCCCGGTGCAGCATTGGTCGTCGCTGCTGGCCGCCAACATTCTGGGCATGCCGAGCTTTGTACTCCGCAGCTTGACACGGTCGCCGGCGAAGACGGCGATGCTGCCCATGTCCGTTGCCTGGCGGGCCGGCAGCCTGTGGCCCAGTCGGTTGCGTGGAAAGCTGTATCTGGCGGGGCGGGGCTGCAAAGTACACCCTTCGGCGCATGTCGAAGGCGCGGTGCTGGGGCGCGGCGTGCGCATCGGACCGAACGCCGTCGTGCGCGGTTCCCTGTTGGCCGACCGCGTCGAGATCGGGCCGGGGGCGATCGTCGAGTGCTCCACCTTGGGCGAAAAGGTTACGGTCAACGGCAACGTAACATTACGTTCGTGCGTGGCGGGCGACGAAGCGAACATCGGCGCCCATTTCACACAGCTATCGGTGATCGGCCGAGGCGCCGCGCTTTGCCCGACCAGCGCGATGTTCGACTTCAACCTGCGCGGCAGCGTAAACGTCTGCTTCGACGGTCGAACGGTTTCCAGCGGGTCGCGATTGTTGGGCGGCTGCGCCGGACATGGGTCCTTTCTGGGCGCCGACGTGGTGATGGCGCCGGGACAAGAACTGCCCAACGGCTGCATTCTGGTGCGCACGCCGCGCGACGTGGTGGGCGATGTGCGTCAAGGCACTCCGCCGGGCGTCTTGCGCATGGACCGCGCCCGACCACGGGGCCGATCCGCCGACGGCGCCGCCCAGGCCGCCCCCTGAAAGCAAGCGTAACATCAAAGCCGTGGCAGTGCCTGGGCGACGGATGGCTCGGCCGGCTTCAAAACTCGACGACCAGCTCATCGGTTCCCAGAACGGTTTCCGGGAAGATGGCCCGCGCCACTTCGAGGCCCACGGGGTCGACTTCGTTGATCATGGGATTCAAGTGGACCAGCACCAGCCGGCCGACACCGGCGGCGCGGGCCACCTGCGCCACCGGCGTGGTGTGGCTGTGGCCGGTCAGCAGGGCTTGTTGGCGCAGCGCGTCGGCAAAGTAGCACTCGTGCACCAGCAGATCGACGCCGCGGATGTGTTCCAGATAGGGTGCGGCGATGTCAGCGGTGGTGTCGGTAATGTACGCCATCGAATGTCCCGGCCAATCGAGCCGAAAACCGGCGGCCCCGCCCGGATGATCGAGCGGAAAATGCGTCAGCTTGCCGCCGCCGGCCAGCGCCACGGGTCCCGATAGCGCGCGGTAATCACATCGCAGCTTGACCGGAAAGAGCAGCTCGTCCAACAGATGGCGTTCGATCGCGGCCAGTTTGGCCGCCTCAGCGTGCACGGTCACTCGCCGCATCGGCCGCTCGTGGAGCACGTCGAACAGAAAGCTCAGGCCAAACACGTGGTCCAGATGCGCGTGCGAGAGAAAAACATCCAACTCGTCGGTTGCCAGCCAATCGCGGACACGAAAGAACGCCGTGCCCGCGTCGAGCACGATGCCCGCCTCGGGCAGCATGAAGCACGCCGTGTGGCGAAGTTCGTTGGGGTGGTAGCCCGTGGTGCCAAGCAAGACCAGCCGCATAGGCGTGTGCTCCAGAGCGAGTCTTCTACGATTGTGACATATCCAGCAGGCGAATGCGCTCTGGGCCGGCAAAAAATTCCGGCCGCGAGATGCGACGAATTATTTAGCATAACCACGGCGGCGGCAACAGTGGTATAATCGGGGGCGATTCCCTAGTCCGGGGATAACACGATCTCATCGACTTATGATTATCGTTTCGAGCGAAGCGGCGGCGCTGCGGAAGAGAATCCGCTTGGGTGAGCACACTGGCCCCACCGCGGGGCAGGCGCCGGGGTTTGTGCAGACCAATGTGGTGATTCTGCCCCAGCAAGACGCCGCCGACTTTGCCGAGTTTTGCCGGCTCAACCCTCGGCCCTGCTCGCTTGTCGAGCAGTTAACGCCGGGCGATCCCGAGCCGCACGACTCGGCGCCCGGCGCCGACCTGCGCACCGATGTGCCTCGATACCGCGTCTTTCGTTCCGGCATCGTCCAGCCGCGAGAACCCACCGATATCAGCGACCTCTGGCGCGGCGACCTGGTGGGATTCTTGCTGGGCTGTTCCTTCACGTTCGAAGCGGCGCTGCTCGCCGCCGGGCTGCCCGTGCGGCACATCGAACAAGGCCGCAATGTGCCGATGTATCGGACCAACATCGCCTGCCAACCGGCGGGCCGCTTTGCCGGGCCGCTGGTGGTGAGTATGCGGCCTTATCGGCCAGAACACATCGAGCGAGTGCGCGGAATCACCGCGCGGTATCCCACCATGCACGGCGAGCCGATCCACGTGGGCGATCCCGCCGCCATCGGCGTTGCCGATCTCGCGCGGCCCGATTTCGGCGAGGCGGTGACGGTCGACGCCGGCGAGGTGCCGGTGTTTTGGGCGTGCGGTGTGACGCCCCAATTGGCCCTGGCCGCCGCTCGGCCCGAACTGGCCATCACTCACAGTCCCGGCTGTATGTTTGTCACCGACCTGCGAGAGTAGGATCATGGAACCTCATCCCACGAATCTCAGCCTGACGGCTGACGAGCGGTTGCTTATCGAATGGAACGACGGGCGACGCCGCACCTATGCCTATCGCGAGCTGCGCGAGGGTTGCCCGTGCGCCACCTGCCGCGAGAAACGATCGCAGCCGCCGCCCCCGGTCACGGCACTGCCCATTCTGTCGCCGGGCGAGGCGCAGCCGTTGCGCTTGCTCGAGATGCGTCCGGTAGGCAACTACGCCTATTCGATCACCTTCAGCGATGGTCACGACACCGGCATTTATACATTCGAATTGTTGCGGCAATTAGGCCGCGATGAGTAGGGTGGGCCGAGCGCAGCGAGCCCTCATGCGCATCAGGTTCAGCACGCAAGCCGTTTGGCAGCGCGACGCGAAAACATTCATGCGGCCCGATGGTGGGACTCGCTGCGCTCGGCCCACCCTACGCCTGGTCACCGCTACTCCGGCAGAGCGCTGTCCGTAGCCGAACCCTCCTCCTCGGAGTTTTTGGTTTCGGCCGCTGCCTTCTGCTTGATGATGTCGTCGCGGCTGAGGTGGATCTTCTGGTAAGTTTTGTCGGAAATGACATAGTACCAGTCGGCGAAGCGGTCGCTAAGCTCCTTGACCTTTTCTTCGCCCTTTTTCACTTTGTCGTCGTATTCCTTCTGCTTGCGCTCGTTTTCTTTCTTGATGCGCTCAGCCTCAGGATCGATTTTCGGCTTTGCGGCGGGCTTCTCGTCGCTCGCCTTTTTGTCAGCAGCTTTCGCATCATCGGCTGGCGTCTGTTCGCCGGCCTTTGCGTTGTCGGCGGTCTGGGCCTTGTCGCCCGCCGGCTTCGCCGGGGGCCCGGTCTTCGGTTTCGCGTCGGCGGCGGGCTTTGCACTGTCCTTGCCGGCGGATTTCGCGCCGGCTTGGGCCAGCAGCCCCTCGGCATCGGCGAGGCTCGACTCGATACTGGAAGTCTTTTCGGCCTCGTCGGCCTTGGCGTCAGCGGGCTTTTCGCCGGCGGCAGGCGATTCGCCCGGCAACGGCTGCAACTCGGGCTTGGCGATCAGCTCCTCATTAAACCGGGCCGTGACCATGATAAACCGGTTGGCGCCGGTGCCTTTGTCGTCCGAGCCGGCGCCAGCACTTGCTTCGCTGTCGTCCTCGGTTTCCGTGGGTGCTTCGTCTTTCTCGGTGCCGCCGGCTTGGGTGATGCGGCCAAAGCGCAGCACATACTCGACCCCCTCCATCGTGCCGCACCGTATTTCGCCTTCGTTGGAGTAGATGCCCAGGCCGCCGTCGTCCACTTTGGCAAGAAAGAAACCGCGCTGCTCCAACGACGCCTTGACCTCGGGATTATTGCTGAGCTCTTCGCCGGCACGCAGGTTGGCGCCAAGCCCGGCGGGCTTTTTCCGCACGTCGATGATCTTCAGGTCGTCCAGTGCGGTCTTCAACTCGTTCAGTTTTTGGGCATTCAACTCTTCGTTGTCCGCCAACTTCTCAGGCTCGTACTGGCCTTCGCGGAACACATCGAACTCCATCATGTTCCATTTCGAGTCTTTCTTGTCGAACCCGAGCAGCATGTTGTAGCGGGGCTCGATGGCGCGGCGCAACTCGTCGACCGAGTAATCGGCGATCGCCACCTGTTCGATGTCCCAGGCGTTCAGCTTGAGCAGATCTTTTTCGATCCAGTCTTCAAACCTGGTCGAGAGCTTGTCGGTCTTGATCGAGGCCACATACACGCGGTTCTGGTTTGGCTTGCGCACATACCGCAAGTCGGGCTTGGCCTTGTCGGCCTGCTTGCCGATGATCAACTGGGCCAGCTTTTTGCCGGCCTTGTTTTCCATGGTCACCAGCTTGCCCACGCCGGTGGCCCCCGCGGTAAGCTTCTTCGGATCGGGATCGACCACGCCGTAGGTTTCGTGCGTTTCCGGATCGTCGCTCTCGATGTTCACCGTCTTGGCTTCGATGACGCTGGCGGCGGCCTCGCCCAACTGCTGGCTGGCGTCGGCGGGATAATCTTCGTGCGAGGGAATCACCCACACGCCCTTCACCTGGGCCACTTTGAAGTTCTGGATTTCGGCGGTGTCTTCGTCGTATTCGATGATTTCCAACGTCTTGGCGTCGCGCGGATCTTTGAAGTCCTTGAACAGCGGCTCGCCCACGAAGCTCCGCGATTCGTCTTCGTCGGCGGGCGGGCGATGCGTCCACACGCCCACCACCAGCGCCAAGGCCGCCACGCCCACAAAGCTTAAGGTCTTGATCATTTCGTTCATGTTTTTCCGTCCCTCGGTTTCGGGCGAATCTCGTCAGAAGCCATTACTATCGCAGCCGGTTGCGCGAGACGCCTTCGCGCTCACGCGCGCGGCGGTTGAAAAACACCGCCAGCCCAACCAGCATCGGCAGCAGCGGCGGCAGCACCACCGACCACATTTTGTACCAGTCTTGCACGCGGGTAATCTCCAGATTCAGCTCGCGCTCGATGCGGGTCACCTCGCGGTCACGCTTCTTCTCCAGTTGGCTCACGGCGGCGGCCAATCGCTGCTGGCCCGACTGCTGGGCCAAGGCCAAAAGTTGAGCCTTTTCCAGAGCGGGAATGTCCTTTTCCCGGATTTCTTCGACCTTTTCATCGAGCTGCTTTTGCTCCTTGCTTCTCGCTTCCTCAAAATCTTCGCGGAATTTGCGCTTCTTTTCATCGGCCTCGCGGCGCGATTCCTTGGTCGTTTCTTCAATCGTTTCTAGCGTGCGATGTTGCGGGCGGCGTTTGCGAATGTCGATAAACCGGTCGTCGCCGGCCAGTTCGTCGAGCACGTTGAGCACAAACGTGACATTGTCGAGGCTCATGCTGAAATCCTGATCGGGATCGCGGGATTGCATCGGTCGAAGCTGAAAGAACTCCGAGTGCAGCATGTCGATGTCGGTCACCAACACCACATCGACGCTGCCTTTTTTGCGGGCTGGCTTTTTTTCGTCCGCCGGCTCTTTCGAGTCCTTCTGATCGGTGTCATCTTGATCGGCGTCATCTTGATCGGCGTCGCTGTTGCCTTCCGCGCTTTGCTCATCGTCGTCGTCAAGTTGATCGTCGCTGAGATTGCCGGTGATGTGCGCCGCCAACGTGTAATTGTCGAGGGTTGGCTTGCGACGCGGGTTCGGGTTCAACTCGCCGCCGCCCCCGAACATGCTGGGCTGCTCGAGCTCGCTGGAGGACACCGTGCCCGTGCGCGAACCGGTGGTCAAGAGCGGTTCGAACTTCAACCTCGACGCGTTCAAGTGACTGATCGCGCCGGGGTACAGCATGAGCACCTGCTGCAAGCCCGCCGTGATCGGGTCGTCTTGGTTGAACGGTTTTTCGCGGCTGGGCTTGGGATCGTCGCCCCAGGCGACATTGTCGATGTAGACCCAGTCCGGCGTCCAAATCGCTTGAAACTTGGGATAGGCGTTGTAGTTTTGCCAGATCAACTCGGCCGGCGGAAAGTCGACCCCCAACAGGTTCCACAGTTCGGAGATATTGCCTTTGGGCAGCGGGGGTTGGCCGCCGCCAAAAGGATTCATCGGGTTTTGCGGCGGGCGCTTGGGCGCACTGGTGCCGGGCACATCGCGGCGGGTCCAGGGAAAGGGGTCTTCAAACACCGCGGTGGGAATGCCGCGCCGCACCGCCGCGATGAAGTTCTTCATCTGCTCGGGCGATAGCGAGGAAGGTTGCACGGCGAACAGCACGTCCACGTCGTCGGGCACCGCAGTATCGGCGTTGACCTGCACCACTTCGTATTGCTTTTCCAGCTCGTCGATCAGCTTCTCGTTGGGCGACATGCTGAACGTTTGCATATTGAAGCTGCCATACAGTTTGGCGTCGGTGACCAGCACGCCCAGTTTTTTACGCGATTCTTCCGACGCGGTGGCAATCGACCGGACCAGTTCGTACTCCACCGGCACCGCGGGACCAAAAAACGGCACGACCACTTTCTCCAGCCCCGAGGTACACGCCACGCCCAAGTACACCTGCTCACGGCTGATCGCCCCGCGCGTACGCGAAATCACCTGCTGGGCCGTAATGCCAAATTGTTGCTCGGCTTGCTCGGCCTCTTTGCTAAGCGGCTCCGTGTCGTGGACGCGCAGGGTGATCTTCGAACCTCCCCGGGCGGCCATCTCCCGCAACGCCGAAAGCAGGTCGAGCCGCGTCTGCACGAACGACTCGGGCACTTCCGGGCTGATGTAGGCATCGATTTTGACCGTGCGCTTCAGCCCTTTGAGCAACGTTTTGGTGTTGCGCGAAAGCGAGCCGAGCCGCTCGTAGGTGACGTCGGCTCGCACGTCGAACCGTTCGAAGGCCAGCACCAGGCCCACCGCCAAGGCAATCAGCGACAGCGCGCGGATCAGGTAATGCCCGCCCAGCGAGTGCCCGTCGCGGCCGCCCTGCCAATGCCGGCGGCCAATCAGGACCATCGACAGATAGAGCATCACCACCACAATCAGGCCGAAATAGGCCACGCCCGACAGGCTGACGACGCCGCGGCCAAAATCGCGGAATTGTTCTTCCAGGCTCCACTTCTTGACCGGAATGGCCCAGTCGGCGGGCAGGATCACGTCGGCGTTCGCGGCAAAGGCCAGCGGAGCATTAAACACCGCTCCCAGCACAAACCCCACCGTCAAATTGCCGGTGAGGAACGAGGCCACCATGCCCACGGCCAGCATGGCGATGCCCACCATCCAGTAGCCAAAGTAGGTGCCTAAGAACAAACCGGGGTCGGGTTTGCCGAGCCACAGCAAGACCGACAAGGCGCAAATCATCGAGAACGCCAGGGCCACGCTATAAATGGCCACCGCGGCCAGGTATTTGCCCAGCACCACGTCGAAATCGGCGGCAGGAATGGTGAGCAGCAGCTCGTCGGTGCCTTGCCGCCGCTCTTCGGCCCAGACACTCATGGTGATGGCCGGAATGAACACCAACATGATGTACGGCAGATACCGATTGAGCTGGTCGAGATTCGCCAGGTTCGAGTTGAAGAACTCATTGGGCCAGAAGGCGGCAAACGAGCTAAGCAACACGTACACGCAAATGAAGACGTACCCAGTCGGGTTGCTGAAATACGAATAGAAATTGCGTCGAAAGATGGCGCTGATGACGTTGGCGTTCATCGGAGTAGCTGGTAGCTGGTGGCTGGTGGCTAGTTACTAGTGGTTGGTGGTTGGTGGTTGGTGAGTGACGATTACCAGTCACTAGCCACCAGCCACTCTCTTACGCGGCCGCACTGGTCAACTGGTGGAAGTGTTCTTCCAGCGGCTTGCCGTCGCGGACCAATTCCGCCGGCGTGCCGTCGTACACCAGACGGCCTTCGTTAATAAACAGCACGCGGCTGGCCATCGCCTCGACCTCTTGCAAAATGTGTGTCGAGAGCAGAATGGTCTTGTTCTGCCCGAGGCGGCGAACCGTGTCGCGCACTTCGCGGATCTGGTTGGGATCGAGGCCGGCGGTCGGCTCGTCGAGAATCAGCACGTCGGGCTCGTGCAACAGGGCCTGGGCCATGCCGACCCGTTGCCGATAGCCCTTCGAGAGCTTGCCGATGGCCTTGCCAATGACGCTGCCCAGGGCGCACAACTCGACCACCGCCGCCATTCGCTCTTGCCGGTACGAGCCGGTCATGCCGCGGGCGTCGGCAAAAAACTCCAGCAGGCTGCGGGGGGTCATGTCGGGGTAAAGCGGGCCGTTTTCGGGCAGGTAGCCCAGCCGCTTGGAACCCTCCAGCCGGTCGATCGACATGTCGTGCCCGGCAATCTTGGCCATCCCCGCCGAGGGCGATAAATAGCCGGTGAGCAGCTTCATGGTGGTGCTTTTGCCGGCGCCGTTCGGCCCGAGAAAGGCGACCACCTCGCCTTGGCGGATCTGGAAGCTCACATCTTGGATTGCCGTGAAGTCGCCGTAAAACTTCGATAGGCCAATGGCCTCGATCATGGCCGGCCGCGATGCGTCAACCATCGTTTATGCGTCCTCCCATTGTCAAAACCCGAAAAATACCCTCTATCGGCGTAGTTTGTCTATAGCTACGAGAGATCGGGGGAAAGGGTTCGGAAGAGGCCAGAGGACAGATGCCGGGGGCTTCGGCAGAGAACCGTCAGCGTTCTCGCTTCCGCCCGCCGCAAATCAACCTCGCCGCAATGGCCGATGGCCAGCCAAACGAGGCCGCTCGCGTGATGCCGATTAACCACCGGAAGCTTGGAACTCTGCGAGCACTACCGTCGTCATATAATACGGTTAGCCTCCCCCAAACCATTGAACCCCGACCCCGGAACCTTTATGCTTCCCATCGCCCTGCGTGCTGTCCGTTACTTTGCCATCCCCATCGCCACCCTCATGCTGGCATTGCCTGCCCGTGCCGCCGATCCGGCCGCTAGCCCAATCCCGCTGAAGCGGGTGGTGCTATTCAACTCGGGCGTGGGCTTTTTCGACCGCGAAGCCGAGATCGAAGGCGATGCGCGGCTTGAGCTTAAATTCAACGTCGATGACATCAACGACCTGCTCAAGAGTATGGTCTTGCAAGATTTCGGCGGCGGCAAGATCTCGACGGTCACCTATGGCTCGATGGACCCGATCACCAAGACGCTCAAGACGTTTGCCATCGACCTGACCAGCAACCCGACGCTGGGCGAATTGCTCGGCCAGGCCCGGGGCGAAAGCGTCGAGATCGACGCCCCGAACGCCATGCAGGGGGCCATCTTGGGCGTCGAGAAGCGCAAGCGCAAGGTCGGCGACGAGACGGTTGAGGCAGAGTACCTGAACCTGCTTACCGATGCGGGCTTGCGCAGCGTGCCGCTGGCCGAGGTGGGCCGCATCAAGCTGCTCAACCCGCAGCTCGATGCCGAGCTGCGCCAGGCGCTGGCCGTGCTGGCCCTGGGCCACGCCACTGACAAGAAAACGGTCAGCCTCAACTTTCTGGGCAACGGCAAACGCCCCGTACACGTGGGCTACGTGCAGCAGGCCCCCATCTGGAAAACCAGCTATCGCCTGGTGCTCAAAGACGATGACAAGCCGTTTTTGCAGGGCTGGGCGATTGTCGAGAACACCACCGAAGAAGATTGGCAAGACGTTTCGCTGACGCTGGTGAGCGGGCGGCCCATCTCGTTTGTGATGAACCTTTACCAGCCGCTCTATGTGCCGCGACCGGTGGTCGAGCCGGAACTGTTCGCCTCGTTGCGTCCGCAAGTTTACGGGCAAGACATGGCGAAGCGCGAGGAAGAATTTTTGGCACAGCAGGCTGGCGCAGGTGGCCGCGGCAAGGCCCGGGGAAGGCGCATGGCTGCGCCGGCGGCGCCCATGCCGGCGAGCGGGTTCGCATTCGGCGGTGAGCGCGCGGAGGCAAACGCACTTTACGATCTAGACGCCCAGCGGGGCGTGCAGTCGATGGCCCAAGCCGGCGACGTCGGTGAGCTGTTTCAGTACGTCATCGACACGCCGGTCGATCTGCCGCGTCAACAATCGGCCATGTTGCCCATCGTCAACGGCTCGGTCGAGGGCGAAAAAGTTTCGATCTACAATCCCGCGGTGCAGGCCAAGCACCCGCTCAATGGCCTGCGGCTGAAGAACATCACCGAGCTGCACCTGATGCAGGGACCGATTACCGTCTTCGACGGCGGCGCCTATGCCGGCGACGCCCGGATTGAAGACTTGCCGCCCGGCAGCGAGCGGCTGATCAGCTACGCGCTCGATCTCGACACTGAAGTCTCGCAGGAAAGCAAACCCAGCCCGGAGCAGCTCGTCTCGGTGCGAATTGTGAAAGGAGTACTTGAAAGCACTCGCAAGTATCTGCGCTCGCAGAACTACACCATCAAGAACTCGGGCGGCAAAAACAAGCAAGTGCTGGTCGAGTATCCGCACGATGCGTCGTGGAAGTTGACCGCGCCGAAAAAAGCCGATGAAACGACACGCAATCTCTACCGCTTTGCCGTGACCGCCGAGCCGGGCAAGCCCGCCAAGCTCGAAGTCGCCGAAGAGCAGGTGGTGTCGCAGCAAGTGGCCTTGCACAACCTCGACGACGACATGATCCACTTCTATCTGCAAGCCAAGGTCGTCAGCGACCAGGTCAAGCAAGCGCTGGCCGAGCTGGTGCGGCGGAAAAGCGAGATCAATCAGCTCACCATGCGGCAGCAGCAGCTTGAGCAACAGATCAACGTGATCGGGCAAGAGCAATCTCGGATTCGCGAGAACATGGCCCAGCTCGACCGCAAGTCGGACGTTTACAACCGGTATGTCAAAAAGTTTGGCACGCAGGAAGACGAAGTCGAGAAGCTCCGCGAACAAATCGGCGAGATTAAGGCCGAGCTGAAGACGAAGCAGCGGGCGCTAGATGACTATCTGGCCGGGCTGGATCTGAAATAGGCCGCGAGTGCTCGTGGGATGACCTTCCTAGGTCGTCCGATCAAAAGCGCTGAACCACGGATCACACGGATGGGCACGGATGCTCATTAACGTGAAGTGGGGGAAATCGTAGGGTGGGCCGAGCGCAGCGAGTCCCACCATCATCTTGGTCGCTTTTCTTCCGCCGCGCTGCGGCGCAGATACAGCGGGGCCAGCGTCCAAAGGTCGTCGTGCTGGCCGGCGGCATGTCTGGCCGCGGCCAAGCGACCGACGGTTGCAGCGGTGGGCAGCCAGCTTTCGCGCGGCGCGGTCGATATGCCGGAGGGGAGCCGCGGGGCGAGCGTTTCCAGCGCCGGCCCGGTGGCCAACCAGCCAGGCGCCAGCGACGCAAGCCAATCGCCGGCGGCGCAAATCGCCGCTGGCGCCAGACCTTCAAGCCGTTCGCCCACCACATGAAACCGGGCCGCGTAAACGTCGCCCCGCTGGGCGTCGATGGCCGCGGCGATGATGGTCGGCGCTCCGGCGACACCGCCCGTGCTCCATTGCCAGTGGGCGGCAATCGCTTCCAACGTGTTGACGGCCACCACCTGCGCGCCCACGGCGTAGGCAAACGCCTTGGCGGTGGTGACGCCAACCCGCAGGCTGGTAAATGAGCCAGGGCCGATGGTGACTGCCACCAGCCGCACGTCGGCGGCGCGGTGTCCGGCGGCTGCCAACACCTGGGCAATGGCCGGCGCCAGCGACGCGGCGCTGCGCCGCCGCGAATCCAATGGCAATTCGGCCAACGGCTTATCGCCGTCGAGCAGGGCCACGCTGCCGCCGTAGCCGCTGGTTTCCAAAGCTAGAATCATCGTGGCGGGCTTGACCGGTGTGCGACGCTAACCTAGACTGCGCAATAGGGTTGTGACGATTTTCACGGCTCGACCGGCCTCGTCCCGCCGAGTCATTCTTTTTTCCGCGGCCTCTAGCTAAAGGTCAATGGGCGTGAAGCGTGCGTTGATCAGCGACATCCATAGCAACCTCGAAGGCCTCGAGGCCGTTCTGGAAGATATCGACAAGCAGGGCATCTCCGAAATCTATTGTCTTGGCGACATTATCGGATATGGTCCTAATCCCCGCGAGTGCATCGACCTGGTCATGAGAATGCAGGTCTGCATTCTCGGCAACCACGATCAGGGGGCGCTGTTTGATCCCGAGGGGTTCAATCAAGGCGCCGAACGGGCAATTTTTTGGACCCGCGAGCAACTGGAAAACCCGATCGGCAATCCCACCGACAACGCCAAGCGGTGGGACTTTCTGGGAGAGTTGCCCCGCAATCGGCGCGAGAATGGCTTTCTGTTCGTCCACGGCTCTGCCCGGAATCCGCTGAACGAATATGTCTTTCCGGAAGACATTTACAACCAGCGAAAGATGGAGAAGCTGTTCTCGCTGATCGAGCAACATTGTTTTCAGGGACATACGCACGTGCCGGGCGTGTTTACGCAAAGCCTCAATTTTTTCAGCCCCGAGGAGGTGGGCTATCAATATCGTCTCACGCCCGAAAAAATGATGGTCAACGTCGGCTCGGTGGGCCAACCGCGCGACGGCGACCCGCGGGCCTGCTATGTGGTGCTGGAAGACGAGATGCTCAAGTTCCGCCGGGTCGAATATCCGTTTGAAAAGACGATCGAGAAGATCTACGCCACGCCGGAACTCGACAATTTTTTGGGCGACCGCCTCCGCGAGGGACGATGATCGGCCCTTAGCAGACTGTGACGACGGACCCGAAGCGTGCCACGGTGAACTCCAGGGCCCGCTCCAGGCGCCGCGGTGCATTTGAGGATGCCACGGTGGATTTTAGGGGTGCCACGGCTTCCGCCGCGGCGCGGAAGGCATGGGCCCTCAGACGCAGCGGAATTCGTCGCGGCGGCCACGTTGAGAGCGTCGTGATGGCGAACAGCAGACCTTGGCGGCGGGGACGCAGCGGAATTCGTCGCGGCGGCCACGTTGAGAGAGGCATCTTAACGCTGCTCGCGCCGCGACGGATGTCGTGGCACCCTTGAAGATGCGGTGGCGCCCCGTTGAAGGCGCCGTGGGAGCGTTGAGGCGGCTAGCCGCATCTGCACACTAGGTCGCTTACTTGAATATCGCTTGATAACTAAATCATAACTGGATCGCATGGATAAGCAGTTTCAGAAGTTTCTGGTGGCGTCGGCCGCCGTGTTGATCGTCAATTTTGCGGTCATGTGGTGGATGCAAAAGCATCGCCCGGCGGCGGCCCCGCGCGAGCAGGCGAATCAGGCCGCCGATAAGAACGCCGACAAGAACGCCGCGAAGAACGTCGACGGCGCCGGCAAGAAAGCCGAGCCGAAAAAGATCGCCCGAGCGAAAAAGCCGGACGAACAGCGCGCGGCCGCAGACGACGCCGGAAAAGACAAAGCCAAGCCGAAAGCGAAGCCGGCGGCACCGCCGAAGCAGGTTGCCGATGAGTGGATTACGCTTGGTTCGGGCGACCCGACGCAGCCCTACCGGATGCTCGTCACGCTCACCAATCGGGGCGCCGCCGTCGAACGCATCGAACTCAACAGTTCGCGGTTTCATGATATCGAAGACCGCGGCGGCTACCTGGGGCATCTCGAGGGCGAACTGCCCAAAGGCAAACGCGGCTGCCGCGCTCGCGTCGTCGGACCCGGTACGCCGGCCGACCGCGCCGGCCTGAAGGTCGGCGACATCGTCACCGCGCTCGACGGCGAAAAGATCAGCGGCCCGCTCGATTTGGAGCTCGCCGTTCGTCAAAAAGAGCCGGGCATGGTGGTCGAGCTTTCGGTCGAGCGCGCCGGCAAGTTGCAAAACCTCTCCGCGACGCTGGCCCGCCGCCCGTTGGAAGTCGTCCGCCCCGAGGGCAAAGACCCCCTGTCGTTCTTGCTGACGATGCAAAAGATCGGCGGCACGGAAATCGACAAAGACGAGAGCGAGTTGCCCGGCCTTTCGCTGCGCACCGGCAACTGGACGGTGCGGCGCGATGCCGAGAAACCCGATCAAGTGGCGTTCGAATGGCTGCTGGACGATGAGCAGCTCAAGCTCACCAAAACGTATCGCCTCGATCGCCTGCCGCCGGACCAGCAAGAAAACAAAGACGCCCCGGCCTATCACCTGAATCTGCGCGTCGAGATTGAGAATACCGGCGACGAGGCAAAGCAAGTGGCCTACCGGCTCGATGGTCCCACGGGCTTGCCGACCGAAGGCTGGTGGTATGCGTATTCGTCGAAGATCGGGCACGAGTGGACCAATTCGCCCGGCATTCGCGATGTGGTGTTAGGTTACGAGGACGTCGGATTCAAATACGCGCAGGTCATGGCCAGTCGCATCGCCGAAGATAAGCTGCCGCCTCGCTATACGCCACCCAGCGTCGTGTACGCCGGGGTGGATGCGCAGTATTTTGCCTCGGTGCTTATTCCTCGGGGCGAAGGTGCGGCGAAATTCGCCGAAGTGGCGCCCATTCGTGTCGGCCCCGTGCCCGACGACAAGTATCGTAAGAAACTCGTCGATGTCTCTTGCCGCCTGATCAGCCAGCCGGCCGAGCTGGCGGCCGGTCAAAAACTGACGCAAGATTTCCAGATTTTCGCCGGGCCCAAGCGCCCCGAACTGTTGGCCCAGTATGCCCAACCGCAGGGTCTGGGCGATCTGGTGTATTACGGGCTGTTTGGCTGGGTCTCGACGCGGATGTTGGCGATCCTGCATTTTTTCTACGGCTTGGTGGGCAATTACGGGCTGTCGATCATCATGCTCACGGTGCTGGTGCGTTCCTGCATCTTCCCGATCAGCCGCAAGCAAGCGATGAACGCGGCCAAGATGCAAGAGCTGCAGCCGGAGATCAAAAAAATCGCCGAGAAATACAAAAGCGCCCCCGAGCAGCGGATGAAGGCGCAGCAAGAGCTGTATCGCAAGCACAATTTTCATCCGCTCAGCGGCTGTCTGCCCGCGCTGATTCAATTGCCGATCTTTCTGGGGCTATATCGCTCGCTGTCGGTCGATATCGAACTGCGGCAAGCGCCGTTGATCAGCGAATCGGTGCGGTGGTGCTCGAACTTGGGCGCCCCCGACATGCTTTGGTATTGGCAGCGGGCGATTCCCTGGGACTACCTGACGGGCGAAACCGGCTGGCTGGGCCCCTACCTGAATATCTTGCCGCTGCTCACGATTGGCTTGTTTATCTGGCAGCAAAAAATGGTGCTGCCGCCTCCCACCGATGACCAGGCCGCCATGCAGCAGAAGATGATGCAATACATGATGATCTTCATGGGCGTCATGTTCTTCAAAGTGGCCAGTGGCTTGTGTCTGTATTTCATCGCCTCCAGTCTGTGGGGCATTGCCGAGCGGAAGTTGGTGCCCAAGACGCTGGCCAAGCCGTCGTCGGGCGGAGCGGCCAGCGCAGGACAATCCGCGCGCGTCAATCCCGCCCCCGCCGGCAACGGCTCGACCGCCTCGCGCAAGCAGAAGCAGCGCGAGCGCAAGTAAGCAGAATGCACCCCCGGTCGGTTTTGACTCAAAGTCGGCGCAGACGCTGATGACGAATCCGCCGCCACGCGCAAACTGGCGTTGCCGCCTGCGCGGTCGTTTCTTTACACTGCCGCGCCGGTTTCGCGCTCGTACTCGCAGCTCTCGCTCCATGGCCACCAGGATCCAGCATCAGGTTCTACTGCTTCTCGTTGCGGCGTTGGTTTTTTTTGCCAACCTGGGCCAGCCGCGGCTCTGGGACGACGACGAGCCGAAAAACGCCCAATGCGCCCGCGAAATGTTCGAGCGCGGCGATTGGATCACGCCGACCTTCAACCAGACTCTGCGCTCTGATAAGCCGGCCCTGGTTTATTGGCTGATGATTTCGGCCTACCAGGCGTTCGGCGTCAGTGAATTCGCCGCGCGCTTTTGGTCGGCCCTGCTGGCTGTCGGCACGACGCTGACGACCTATCACTTGGGGCGAATGCTCTTTGGCTCGAGGGTTGGATTCTGGGCGGGTTGGATCCTGGCGACCAGTTTGATGTTTGTTGTCGCGGGGCGGGCCGCCACGCCCGACTCGACGCTCATTTTTTGCACCACGCTGGCCATGCTCCTGTTTGTGCGCGCCACCTGGGGCGCCGGCCCGACGCTGGCTGGGGCCGATGCGCTGGACGATTATCTGCCGAAACAATGGCCGACTTGGGCCGCCATCTATGCCGCCTTGGCCGCCGGCGCTTTAGCCAAAGGGCCGGTGGCGCTGGTCCTGCCTGGCGCCGTGTTGGGCAGCTATCTACTCTTGGTGAGGCAAGCCATTGCCTCGCCAGCGGCGCCGAACCGGTTCATCTGGTGGCGCCGGGCCATTTCGCCCGCGGCCTGGATACGGGTTTTCTGGAAGTTGCGGCCCATCACCGCGCTGCTGATGACGACGCTGATTGCCATGCCGTGGTATGCGGCGGTGGGTTTGCGCACCGATGGCGATTGGCTGGCTGGTTTTTTCGGCCGCCACAACGTCGGGCGGTTTCTCGCTCCGATGGAAGGCCACCGAGGACCGATCGTCTACTATCTGCCGGCCGTGCTGTTCGGGTTCTTTCCTTGGTCGGTTTTGTTGCTGGCGGCGCTCGCGCAGCTTCGGCGGCGCTTGAAAGACGACCGCGGCTGGGCGGCGTATTTATTCGTGACGTGTTGGGCGGGTGTTTGGATTGGATTTTTCTCATTGTCGGGCACGAAGCTGCCCAGCTATGTGCTGCCGGCCTACCCAGCCCTGGCCTTGCTGACCGCCGCCTGGCTCGAGGGCTGGATTGCCAGCCCACAGCTTGTCTCGCGCTGGTTGCCGCGCCTCGCCTGGGCGACGCTCGCGATCTGCGGCGCGGGCGTGTGCGTGGGTCTATTGGTTTTTGCCCGGCATGTCCTGCCGGGCGACGCTTGGGTGGCGTGCGTGGGCGGGCCGTTGATTCTCAGCGGAATTGCGGGCTGCGTCTGGGCAGGCCGCCGCCCGCAAGGCGCCGTCGCCGTGATGGCGGCGGGTTCGCTGGCATTTATCGTCGTGACGTTTGGCTTTGCCGCGCCTGCGATCAGCCGTCATCAAAACAGCGAGCCGCTGGTGTCGCTGGCGCGGCGGCTTCAAGCGGGGCCGCCGCGCTTGGCCACGTTCGACTATAACCTGCCGAGCCTGGTGTTTTACGCCGGAAACCACGTAGAGCAGTTTTACGGCGCCGATGAAGTCGCCCGTTATCTCGCCGAGGCGCCCGAGGCCATGGTGGTTTGCACCGCGCGCGATTTTGAGCGGCTGAAGCCGGCATTGCCCGGCGGCACCCATGTCGTCGCTCGCCAGCGGCGCTTTTTGCGCACGGGCGAGGTATTGCTGCTCGGACGGCCACCTGAGTTGGCGCGGCGTATCAGCGGGGCGGACAGGTGAGGAGTGTCTGACTGGGCGCGAGAAAAACAGTGCATTGTTACGTTTGACGTCTGTAGGGAACGCCCTCCGTGGCGTTCCGTGAATTGCGGTTCGATGTTGCGCCGCCCCTCGAGGAACGGCCACCGCTGAATTCGTTGAATCGACATGGAAAATCATGATGGGCCTCTCCATCGTCATCCCCATTTATAACGAACGCGAAACCGTCGAGCCGCTGTATGCGGCCTTGACGCAGACCGCGCGCACGCTGGGACAACTGTATGAGCTGCTGTTGGTCGACGACGGCTCGACCGACGGCACCAGCGATGCGCTCGATCGGCTCGCCGCGGCCGACGCCGCCGTGAAGGTGGTTCACTTTCGCCGCAATTTCGGCCAAACTGCGGCCCTGAGCGCCGGCATTCAGTTGGCCTCGGGCGAAGTGGTCGTGATGCTCGATGCCGATTTGCAGAATGATCCGGCCGACATTCCCCTGCTGCTGGCACGGCTCGACGAAGGTTTCGACCTGGTGCACGGCTGGCGTAAAAACCGGCAGGACGCCTTCGTCAGCCGCAAGCTGCCGTCGAAGCTGGCCAACTGGCTGATTTCGCGTGTCACCGGCTTTGCCGTACACGATCTTGGCTGCACGCTGAAAGCCATGCGCCGCGAAATCGCCGGCGAGCTACAGCTTTATGGCGAGATGCACCGCTTCATCCCGATTCTCGCCCATTGGCGCGGAGCGCGTTGCGCCGAGGTGGTCACGCGACATCATCCGCGCCGCTTCGGCAAGTCGAAATACGGCATGTCCCGCGCCTTGCGCGTAGTGCTCGATCTGATGACGGTCAAATACATGATCCAATATCAGAGCAGCCCGATGAGGCTCTTCGGCGGGCTGGGTCTGGCCAGCCTGCTGGCCGGCGCCGCGGCGGCCGCCGCAACCGTGGCGATGAAGCTGGGCCAAGGCATCGACATGACGGGCAATCCGCTGTTGCTTCTCACGGTGTTTGCCACGTTGGCGGGCTTGCAGTTCTTGGTGCTGGGCTTGCTAGGTGAGGTATGCGTGCGCACCTATTACGAAAGCCAAAGCAAGCAGCCATATTCGATTCGGTCGCTCGTCAATTTTGGCGACCGGATGGATGCCGCAGCCGCGGCGATAGCTCGCCAGCGCGCCGCGTGAACCTCTTTCGGGGCCCCCTGCGGTTAGGCAGAAGCGCAAGTTTCGATGTTGCGCTTTTGACCCGATGCGGCTTGCCCGGATCGGTGAACGGGATGGTAAGCTAGCCCAAAGCCCTGGAAACACAGTATCCACGCAAGCCGGACGGGGCCGCGACTTGCTCATTGAGCGCGTTGCGCGAGCCAGTTTTGAAACGATTGCTGACTTTCGACGGAAGGTTGACCGGCAAGCAAATTCTCGATGCTGACGTCCTCGTCCAGGTCGGGCCAATGAATTCCGGCGCCGTCCGCAATTAGCCGCCACTGATCTCGCTCATGTTTGGTTCCGTGCGCCAATCGCGGATACCAGCCGAGCGGCACGGAAATCGTCCGCCCGTCCGATAGATCGGCCGTGAGCGCATCGTCGGTAATTTCGACGCCAATTGCTTGAACTGCATGCAGCTTAGTGGCCGAAGTACTCATTCCAGGCGTGCAATAATACGTTGTGATGCTGCGCGATCATGGACCGAATTTGTCGCAGTTCCGATCGAGCAAAACCGTGACTGCGTGCCAAACGTATTGGTACCAGCCAAAACTTAGCCTCGCAACTGTCTCGCTCGACATGAACATGCGGCGGCTCGTTCCCATCACCTGCATAAAAGAAAAAACGATAGGGTCCATACCGCAAGACTGTCGGCATCTTCTGAGCCTACGCGATCAGTCGTCCTCAAGCAAGCCAAAACCGACCGGACGGCGCCCGATTGCTATCGCGTGGCGGTTGGTCGTAGAATCAAGACTCGCGTGAGTTAATCCGGCGGCGAGCGCTGCGGTTGGTGTGATGTTGCCCAGCCGCGGAGACGCCGCATGACCAGCCAAAACCGAGAGGCGCCCCAGTCGCGGATCCAAAGTTACGCGCTGACCGTCTGCTTTAGCTCGCTGGTATGCCTGATGATCGCGCTGGGAATCGGTCTGTACGACGTCGTGCAGATCGGAATCCCGAAATTCACTTTGCCCAACTACGAAATCTACTCGTCGAATGAGTCGTATCTTCGTTTCTGGGACGCGAAAGGACGGCCGGAAGCCGAGGTTACACGCGCGCGACAAGCTGCCCTCGCTGACGCACTGGCGAGCGAGCGCCGAGCGGCGCAGCAAAGTGGAATCTTCGTGCTGATTGTGGTATTGATTGACACCGTCGTTTTTGCAATTCATTGGCGGCTGGCCCGCGGCCCGCGTAGCGTATGATCGATAAATCGGAAGCGCGGGTGCGGCGGATGTTTGGCGAGATCGCCGGGCGTTACGACCTGCTCAACCACCTGCTCTCGCTCAATATCGACCGCTACTGGCGCTGGCAGACCGTGCGGCGAGCGCCGCCCGGCGATGGCCCGATTCTCGATCTCTGCACCGGCACCGGCGACCTGGCGTTGGCCTATTACCGAGCCAGCCGCGGGCAGGCGCAAATTGTCGCCGCCGATTTTTGTCACCCTATGCTGGTGCTCGGCGAACAGAAGCGGGTGCGGGCTGGCGCGAACGGGCAGGTGGCCTTTGTCGAAGCCGACGCCCAGCGGCTGCCATTCCCTGGCGATTACTTCTCGATGGTGTGTGTCGCGTTCGGGCTGCGCAATGTGACCGACACCGATCGCGGACTGCGCGAAATGACCCGCGTCTGCCGGCCCGGCGGGCGCGTGGTGGTGCTCGAGTTTTCGATGCCCCGGCGGCAACCTCTGCGAGCGATCTATCGCTGGTACTTTCGACGTGTGCTGCCCCGCATCGGGCAAGCGCTGTCGCGCAACCGGCATGACGCCTATCGCTATCTGCCCGAAAGCGTCGGCGAGTTTCCTTCGGGCGAGGCGCTGGTCGAGCGGATGCGGGGGGCCGGCTTATCGAATGTTGCCTGTCGGCCGCTGACGCTCGGCGTCGCCACGCTTTATATTGGCGTCAAATGAAACCCAACATCGTCGTAGGCATGACCGGAGCGAGCGGCGCGATTTATGCCGTTCGGCTGCTCGATGTTTTGCTGCGGTCGGGCTGCGACGTGCAACTTTCGCTCAGCCCGGCCGGCCAGGCAGTGCTCAAACACGAGCTTGGCCTGGAGGTCGATCTCGAGCGCTTCCGCCTGGAAGACTTGCTGCCCGATCGCGGAAGGCTCGCCGCGCAGCGCTCGCTCTTGGCCGAGGTGCTAAGCAGGCCGCCCCAGCCGACTGCCGGTGAATCCGCGCGCGGCACGGCGACGTACCACGCCTATCGCGATCTGCTGGCGCCGATTGCCAGCGGATCGTCGTTGACCGCCGGCATGGTGGTGTGCCCTTGTTCGGGCGGAACGCTCAGCGCCATCGCGCACGGCGCCTCGGACAACCTGATTCACCGCGCCGCCGATGTGCATTTGAAGGAGCGTCGCAAGCTGATTCTGGTGCCGCGCGAAACGCCGCTTTCGATCGTTCACCTCGACAACATGCGGCGAGCGGTCGAGGCGGGCGCGGTGGTGCTGCCGGCCATGCCCGGCTGGTATCACGGCGTGCAATCACTCGGCGATCTTGTAGATTTCATCGTGGCCCGCATTTGCGACCAGCTTGGCATTGAGCACGTGCTGATGCGGCGTTGGGGAGAATAGAAAATGCGGGGTGCGGAATGGGGAGTGCGGAGGTGTAGGGTGGGCCGAGCGCAGCGAGTCCCACCATTCGCCGGATCATCGTTGCCGCGCGGACTCACCGCCAGACGGTGGGACTCGCTGCGCTCGGCCCACCCTACCTCGCGGCAACACGCCAACGAGTATCGGATTTGAGTTGTCGAAACCAATCAGACCTCAGCAGGCGGAGCAAGCACAAATGCAAGACAGACAACGAACCCTGCAAAAACCTCCGCATAAATGGCGGCGGCGATTGAAATTCGTCGCGGGCCTGCTGCTGGCGCTGGCAGTGGCAAGCGCGGTCGCCTGGCGGGTGATGTTCTCGATGCCCGGCGAAAGTTTTGCCGGCCCGCTGCCGCCGCTCGATCCGGAAGCGACCGACTTATCGGAAGCGCTGCAACGCCATGTCGTGCGACTGGCCGATGAGATCGGCGATCGCAACTTGCGGCGCTATCCGCAACTCATCCAGGCGGCTAACTATATCGAGTCGCAACTGCGGTCCGCCGGCTACGAAGTCTCGCGCCAGGTGTATGAGGTCGATGGCCAGGAGTGTTACAACCTGGAAGTCGCCCTGACAGGCGCGGCGAGCCCCGACGAGATCGTGGTCGTCGGGGCGCATTACGACACCTATCCGAGCACGCCCGGCGCCGATGACAACGCCAGCGGCACGGCCGCCCTGTTGGAGCTCGCTCGCCGATTCGCGGGCAGCCAGCCGCGGCGGACGTTGCGCTTTGTGGCCTTCACCAATGAAGAGCCGCCTTACTTTCAAAAGCCGTCGATGGGGTCGTGGTCCTACGCGCATCGTTCGCGCGAATTGAATGAAAACCTGGTGTGCGTCTTGAGCCTCGAGACGCTCGGCTACTATAGCGACGAAGCCGAAAGCCAGCGCTATCCGCCGCCGTTGGGAGTGGTGTATCCCTCGGTGGGCGACTTCGTGGGAGTGGTGGGCAATGTGGCTTCGCGGCCGTTGGTGCATCGCGTGCTCAGTTCGCTGCGGAAAAACCTGGAATTTCCGACCGAAGCGGGCGCCGTGCCGGGCGTGATGCCGGGCGTCGGCTGGTCCGACCATTGGTCGTTCTGGCAAGAGGGCTATCAGGCGGTGATGATCACCGACACCGCCGTCTTTCGGAACCCGAACTATCACCGTGCCAGCGACACGCCTGACACGCTCGATTACGCTCGCATGGCCCGCGTGGTCGAGGGCCTGGAGCACGTGATTCTCGAAGCCGCGGCGGGCGAGTGGTAAAGTCGCAAGCCATGCTTCCGCGTGGCAGTTTTCAACGCTGCGTTGACCACAGTTGCATTGACTCGACAGCCATTCGCAACGTATCATCTCGCCCCCCGTCATGTCTTCTAAGGATTTCCCGTTTGAACCACGCTTTGCAGGCCACCCGGTGTGCTCCGCGCCGGTGGGCGATGCTCGCCGATCGCAAGGTACATCTGGTCGGCATCGCCGATGTGGGAATGGCTGCCTTGGCCGAACTGCTGGTGGCCGAAGGTTGGACCGTCACTGGTTCGGCTGCCGGCGAGCCGCCGCACTGGCTGTGGAGCGGCGGCATTCGCACGTTTCGCGGCTATGCCAGCGGCAACGTCGAGACCACGACCGACTTGTTGATCTACAGCGATGCGGTCGAACCCTACCACGTTGAGCGCCAGCGGGCCGCTGCATTGGGCATTCGGCAATTCAGCCGTCCGCAGATGCTGGGCGAGTTGATGATGGGCCGCGTTGGACTGGCGGTGGCCGGCACGCGCGGCAAACGCACCACCACGGCCATC
This sequence comes from Pirellulales bacterium, assembly GCA_025927475.1. Taxonomy (GTDB): domain Bacteria; phylum Planctomycetota; class Planctomycetia; order Pirellulales; family JAICIG01; genus JAICLL01. Next base: position 29,343 of record JAICLL010000052.1, read on the forward strand.
GCGGCGTCGATCCTGTCTGCCGCGGGGTTCGACCCAACGGTAGTGAGCACAGGCACGCCACTAGGCGCGAATTCGGGTGCACACCGCGGCCGGGGTCGGCATTTTCTGACCGAAGCCTGCGACGACCGCAGTGGGTTTTTGAACTTATCGCCGCAGGTCGCTGCAATCTTGGGTATCGAGCTTCAGGAAGATGCCGCGCTGGGCGACCTCGAAGCGAGATTTGAACAGTTTGCCCGCCGGTTGCCCGGCAGCGGTGTGCTGGTGGTCAACGGCGACTGCCCCGCCGCCCGGCGTGTGGCCGAAAAAGCGACCTGCCGCGTCGTGACCTTTGGCCTCGAGCCCCGATCCGATTGGCAGGCCCAGTGGCTGCACGGCGACGGCGGGCGATACTGCTTTGAAATCGCGGTGGCTGGCGAGGTGCTGGGGGAGTTTGCCCTGCGCGTGCCAGGGCGAGAGAATGTGCTCAATGCATTGGCCGCGGCATGTCTCGCCGGGCAGACGGGCGCCGACGCGGAAGCCATCCGCGAGGGAATCCGTCGCTTCACCGGACTGAAACGCGGGCTGGAGCGGGTCGGCTTTTGGCAGGGGGCGGTGTGGTTCGATGACGATGCCCGCCACCCGATCGAGATTCGAGCGGCGTTGCGGGCTCTCCGCGAGATGTTCCCCAACCGCCGTATTTGGTGTATCTTTCAGCCTCAGCAGGTCTCGCGCACTCGCCCCTGGCTCGATGAGCTGGCCGGCAGTCTGCAAGATGCCGATCGGGTAGCCGTCGCCGAGGTTTCCGGGGCGTCTGAAAGTTCATCGGCTGAGGGGAAGGCGACCGCGGCGGAGCTGGCCGAGCGGGTGCGTGCGCGAGGCGCCGACGCGATCGACGAGCATCGCCTGGAAACCATTTTCGAGGCGGTATGTTCGGCGGTGCGCGGCGGCGATATTCTGCTCACTTTGGGCGCGGGCGAGATTCGGAACGTTTGGAATGCCTCTACAGGACGACTTCGAAGCTATCGTGCGGCCGGATGAACCTCTGGCCCCGCACACCTGGCTGCATGTGGGCGGGCCGGCGGAATACTTTGCCGAGCCCCGCAGCCCCGACGAGTTGGCCGCGCTGGTCCGCCGCTGCCGCGACGACGAGCTACCGGTGCGGATTCTCGGCGGCGGATCGAACATCTTGGTGCGCGATGAAGGAGTGCCGGGCGTCGTCATCCGGCTGGCCGACCCCGGCTTTGCCGACATCGAACGCCTCGGCCGCCGGCTGACCGCGGGCGGCGGCGCCAAATTGGGCCATTTGATTTCCACCGCCGTGCGCGAGGGTCTGGCCGGGTTAGAGGCGCTGGTCGGCATCCCCGGCACGATCGGCGGGGCGCTGCACGGCAACGCCGGCAGCCGCGGCGGCGACGTGGGCCAGTGGGCCAGCCGCGCCACCGTGATGACCGCCGCTGGCGAAGTGGTCGAACGCGCGCGCGACGAGCTGGTGTTCGCCTATCGCCAGAGCAGCCTCGACGAGCTGGTCATTTTGTCGGCCGAGTTCGAGCTGGATGAAGAAGATCCCGATGAGCTCACCAAGCGGATGCAGAAACAGTGGATTGTCAAGAAAGCCAGCCAGCCGCTGGGGCACCAAAGCGCCGGCTGCATTTTCAAGAGTCCCAGCGGGCTAAACGCCGGCGTGCTGATCGACCAGGCCGGGCTGAAGGGAACGCGCGTCGGCGGGGCCGAGGTCAGCGATCGACACGCCAATTTCATCATCGCTGAACCCGGCGCCACCTCGCACGACGTGCTGCGGCTGATCGACCTGGTGCGCAGCCGCGTGGCCGACCGCTCGGGCGTGGAACTCGAATTGGAGATCGAGGTTTGGTAACCAGGCGGGGTGCTCGGTAGAGAACGGAACCTACCTGGATTTAACAGAATGGAGTCGCAATCATGAACGCGGCAGCTCCCCTCAAGCAAAACGAGACCCAAGCCTCGCCGAAACCGGTTCGTGCGGCGCAGCGCCGACCGCTGCGCCGCCTGGCGACCGCCGGCTTGCTGCTGGCGGCGCTGGCCAGCGGCAGCTATGCGCTCTGGTGCGCCGTGCGCGAGCATGTCGCCGCGTCGGCGCAATATGAAGTCACCGCCGATAGCGTTACCATTACTTCGCCGCCCGATTGGATTCGCAGTGACGTGAAAGCCGAAGTCGTGCGCGACGCCAGTCTGGAAGGCCCGCTGTCGATTCTCGACGATCAGCTCGCGCGGCGGTTGTACGAAGCCTTCGAAGCTCATCCCTGGGTGGCGAAGGTCGAGCGCGTGATCAAGCGCCCGCCGAACGGCGTGGAAGTCGAGTTGGTCTACCGCCGGCCGATGCTGATGGTGCAGGTGTCGGGAGGTTTGTTGCCGATCGACGCGGAGGGCGTACAGCTTCAGACGCGCGATTTTTCGCCGCTCGAAGCCGGCCGTTATCCGCGGCTGACAGAAATCGAAGTGACGACGGGTCCGCCCGCCGGCACGCGCTGGACCGATCCGCGCGTGGTGGCCGCAGCGCGGCTGGCCGCCGTGCTCGGCGACGCCTGGGAAGAGCTGGGCCTGCATCGCATTGCCCTGGATGCCGAGGGATCCGCGGCGTCGGGCAACCTGTTTGAGTTCGATCTGTTCACCAAAGAAGGCACGCGCATTCGCTGGGGCGCCGCGCCCACCACGGAAGAAGCCGAGCAAAAAGCCGCCGCGGAGAAGCTGGCTCGGCTTCGTCACTACCATGCCGACCGCGGCACTCTCGAAGGCCCGCGCGGCCCCCAAGAAATCGACCTGCGGCAAAACGGAAGCCTGAACCACGTCGGCAACTAAGACAGCAGCCCGGGATAGGAGAGCTGCCCTTCACGCCAACGGGCAAACTCGGTCATGGCATGCGGCCTGGCCGCTCCCGGCCCCATGATGTCGAACACCGACCAACCGCGCACGATCATGGCGTCGGCGATCAAACGGCGATGGCAGCGCCAGGGAACCGCCTCGGAACACATGATCGCCGTCCGCTGTCGCTCGGCCAGGTCGGTCAATTCCGCCAAAGCGTCGGCAAACGGCGGCGTGGTCATGTAATCGGCGTAACGATTGAACGAGTCGACGCGCCAAGCCGTATTCGGCGAATCGGCTAAGCGCGTCGAGCGCCTGCCTCCCAAGTCCTCCAGATGCCGATAATCGATTCCCACGTCGCTCAACGATTGCTTGAGAGCGTCGCGATTGAAATGGGGATGCGTCCGCGAGCCGGGGTAGCGCCGCACGTCCGCCAACAATTCGATGTTGGCGCCCGTCAACAAGCCCAGTAACTCGTCGATCGAACGATTCGAATGGCCGATCGTCCAAAGTTCATGCGGCATGAGATGCGATGCGGTGAAAGAAGCCCTGGCCGGTCGCAAGGCATTCTAGGAGTCGCCCAGGTGACCGGCAACGGTGAAGCGCACCGGCTCCGACCGAAACGATAAATCGATCGGCTTTCCGATCGCTGCGGATAGCAGGGCGCCAGCCAGGTTCTGCCGGCAGAGCACGCGCAAGCCGAGATACGAAGTCGTCAAGCGCGGATTGATTTCAATGACCACATCCTCGCTGCCGCCGGGATCTTCACCGAGCACCAGGTCGATCCCGAAATACCCGCGGGCGTCGCCCAGTGCCGCCGCGGTGCGCCTGGCCAGCGGAGCCGCGCGCCCGGCAAGGGGCGCCGGCAGGGGCACGCTGCCGCCGAGATACCGCAGTCGGCCATCCTGGCTGAGCAATTGCCGGCAGGCGGGCAGGGCGGTGCATCCCCGGGGCCCAGCGAGCAACGCGACGCTCACGGGCATGCCCCCGCAAAATCTTTCCAGCCGTCCGGCGACTCCAGCCGGCTGATGCGGCGGATCACTCGCGGCGCCAATCACCAGGATACCCTGCGAACCGGCCCCGTCGCGCGGCTTCCAGACGGCCGGGTAAGAGAAATCACGAGGCCAGGCGCCGCCAGAATTCAACGAGAACCCTTCCGGCGTCGGCACGCCCGCGGCTTGCAGATGTTCGATCGTGCGCTGCTTATCACTGGCCAAGGCGACGAGCTGCGGCGCTGGCCCGAGCAACCGCCCTCCGACATCCACAACGCGGCGGCAGCGGTTGAGCAAAATGCCATGGATTTCCGGCGCGATGATCAGGGACCAATCGGCGCTGGCCGCACAAACGTCGAATTGTTGGCGGTGTTCTTCGGCACTGGTCACGTCGATCATGCGGCAACCGGCGACGTGCCATGTCTCGGCACGTGCGTCGCGCAAGCAAGTGACCCGCGCGCCATCGAGTGCGGCAAAATCGGCGGCCAGCGCCTGCACCATTGCCCGACCCTCGGCGGCCAACGACCGCCAGGCGGCGTCGTGCCCTGGCAGCAATCCGCCGCCGGTCAAATGCTCGTAAACAAAGACGTTCATCAACGCTTGCCATGCGGCCGGCCAGGAGCGTGGTGCAGACGATGCCGATGGCCGAAGCCAGTGGCTGTTACATCAATCACTGCGATTCCTCGGCGTCGTCCGGTTCGATCTCGACCGGAACGCCATCGGCAAGAGCTCGGAAACTCTTGCTTAATTCGATATTCGGATACGCGCCCGAGATGACGTGGGTAATGACGACATCGCCTTCCGCCAGGCCGTCCAAGACCGCAAACGTGCTGACGTGATCGGAAAGAAGATTGACTCGCGTTGCCACCGCACGGCCATTGACAACGCGATACACCGTGTAGCCCTTGCCTTCTTCAAGGAAAGAGGCCGCGTTCGGAATCGTTAATGCATTTGCATGTGTTTCAAGGTCGATTGTGGCGGCGCCGAACATGCCGGGGCGCAACAGACCCTCGTGGTTGTTGAGATCAATCTCGGTTCGCAACGTCCGAATAGGACTGAACGCATAGGCCATGCGGCTCACCTTGGCCTTGAAGGTGCGCCCCGGTAGGGCATCAAACCGAATGCCTGCCACGCGGCCGCGCTCGACGCGTAAAGCGTCGCGTTCGGGCAGCTCGACCACCGCCCTCAGGGTATCGACGGAAGAGATGGCAAACAGGGGCTCGCCTTTGCCGGCGCCCGCCGTTATCGATCCGACGTTGGCGCCGATGGCGGTGACGGCGCCGTCGATCGGCGCGCGGATTTGCAGGTAGTCCGTGTGCTGGCGAATGCGCCCCAGACGCCGCTGAGCCGCTTGGGCGCGCAGCTTGGCGACTTGCAATCCCGCCTGAGCCGCCTCGACTTCCGCTTTCGCGCGGCTGATATTCGCTTCGGCGGCCCTTCGCGCGCTCTTCAAGGCGCGCTCGGCCGCCTGGGCTTCGCGCACTTCCTCTTGTTTTTCATCGGCCAGAGCGGCCTCGACCCCTCGTTGTTCGATGAGTTTTTGGACGCGTTCCATCACCTTGGCGCGATGGGCGACTTTTCCGGCGGCTGCCTCAAGCTCGATTGCGTTCTGGACAAGTATGGCGTCGGCCTCGGCAACGTTCGCTTCGGCCACCAGAACACCGGCCTGGGCCTTGGCGTGTGCGGCCGCGGCTTCATCGGCGTCGGCTTGCGCGATCAAAACGTCTTCGGCGATTTCCGGCGCGTCGATTTCGGCGAGCACGTCGCCCTTCTTCACGCGATCGCCCAGTTCGGCGTTGCGGCGAGTGATGATGCCCGACACGCGCGAGTGCAACTGCACGGTGCGCGACGCCACCACCGAGCACATCTGCACCGTTTTGAGCACAAAATCTTCGCGCCGCACTTTGGCCACGCGCACCTTGACGGGCCGATTTGCCGCCGCTGCGGATTTGGCTTCGGCTTCATCGTCGTCGGGCTTGTTGGTTTCCGCGGGAGTTGCGTCGTTGCCGGCAGGTTGGGCGACGCGGTTCGCAGATGCCTGGGCATCCCGCTCGACCGGCTTTGCCGGTTCGTCGGCTGAAGAGGGTTTCGCCCCCGGTTCTTCGGCGCTTGCTGAAGACGTCCGGTCGAGGTGCAGCACAGCCAGCCCCCCGGCCGCGATTATGATCGCGCAGCACAAGCCAGCTCGGGCTGGCCAACTCAGCAGACAGCGCGGCAGCGCCCGGCCACGCTCAAGCTGTGCCAATCGCCGCTCGAGTCGCGTGGTACGGGCGATGGCCATGCCCAGACTTGCCGCTGGACGGCGCACCAACCCCGCCGCCAACTCGACGAGCGTCTGGCGATACGTCGCCGCGTCGCCGAGCCAGTAAACGCACACCCGGTCGCACGCCTCTTCGCGCACCCGCGCGATGGCCTTGCCCGACAACCAAATCAACGGATGCGGCCAATAGATGGCCTGCGTCAGCCGCAGCAGCAGGTTCCAGGCATAGTCGCCGCGCCGCGCGTGGGCCAGCTCGTGCAGCAAAACCGCTCGCATGACCTGCGGAGTTGCCGAGCGCGCCAAGCCTTCGGGCAGCAGAATCGTCGGTCGCCGCCAACCAACAAACAGCGGCACGCCGATCGTCGTCGCGCGGCGCCGCTCGACCCGGGCAGCCAGCCCCACGTGGTGGGGCAGCTCGTTTAGCGGGGGCTTGCCAAACGC